>CAJXCW010000013.1 GCA_913051705.1 uncultured bacterium
TGCTCTCTGTTGCGCTTGATGAATAGCCGCCAGAATCAAGTCTTCAAGCATTTCCACATCATCCGGGTCAACCACATCCGGTTGGATCTTAATCTCAAGAATATCCTGACGACCGTTGGCTACCACCGTGATCATGCCGCCTCCAGCCGTTCCTTCGACGCGTTGTTGCTCGAGTTCTCCTTGCAGTTCCATCATTTTTTTCTGCATTTTCTGAACCTGCTTCATCATACCACTCATGCCCTTTGCCATGGTTATTTCCTTTTCAATATGGTGATAGATTTAAGACATAAATCTATCATTTACCCATGATTTGACCATCGAATTCGTCCAGTATTCGTTTGACTGCCGGATCTTGCCGGGCTGCGGTATGGGCATTAACTTCCGGCAAAGGTTCTTTTGGTAATACGGCTTGATGGTTTTCTTCTGACGGCATCTTATCCGTCACCTCACAGGTGATTTTTGTCCGTACGCCCAGAATTTCCGAGAACACCTTCTCGATAAGACTTTCACTTTCCTTTTTCTCTGCCTGCTGTTTATGAAACATGTGCTCGGTACTAAAAGTCAACGTGACCATGTTTTTTTGATAACCTGTAATCATCGCTGCGGCAAGAAAATTCCCCAATGAAATTCGTTGCTGGGTAATCTGTTCCAATATATCAGGCCAGCGTTGTATAATTTCCTCAAGCGTCCTATTTGACGCCGCCTCTGAAGAAACAGCAGGGAGTTCATCATGAACGACCGTCTCGTCAGATGGTGGGGTTGTAAGAGATGAGGTCCTTTCATCAGAGGTAAAAGATCCTTTTTCCAGGTCTATCGATTCTTCTGAAGGAGTCGTCTTGGATTTCTGAACAGGATCCGATATCAGCATAGAGGGTGATGTAGATTCAGAGGCGGATGGAGAAGATTGCGGACTCTCCGGTACAGGCCTTGTTGGAGACTCTGTTTGTCGGACAGGTGGATTTTTTATCTCCGATACGGGATGTGTTGGCGATATTGTTTCCTGTGCAGACGGATCTTCAGGTTTCTCACCATGTTCAATACGTTCGGCCATTTCGGATAAACGCGTCAGTATGTCTGTGAGCAGTACAGAGGGTTCCATCCGGATCATACGGACAAGACCAGTTTCAAGTTGGACTTTGGGCAGGGCACTGGTTTTAATCGCATTTTCCATCTGTGTAGCTAACTGAGACAGCCTTAGAAGATCTTCCGTCTGAAACCGCTCACATTGCGTACGATATCGTGCGAGATCCATCGCTGCCGTATCGAGTATCCCGGTGGCGTCGGGTGCGGCTTTAACGATTAACAGGTTACGTAAATGCTCTAAAATGCCGAGGGCAATCTCATCCAGGTTATACCCCTGATGAAGGATGTTGTGTACCAGGTCCAGTCCGGCGGGTACATCATGCTCGGCAATAATGTCAACCAGTCCAAAATAGATATCTTGTTCCACGATCCCCAATACCTGCGCCACGTCACGGGCGGACAGGTCGGGGCCTCCAAAGGCGACGACCTGATCGAACAGGCTTTCGGCATCCCGCATGCTGCCGTCCGCCCGTCTGGCAATGATGGCCAGGGCATCGGGATCGACGGCAAAACTGCTTTTCTCTGCGATCAGGCGAAGATGGTCAACAATCATCTGACTGGAAATACGCCGAAAATCAAAGCGCTGACACCGAGATAAAATAGTCGGCAGAACTTTCTGCGGGTCGGTTGTTGCGAAAATAAAATACACATGCGCCGGTGGTTCTTCGAGCGTTTTCAATAACGCGTTGAAGGCTTCTTTGGTCAGCATGTGCACTTCATCAATGATATATATTTTGTGCTTGCCCTGACTCGGCGTATATTTAACGCTTTCAAGCAACTGTGTTCTGATCTGTTCCACTTTGTTATTGGATGCCCCGTCGATCTCCAGTACATCTACACTTCGTCCTTCTGCAATTTCTTTACAGAACGAGCAGACGTTACAGGGGATTATAGTGGGACCGTTGACACAGTTCAACGCTTTCGCCAGGATACGGGCGGTCGTGGTTTTCCCGACACCACGAGGTCCGGCAAACACATAGGCATGAGCAATCTGGCTGGCTTGAATCGCATTTTTCAGCGTTGTCGTTACGTGGTCCTGGCCAACCACGCCGTCAAATTCCTGGGGACGCCATCTTCGGGCTGTTACTTCATAGGCCATGACCCTATATCTCCGGGTCTGATTGTCTGATTCTCTCTAAATCTACCACCCACGAACCATGCTGTATGTGTGGCATATTCGATAGGTTACCTGCAATCAAACAATCTATTGGGCTTCAGGGTGACATGAATGAATAAGGAGGGTAATGCACGGCAGAAATAAAAAAGTGGTCGTGCACCCACCTTCGAATCGTCTTGTGTTGGGGTATCTGAATCGCCAGCTCCAGCCAGGTGGCCCCACGGCACACGAGAGGAGTCGCTTACCGCTGCTACCTCCCGGTCCTGACGGGGTTTGGCGATCTCACGTTGCGCAGGACCTGACTTTCAATACCGCGTATTCAAATACCAACAACACGAGATCGATCCTTAGAATGGGAATTCAACCCCGCTGTAGCGGGTTGCGGGTTACAGGGCACCGCTAACTCCCCGTCTAGCACGACCATTTATGATGCATTGGCCAGATATTAAGAGACCGTTAACCACAACGGCCAATTTTATATGGAGCAGAGCGGGATCGAACCGCCGACCTCCAGAGTGCGATTCTGGCGCTCTCCCAACTGAGCTACTGCCCCGAAAAACCAGTTCCGAGTTCCGAATTTATGCCCTACTCGGCACTCATGACTCGAAACTTTCCTTTACGGAGAGGGTGGGATTCGAACCCACGGTCCACATGGTAGACACACGCTTTCCAGGCGTGCCGATTAAACCACTCTCGCACCTCTCCAAAAACAGTCAGAGTAAAGAGTACACGGTGAAGAAAACCAGATGTTCACGCACTCTGTACTCTTTACTCTGTACTAACACCTAACGGAGAGGGTGGGATTCGAACCCACGGTGCCCGGAGGCACAACGGTTTTCGAGACCGTCCGATTAAACCACTCTCGCACCTCTCCAATAGACCAGTTCCGAGTCATGAGTACCGAGTACTGAGTTATTCGATGCCTCTTACTCGGCACTCATGACTCGGAACTTTCTTTTACGAAGAGGCCTGGTTTTAACTAAGCTGTAGCCCCGATTTTATCACCGGCGCTTTGATCTGAAAAAATCTTTAAGCAGATCTGAACAGGCCTCAGCAAGAATGCCTGCTGTTACAATGACCTGATGGTTCAATCGCTCATCCTGAACAATATTTCTCAGGGAGCCACAAGCTCCGGTTATAGGGTCGGCAGCACCATAAACCAACGCATCAATCCGGGCAAGAACAATTGCACCGGCACACATGGCACACGGTTCCAGCGTGACATACAGTGTGGCACCGATTAATCGTTTATAGCCCTGCCCGGCACAGGCTTCACGAATCGCCAGTAATTCCGCATGTGCCGTGGGATCATTGGTTCGTTCAATCCGGTTTTGACCGCGTCCGATCACTTTCCCTTCATAAACGACAACAGCCCCCACTGGCACATCACCGCCAGATGTAGCCAATCCCGCTTCTTCAAGGGCCAGTCGCTGCCAATATTCGTGCGAATGTAAATGGTCTGCCATACATTCAGGTTTACCGTAAAAAGTACGCCCGGAGGGAGTCGAACCCCCAACCTCCTGATCCGTAGTCAGGTGCTCTATCCAATTGAGCTACAGGCGCACAATACCAAGCATCCGAGACACAACAACGTACATGTTGACCTGCGAAATGTCAAGAAATTTTAATGCAAAAATATGTCGGGCCAGAGCGGATTTTAGATTGTAGTCTGCGGGTTGTAAAGACTATATGTCAAGCTGTTGCTTGTCGAAATGCGATGTAGTGTTTTCTACGCTCGATATAACTTGCTGCCGTCTGATGAATGCGTTGAATTTGATCGTCTGTAACGGATTTGATAATGCGTCCGGGAACACCCAGTACAAGTGATCCGGGTGGGATGTCCATACCCTCGGTGACCAACGCCCCGGCGCCAATGATGCTGTGTTCTCCGATTCGGGCACCACTTAAGATGATGGCCCCCATAGATATCATGACGTGATCCGCGAGGTGGGCACCGTGGACGATAGCCCGATGTCCCACGGTGACGCCTTTACCAATAAATGTAGGAAAGCCCGGATCGATATGAATAACGGTCCCGTCTTGAATATTCGATCCCTCTTCGATTGTTACCGGCTCGTCATCTGCTCGAATAACAACCTGATACCAGACGCTGGCGTTTTTTTCGATGGTGATCGCGCCGATCAAATTCGCGCTTTCCGCAACAAAGGCGGAGGGATGAATTTGAGGATGCTCATGTATATATTGATTGGAAGATAAAATACGCTCACCCCGCTGCCGTATGTATCTCAAGACCCGAATTCGGACCGGGTTGGAGAATGTCTGTCGCCCCGGCTTCCCTGGCGGCTGCGATCATGGCTGATGGTTCCGGATGTAAAACCATAACGGCACCGCTGCTCCCGGCTAATTTAGCGCCTAAAGCCCCCGCTTTCTGAGCCAGGGCGATAAAATGGTCATCTTCAGGATTTGAGCCGCCCAATGATCGTGATATAGCCTGATTCTCGTTCATCAATCGCCCTAATTCATCCAAATGGCCGTGGAGAAGCGCCTTTTTCCCCAACCGGGCCAGGTCAGCAATCGTATTGTAAGCGTCTACCACAGCCGGTTCACCCGCTACCCATCGTTCTCTAATAGGCGTATGGACCATGCCTGACACCCGCTGTCCCCCGGTAATAATGAGCGTGATCGGTAATAGGCAATCAGACAACGGCTCTATGGTAGCATACGGATCTTCGCCGAATGGTTGATGAAATTCTTTTCCTCTGAAATCCATATAATTGATACCGCCAAAGGTACACATATAGGCGTCCTGATAGCCGCAAAAGACCCCCAGATGATTATATTCGATCATACGGGCTGACTCTGCCATATGATAAGGGGTAAACTGAAGATTACGGTAGGTCAGAACTGCAGCAAGGGTGGATACCAGCAGGGCCGTCGAACCGGATAAGCCCGCACGAAACGGCACTTCTGTCGTCCATGAAATATGCGCGTGGATATCCGTAGATTCCGAACCGGTCAGTACAACTTTAGCAATATCAAAATAGTCCCCGTTTAGCCCCAGGTCATCGAGGGATTCAACAAGACATTGTTCCGTACCACTGTCAAGGATGAGCCTGTCCGAAGGCTTCAACGTCACCGTAGCGCGTTCCATGATCGAGCAGGAGAGGACACTGCCTCCATACATATCGGTCGGATTACCGATAATACCAGCCCTGCCCGGCGCAGAGCATCGAATAATAGGGGCCATTGATTATTCCCTGGTAGCACTAACGTCTCAATTGTCAGAAAGTCTATATGCAACGACCTAGCGGACTCTTTCGATGTCGAAAGGCTTGGTCAGATATGGATTTTCGGTTTTTTCGATAAAGGACAGGGTATCACGCCTGACGGTGTCACCCGTCACGAAAATGGTCAGGTGATGCACGATGCGCTGACAACGCTGGCCGTCGTCTTCCAATTTATTCAGACATTCTTCCATACGCGGCGTGACTTCCGGCATACGGAGTACAAGCTGGGCATAGCCTATAATAATCGCCAAGGGGTTATTTAATTCATGGGCAACACCGGCGACCAGTTGACCGACCGCCGACAACCGTTCAGACTGTACGAGATACGATTGGGTATCCTGCAGCTCAGACAGACTTTTTTCCAATTCCGCCTCGTGGTGCTTGGAGTCTTTAAGCAGAAGGGCATTTTGCTGCATCACCTTTTTCAATGCCACCACTTTATCTTCCAGCGCCTGGGTCAATCGGTTGACATGTTCTTTAAGGTAACGTCTTTCATCCAGGTCCGGCTGATTTACCGGGATCTGCACCGGTTGGATCGTCAGTAACTCATGTACGGTCTTGACCAGTTCTTCATTTTGGAACGGACGCCGCATAAAACGGTTGGCGCCGATTTTCAGAGCAAATTCTTCATCCTCCTGGCTGACATAGGCTCCGGTAAGAAAAAGGAAGGGGGTCTTGGCACCGTCCGGCAAAGCACGAATAGAATGGCAGAATTCAAAGCCATCCATATTCGGTATCAGAATATCGGAAATAATCAGGTCCGGAAGATGTGTTTTTACCTGTTCCAAACCCTGGTTTCCGTCTTGCGCAGAGATCACGTTATATCCTGCGCTGTTTAATATATCTTCCAGAAGCGCTAAATTAGCCGGCCGGTCGTCAACAACTAATACTGTTTCCATTGTTTTTCCTGATATTTAAAAATTGATTCTGGTTCGAAGATGATCCCGAAAGGCGGTACCCTCTTCAGCATCAGTCAGGGCAAAGTCAACACAGGCTTCCCAGTACGTTCTCGGACTGCCGATATCGTATCGCCGGCAATCAGCGCCGAGATGCACACACCAGACCTTTTTCCCATCTTGAAGGAGTGTTCTGATGGCATCTACCAGCCAGAGTTCTCCATCTCGTCCGGGCGGCGTTTTGTCCAGGGCGGAAATAATATCCGGGTTACAAATGTATCGGGCTGAAACGGCATACCGGCTAGGCGCGACGGTCAGGTCCGGTTTTTCAACCAGATCATCAATGGGAAAGGCCTCGTCTGCTTCATATATAGGATGTACGATACCGTATCGGGCCACCTTCTCCTCGGGCACAGTCTCCACCGCGATAGTACACGCGGCGCCCTGTTGCTGATGTACTTCGATCATCCGTTGAACCACATTTCGGCCGGGCGGTGTATGTATGATGGCATCTCCCCAGGCGACCACGACCGGATCAGCACCGATAAAGTTGTGGGCCAACAGTACGGCGTCACCGTTACCAGCTGGTTTATTTTGGCGTATGGACATAAACTCAACATCCGGTATGCTGATCGAATCCGCCAGATCATTCCTTCCCTGCGACCGCAGTCGTGTTTCCAGAGCGGTATCGTGATCGAAATAGTCCTCAATCGTCCGTTTGTGCCGGGCAGTAATAAAAAGAATTTGATCAATGCCCGCTTCAACCAATTCATCGACTATATGATGAATGGTCGGCTTACGGCCAACGGGCAGCATTTCCTTGGGTATGGTTTTGGTTAACGGTAATAATCTTGTGCCCAGCCCGGCGACGGGTATGACGGCTTTACGTATCATGCTTTATCCTGTCGCGCATTATGGACCGCCTCGACATATTTCCGGGCCGTATCGCGGATGACCTGCCAGGCACCCCTGGCCACAGCCTGTTTATCTATCAGATTACTGCCGACAGCGATAGCACTGGCACCTGCTCGAATAAAGTCACCTGCATTCTCCAGATTTACCCCACCCGTGGGGATCAGGTCGATCTGGGGTAACGGTCCTTTGACATCGCGGAAATATCGGGGGCCCATCGTCGTCGCTGGAAAGACTTTGACGAGATCGGCCCCACATTCCCAGGCGGTTAGTATTTCTGTAGGCGTCAGAGCGCCGGGAATTACAATTTTGTTGTAGCGTCGACAGAGTTCGATCACCGCCGGATTCAGCGTCGGAGCTACCAGGTATTCGGCACCGGCCAGAATGGCGACTCTTGCCGTTTCGGTATCCAATATCGTACCGGCGCCGATAAGAACCGATGTCTTGAACTTTGCGACACACGTCTTGATTACATCCAGTGCCCCCGGTGTGGTCATCGTAATCTCAATGGCTCGTATTCCGCCTTCACTGATCGCCTGAACGACCTGGACCAGTTCATCGGACCGGTCTGATCTAATTACGGCGACCACACCGCTGTCTTTTAGCGTTTGTAACTGTTCGTTTTTAGATGGCATGTCTGGGCATCCTCGACCATTTTATCGTTGTAATTTGGTACCTTCCCCTTCTATTTGCGATTGCAGATCCTGCTTTGTTAGCCAGCTTATATGACCAGGTATGGAATGGGCAAGCGCTGCGGCTGCGTTACCATATTTGAGTGCGATTTCAAGGGTGCCCGTCAGTTTGCCGTATAAAAACCCTGCGGTGAACGCGCTGAGTGTACCCCCTGCATCAATAACCTCCATTCTGTAAATCCGGTCTTCATACAAGGTATCGGCAATGGCTATCCCTTGCCAGTTTCCGGCTCGCGGCGTCGAAAGACGATTTTCTACGACAGCCACCACATCGGCAGCAATCCGGTGTTTAATATCATAGGCCACTTCATTTAATGTTCCGCTGATGCCCCATAATGTTTCGAGCGCCCGAACCGTGATCACAACTAAATCTGCCTCTTCTATCAGACGGACAATCAAGGAGGTCATTTGGCCATGGAACGGATGACCTTCAGGAACATCAAGGCAAACACTGGTGATGCATCCTGAAGAGATTGGGTCGATATATTTGTTTTCAAGCCAGGGCCTATAAGCAGGATCGGCGGCCATTGATGTGGCGTCAATATGATATACACGGGTTTGGGTCAGCAAAGACCAGTTTACCTGCTCAGGATGAGTAGAACGAAAGGCGGAATGATCCAGGTCATACAGGAATTGCGGTAACCGGGGCGCACTGCCTGGTTCGACATAACAGAGGCCTGTACGTCCCTCCGGCACCCGGTAAACATAACGGGTATCTACGCCGTGTTCCTGGACCTTGTTGATCACTTTCTTCCCCAACGGGGTGTCGGCTACCGCCGATAACCAGGCGGTCTGCAATCCCAGACGTTGAACACCGACAGCAACCTCCAGTGCCGCTCCGGTGACATGGACATCAAGAACATTAGATTGCTCCAGGCGTTCATACCGTGCCGGCGATAATCGAAGTAATCCTTCACCACATGTGACGACATCGTATGCTATATCTGTTGTCATGGACTTTCTTATCGACTCCAAGGCCGGTCAAACAGGCTTCGTTTCATCGTGCCATCCGTTCAGCTGTCATCGTCAATTGGTTCAATTCATTCGTATCAAATTTGCCGTCCGACATGGCTTTCATAAACATTTGCATCAGTTGATTCGCATCACTGATTGAAGCCCGACCACGGGCCATGGCTTTGGCCAGATTACGCACGGCCTGTCGCGCCCGCCCCTCATCGTAGTTGGGCGGCAGCATACTCATCATCTGGGCTGACATGCCTGAAGCCCGGGCTCGATTGAGTATACTCATTGTCTCTCTCGCGTTCATACCGCCCCGGGCGTACGCTCTTTGCAGGTCTCCCATCAAATCTTCAATCTGTTGTTGCAATATCGCTGGTTGTGGATCTACAGGCATATTATCGATCGGTTCCAGGAATTTATCCATCACCGCATCGGCGATACCTGACTGTTCCGCCATATTGAACATCTGATCGAATTCCTGGTTATCGATTTTTCCATCCTCTTTGGCGTCCATATAAAATTGGCCTATATCGTAAAGATCTCCAACTCCGGCCTCGCCTTTTTTCATAGCGTCCACAGCCGCATCCGTAAATAGTTTTGCTATTTTGATATCCTCTTCCCAACCTTCAGCGACCACTATTTCCGATTCCGCCTGCATAAATGGGATATTTTCTTGTGCCCATCGATCGATAGAGTTCCAGGTGCGATTCAGGTCAACGAAGGCCAGGATACCGCTGGCTACGGCCAGACCCATAAACAGAAGGAAGAGAAAAAGAAAGCCCCGAATTTTGCCCACCATATGTGTCCTCCACGTCTTAAGGATTCATGCAAAAATAACTTACCGGTATCTCGTTTCCGAAATATCAGGCCACTTATATTTACACGAACCCTAAGGCTTGGTTCCCGGTTGGTTCTCCGATGCTGTATGTTTTGCCATAAAGGATGCCGGATCCTGATCAAGCTCTAAAGATTGGAGAAATTGAAGCGCTTTGAGCTCTCGAGCGTCGTCCATATGATACAGGAAAAAAGCCCGGATCATGCGGTGAATTTCCTGGCGAGATAACTTGGACGACCTGAGCCGGGCCAAGTTATCTAATGGAAGTTTTTGAATGCGGTCCAACAGTTTTATCGTTCCAAGAGAGATTTCAAAAGCGCTGATGTCCTGTGCCTGACACTGGGGACACAAGGCCCCTCCCAGAGCCGGACTGAAACGAACAGGTGTTTCTTTCAGAGCGTGGACGCATCCAATGCAGTTGGAAAATTGCGGCGCATATCCGAACGTGGTCGCAAATTGAAGTTGGAATCGCCAGAATACGACCTCACCGGCTACCTCAGGCAGATGATTCAAAGCATTTAGCGTCTGGATAATCAGATTAAAGAGTTCTTCACTTGGTTCTTCGCCGATGACCAGACGATTGATTAATTCCGCTACAGCGCTGGCATACGCCATTTTGGTCAGATTTTCACCCAGATACCGAAAAGTAGAGAGAACTTCTGCCTTGCTGAGGGTTTGTAGTTCCCTGTGCTCTTTACGGCGAAAAGTTACCGAAATCAAGGTGAAGGGTTGAAAAGCGGACGCCATCTTGCTTTTCGGCTTCCGAGCGCCGCGTGCAACCACTTTCAACTTGCCGAAGTCGCGTGTGTACAGGGTAACAAGGAGACTGGAATCCCCCAGAACATTACGATATAAGACAATAGCGTCTGTGGTCTGGATAGCCATAAGATTTCTGCGCCTACAATTTTTTTAGGGTTCGGAGGTTCCCGTGGAGTCTTCCTCGGATGAAAAACGATAGATCAATTCATCCTCACGGGTCATGCCGTGTTTCTCTCTCGCGAGTCGCTCCATTTCGAAACGAAATCGGGCATCTCCCCCGGGGGTTTCCTTCAGCAATTCAAAATCACTGGTTAAATCAAACTTGCGCGCTTCCAGACGACTGATTTCGTCCTCCAGTTGAGATTTCCCCTGCTTGAGTTGCCACATATTATACCAGCCATAGTTTCCGCCGATGTAGAGGTAGGAAAGGACAAGGACCATGGTCGTCAATAAGATCAAACGTACAGTACTCCGACCGGATCTGGTCCGTTTCCGACGTCTGGGCGTGGTCACCTGGTCGGCGGAATATTTAAAATTGATGTGGCCTGCCATAATAGTCCCTCCGGAGTTATGAACCCGAACGCAGAATCGAACGGCCGGCGTACTGGGCCTGAGCTCCCAAGGTTTCTTCGATTCGAAGCAACTGGTTATATTTGGCGATACGTTCGGACCGGCAAAGAGAGCCCGTTTTGATTTGACCGGACCGGGTGGCTACGGCAATATCGGCAATCGTGGTGTCTTCTGTTTCTCCCGAGCGGTGGGAAATAATGGCGGTATAACTTGCCTTATAGGCCATCTCAATGGCATTCAAGGTCTCTGTCAGGGTGCCTATCTGGTTCACTTTGATCAAAATACTGTTGGCCACCCCGGTCTCAATACCTCGAGATAGACGCTCCGTATTGGTTACGAACAGATCATCTCCTACCAGTTGAACCCGGTTTCCGAGGCGCTCTGTAAGCGTTTTCCAACTATCCCAATCATCCTCCGCCAAACCGTCTTCAATGGAAAGGATGGGGTATTTCGCGACAAAATCACTATAAAACTCGATGAGTTCCGTGCCAGATTTTTTTGAGGATGCTTCAGCTTTCAGATTGTACATCCCCTCATGATAGAATTCGGTAGCTGCGGCATCCAGGGCGATCATGACATCACGCCCCGGTTCGTAGCCGGCGTCTGTGATGCCGTCCAGAAGAACCTGAATTGCTTCTTCATTCGAAGACAGATCAGGGGCAAATCCGCCCTCATCCCCTACAGCGGTCGAAAGGCCTTTTTTCTGAAGAACCTGTTTCAGACTGTGAAACGTCTCTGCACCCATACGTAGCGCTTCGGAAAAACAGGACGCGCCGACCGGCATAATCATAAACTCCTGTATATCGACGTTGTTGTCGGCATGGGCGCCGCCATTGATCACATTCATCATGGGTACCGGCAGCACAGTCGCATTGACACCGCCGAGATATCTATATAGGGGCAATCCTACGGCCTCTGCTGCTGCGTGGGCTATCGCCAGAGAGACCCCCAAAATAGCATTGGCGCCTATTTTTTTCTTATTAGCCGTACCATCCAGATCAATCATAGTCCGGTCGAGACCAGCCTGGTCGGTTGCATCTTTGCCGAGTAGCACTGGGGCAATAGATTCGTTGACGCCGGCCACGGCCTTCAGTACGCCCTTCCCTTTAT
The DNA here is from genome assembly GCA_913051705.1 of uncultured bacterium. GTDB lineage: Bacteria > JAAXHH01 > JAAXHH01 > JAAXHH01 > JAAXHH01 > CAJXCW01. The sequence continues at coordinate 12,183 of CAJXCW010000013.1, forward strand.
ATCGTAAGCGATCTTCATCCCGCCGTTCCCAGGCTTCATGGGCGCCTGTAGAGGCGCCGGAGGGCACGATCGCTCGTCCCCTGGCGCCACAGGAAAGTGTGACGTCCACCTCAACCGTAGGATTTCCTCTTGAGTCCAGCACTTCTCGGGCATGAATCGATAGAATGTCGGGCATAGATACTCCGGTAATAAAGTCGGAAAATCGACAGCATGGATTAATAAATCAAGTCACTGCTTACAGAAGCAGACGGAATCACTTTCCACCCTTCCATCCCGCTTTTACGGTTCTTCCTGTATGGCCTTCCGTTCCCTGTTTGCTTGGGCCAGTTGGATCAGCAGTTCTTCCAGACGCCCCGAATAGGTTTCCGGGGTCAGTGTGTCTTTTTCCCGTCTTAAGGTGTTGATCTGTTCCTGAAGCGTTTCTATTTTTTTACGAAGCGCAATGGCTTCACCTGTCCCCTCAGATTGGACAGCGATCGGCGCCTGTCGTCCGAAACGAATTCTTCGGGCGAGTGCTCCGTCCGGGGCCTTGTCCCCGGGTTCCCGGCTGCCTGATTGATCTCCATTGTCATCAAGGAGCGGATGCTCTGTTGCCAGTCGACCCTGCTCCTCATACCACTCGGCCGTTTTAAGGCGGGTGTAGTTAAACGTCTCCAGGAGCGAGACCTGACCATCTTTGTCAAGATCACTATTGACCATAGACAGTGCGGCCATAAAGTGGGCTGAAAAAACAGTGGCCAGGCGTTCGCCCCCACTTTTTGTCGCCGTGATAATAGCCCGGTTGGGGCCACTGAGAGCGTTTATATATGGTGCACTTGAACTGGCGCCATTGACGATCACCAGGTACCTTGATTTCACTTTATCCAGAAGTGTATTGAGAGCGGAAGCTGATAGGTCCGGTCCTGATATGTTCAGCTTGGCACCGCGTCCTGTGGCGCTTCCATGGCCGATAAGGATGATAAAGAGATCATCCTCAGATTGCATGCGTTGACCGAGCAGGTCGAAGGTGTTTTGTATTTCCTCAAGTGTAGATTTTCGAGCAGGAATGGCCGGATCCATATCAGGGTTCTCGACCAGTAAAAAAAGCTGATTTTCAGTAAATTTATGTTCTTCTTTCAAAACCTCGTATATGCCGCTTGACCATTGCCAATTTTGATCAACATACTGTGGCTCACCACCAATACCGGCAATGATTACGGCATACTGGACGCCGGTTGAAGACTGTAACGGTTGAACTGCCCCCACCGGTGCATTAGACCCCAGCATGATGAAACAGATCATATATAGACGGTGAATCATAGGCATTCCTAGTGACTGATCGGTGATTGGCGATTGGTGATTGAAAAACAAATCAGTCAATCGCCAATCACCGATCGCCAATTTCTATCTGTCACGACAGGCCTTTACGACGTCGCAGAAACCATTCTACACCCAGGAAAAGAAAAATAGCTGAAAAGAGCGGGGTCGTATCTCTGAGATCACGCTCGCGGGTCATGGATGTCGTCTGCTTAACAGGTGGTATCCGATTTGTAATCGTTTGTATATCTTTAAGTGGTACGTAAACGCCCCCGGTGGACTCTGAAAGCCGTTTCAGGACATCGGCATGAAGGGTGGCATCCGTAAATTCAGCGACCGAAGCGGCCACGCTGAATCCGGTCTGATCGCGGAAGGTGATAGACGCCGGAGACCGGACCGACACCTCAACCTGGTGAATACCGCCGATTTTCGGTTGATACTCTGCTCGATAGACGCCGTTATCACCGAATGCCCAGTCCAATTGTACCGCTTCCGACTGGCCTGTAGGGCCGGTTATCTGGGCCCAGACGCTGGCCTCGTTAGCCAGTTCATAGGTGTTGTCAAAGACATGGCTTGTAATGGTGACCGCTTCATGTTCGGCATAAGACTCTTTATCCAGTGCTACGGTCACCTGGCCCGGTGAGGACAGGGCCAGCCAGCGGGCAATTTGTTGCCAGAAGCGCTCATGAGACTGATCGACCGACTCCATAAGCATTTGCCATCGCCAGGAACTGAAAGCAGTAAACGCCATTGAGCGCCCCTTGCCATATCGTTGAATCGCCAGAATGACATTTGAGCCTTCAAGCAGGTCCGCCGCCGGATCAATAGCCAGCACGGTAGCGCCCGGTTTGGTTAGCCCGACACGATTATAACCGGTCAGTTCCGGCATCTGATCCCATTGAGCAAGATTTTTATTCTGATCGGCGTCCAGGCGCATCAGGGCATGATTACGGCCATCCGGTGTAAGCCCCAAGCGAAACGAATGATCTACAATCCCCATGCCCCACGCATCCCCGCCGCCGGCACGTAAGCGAACCGGCAATACATCTGCAAGCGGAGTGTCCGCATAACCGCCTTCCTGAAAGCCTTGATCTCCGCCCAGCATAAGGAGTCCACCTCCACGGATACTCACAAACTCTTCGGTCATGCTCAGTTGCTCGGGGGTAAACCAGGACGCCTCAATATCTCCCAGAATAATGGCGTCATAGGTAAATAACTCTTCTTTTTTGACCGGGTATCCGCTTCTTAGTTCTTCCGCTCCCTGAATACCCTGTCTATAGAGACGACCATCTGGAGAAATCCTGACCATAGATACCAGTTGAACCTGCGTATCATCTTCCAGGGCACGCCGAATGAATTTGAATTCTTTCCGGGGATACCCTTCCACATAGAGGATACGTGCGGTTTTCGATCGGTTATCGACCAGAAATCGTCGCTGGTTATTTTCTTCGATCATTTCCGTCGCCACGGTTTCTATTTCTGCGGTATACTCAAAAATCCCTGGCGAATCGGGGGATAAAGACAGCTTGATACGCTGGGTATCCCCATCCTGCCCAAGACGCACCTGCTCGGTGCGAATAATACGGGTCCCTTCTTTAATTTTCAGATTGACCGTCCGCCCTGCGTATCCAAAACTACGAATGGTGACGAAAAGATCCGTCACCGAACCCGTAGTCACCGTTTTCGACGTGGCCACTTTCAGAACTTCAATATCCCGGGTGACCTGCTCTTCCCCTACGCCGACCGTATAAACAGGAATTTTTTGAGATTTCAAATAGGCGGTGACATTCGCCAATTCGTCAGATCCCCAATTGGCATTGTCCGCCCCATCTGAAACCAACACAATACCGGCTAACGGCATATCTCTGAACTCACCCGCCACCTGATTAAGCGCGTTAGCTATATCCGTTGCATTGCCTTCAGCATCGAGCGTTGAAATGTCCGCAATACGTTCTATCTCTTCTGCAAAATGAAAAGTTCGTACTTTAAACCGATCCCCGAAGGCTTTCAGGATAGAATGATCCTGGAACTGCTTCTTCACCTCATCTATGCGGGATGCGCCTTCTGAACTGCCCTGGATGCGCATACTTTTTGAATCATCAAACAATACCAGTAAAAATCCTTGTTGCGGGGTCACCTCCGAAGTGACGGCGACGGGCTCAAGCAGACAGAAGATGATCAGCAGAATCGGCAGAATTTTCAATCCGATAAATAAGCTTCGCATCTTTGTGGAAACAGGGGCGGTCGTTCGTTGATAGAATAAAACAATCAGGCAGACCACTACGACTGCAAGCCCGAGAAAGATCCAGAGGGAGAAGGGCGTTTTGAATATCAGATGGTCTGTTTCACTGAATAGGCCGAGCATACGGAGGATAGAATCAGGCATAGAGGATCCGATGATGGAATGCGGAAGGTGGATTATGTGGTCAACAATGTCCTCACGAGATGTTTTCAAAAAAGATATCTATATAAGTATTGAAACGGATAAATTGAAAAACTGTCAACTTAAAAATAACCCCGGCTACGATTTCATGTTTCAGGTTGCTACATTTAAAAAGCGGGAACCAAAAAGGATGTAAAAGAGTGTATAATCTATAAAGAGGCTATCCATATGAAGTTGATTCTGACCTGTGCTTATTTATCTTGACAATTCATAATAGCTCGGCTAATTTGGCCTCAACTCCTTTATATCCTCTATGATCGTATGACCTTCCGGTATCCTTTAAACAGGTCGATTCCAAAAGGGAGTAATGATGATCCGCATAGCACAATTGGTTATGATAACCGCCCTGATTTTCATCACCTCTGTCATACAGGCTCAGAAAGCCCCAAAGAATGTGCAGGTGTTGAAAGATCTGTCTATAAAAGAGATTAGGACCTATATGAAAGCGGTCAGTAGCGGCATTGGTGAGAAGTGTAATTATTGTCATGATATGAAGGCATACGACAAGGATGATAAAAAGCCCAAACTGGTAGCCCGTGAATATTTGAAGCTCGTCAATGAGATCAACACACAGGTGGCGATGATAAATAAGAACGTCATGAAAAAGTCTAAACTGGAGATGGTTACCTGCTATACGTGTCATGCAGGAAGCCTTGAAATCGTGACTGAAGAATAAAGGAATTTAACATCGCTAACCTCATATTTCGGATTGCGGACATCTTTTAGATGTATTCTGCAATCCGAAATTTATTTCCGGTCATTTTCCTGATATAGGGCCATGAATTTGAGTACGCCGACCTCACTTACATTTCTTGGAACGGCAGACGCCGTCCCTGAAGCAGGGCGGGATGTGGCCAGTTTTGTCGTTAATGGTACTCATCTGGTAGATATGGGCTGGTACAGCACGGCTCAGATGTTCCGTTACGGCATTGATCCACTCAAAATAAAAACGATTATCTTAACGCATTGTCACCAGGATCACTATCTCGGTTTACCCCAATTTTTCTTCTACTGGTCACAACGGTGGCGTCCTGAAATGGGTACGCCCTCTTTAACCATGATTGGTCCGGAGGATATGCTCAAAGTGCTGGAGGTGACCTGGACTTTTCTGCTGGCTGAGCGTTATCCGGAGTTTATCTGGCGTCCTGATGTGCATATTATTGAGCCCGGCGAACCATACGAGACGGCCGATTATTCACTTTCGGCTTGCCGGACGCGGCATCCGGTGGACGGGCGGTGTTACCGTTTTGTCGATCATCGAAATGGCGTGGCGGTCGGTTTTACAGGAGATACAGCGTATCATGAACCCATCGCCGAACAGGTTCGGGATGTGGATTTACTACTTCATGACGCTACATTTCCTTTTGATTATCCTCGAAAGGGTCTGGATCAAGATGGCCATTCAACGGCTATTGATGCTGCCCGCATCGCAAAAATGGCTCAGGTTCGGACGCTTATGTTGATGCACTATCAGCTTGACCGATGCGAAGAATCCTTAAGGCAAGCTGCGGACATATTTTCTAATGTTTCTTATGCTAAAGAAGGTCAGACGGTAGAGATTCTTCCTGCTCAAGGTTAAAATACTTATGAAAAAAAATGTAATCATCGGTTTGATATTGGGGTTCTGTTTGATGCCCTTATCTGTAAAAGCGGCATTTGAAGGAGAGATTACGTTTCAGGTGGCATTCACAGGGGGCGATGCAAAATCTAAAGCTCAATCAGGTATGATGATGCCGAGTTCGTACGATCTTTTAATCAAAGGAAATCAACTCAAGGCCAACATGCACGGCGGTATGATGAGCCTGATGATGGGGGAAATTATTATTGATGGCGAGAGCGGTAGAGCGTTTGCCATCAGTTCGATGCAGCGGACCGCATATGAGATGACAGCTGATCTGTCATTAAAGGGGCAATCGAAACCTGTGATTATAGATGAAGAAGAGACATCCGTAATCGCAGGATATACCTGCAAGAAATATAAAGTCATTCAAACAAAAACGGATGGTCAGGTCATCCAATACATGTGGATTACGGACGAGATTCAGCTTGGGAATATGGATTCGTTTGAAGGACCGTTAAAAGACAGCATGCCATTTTTGATAGAAGGCATTACAGGGTTTCCATTAAAGATCGTGACGACGCTGCCTGGCGTATCCATGGTAATGACATTGAGTGCGAACAAGGTCAGCCCCGGATCAATTGATCCGTCTATGTTTGCTGTGCCTGCCGGATATGACATTAAGCCATTTGATCCAAGCACAATGTTCGGGAATTAATTGAGAAGGATCGTCCACTCAAACAGTCCTGAGTTTAACCACGGAGGTTCCGTGCCTCCCTTCCGTGGTTTATTTTTTTTAGTATTCCACTACCTATCATAATAATGCACACTGTTCTGATCGTCATGGCGATGGAAGAAGAAGCCGATCCGTTGCTTGAGATCTTGCCCTTTACCGCCTGGCCTAAGTCTCTGGAGCCGCACTTACCGACTCATGCCTACACGGTAGAGGTAGATGGCCTTCAGGTCGTCCTGGCGATCAATGGCCGTGATCCATTTTATCAGGTAGCCAGTTTCGGCACAGATGCCGCTACGCTGACTACTTATCTTGGGATCAGGGCGTTTACGCCGGATCTGGTGATGAGTGTAGGCGTGGCCGGCGGATTTCGGTCGAAGGGCGCTGAGATCGGCACCGTGTACATCAGTCATGACACGGTCCGGTATTTTGACCGTCGAGTATCGATTAAAGCGCCTAATTATCACGACTACGCGATTGGCTATTATCCGGTAGTCGATGCTTCGCAGATGGCCAGAGCCCTTAATTTGCCGATGGGAATCATTGTGACGGGTAATTCATTTGAGAATTCTCCTGCTGATGATGAGCAGATCCATAGGCATGATGCGTCCGCCATCGAGATGGAAGCCGGGGCGGTCGCCAGAATCAGTCAGCTGATGCATGTGCCCTTCCTGGCCGTTAAGTCGGTGGTTAATTTTGAAGAAGATCCGACGTCTTCGGATCAGTTCGAAGCGCATTTTGAACAGGCTGCTAAGAGGCTGGCGAGTACGACTGTTGGGGTAATTCAATATCTGGCGGTACATGGTTTGCCTGGTTTGTTTAACCATGGGGAGCACCGGGAAGGCACAGAGAGTACAGAAGGTGTATAGGTTTAATCGTGCCGATTCCAGGGCTGATTTATGGTTTCACGGACCATGTCGGCAGAAGTATAATTAACTATCTGGAGGTGTTATGAAGATCGCGGCTATTGAGCAGTTTTTTCCGCGGCCTCGTATTCGACTCATTAAGATCACCACGGATACGGGGTTAGCAGGTTGGGGGGAGACGACCTTAGAGGGTAAGCCGAAGAGTGTAATAGGCGCTGTGGAAGAGCTGGCGGCGTATCTGATCGGGAAAGATCCATTGCGGATCGAGCATCACTGGCAGCATATGTATCGTTCCGCCTTCTTTCGGGGTGGCAATGTGCTGATGACGGCCATGTCAGGTATAGACCAGGCCTTGTGGGATATAACTGGTAAACACTATGGTGTGCCGACCTATCAACTCCTGGGTGGGGCTGTTCGAGATCGGATTCGGGTATACGCCCACTGGGGGATCGGCAGCCTGACGGATGAAGGCAAAGCGGCAGCCAGGTCACGCCTGGATCTATTGCAAAAAAGCGGTTACACAGGATTTAAATCCGGTCCGGGCGGTAAATGGCGGGCTCATGAGCCCCCATCGATGATTGACGCATTCGTTGAGCGAGCCTTCCTGATGCGGGAATGGGTTGGTCCGGATGTGGAGCTGGCCTTCGATTTTCACGGCAAAATGACGCCGGCACTGGCCATCGAGATTTGCCAGGAAATCAAGGGTATGCGACCTATGTTCGTAGAAGAGCCGGTTCCTCAGGAGAATGTGGATGCCCTGAAGCTGGTCTCGGACCATGTTCCTTTTCCTATTGCTACTGGAGAACGACTGCTTAGTCGCTGGGAATTTCGGGAGGTATTTGAAAAGCAGGCGGTGGCGTATATCCAGCCGGACATTTCTCATGCCGGCGGCATCACGGAACTGAAAAAAATCGCTAATATGGCGGAAGTGTATTATATACATATCATGCCGCACTGTGCGATCGGTCCGGTCGCATTTTCTGCGTCTCTTCATGTCGATGCGGTCGTGCCCAACTTCCTGATGCAGGAGCAGATTGATCAGGGCCTGGGCGCCGGGCTACTGAAAGAAGACTGGCTCGTAAAAGAAGGTCATATCGACCTGCCTGTAAAGCCGGGATTGGGCTTTGAAATTGATGAGCAGGAAATTCAGAAGCAAGCGATATATCAGGAAGAACTGGGCGGAGAGTATTACTACGAGACAGATGGTAGTGTGGCGGATTGGTAAGGGAATCTGCGAATCTGCGCATCTGCGAACTCTGGGGGCCGGCAGGGTTTTGATGGGATTTGTGATCAACGAAACGAATCATAATCTGAGCAGTTCAGCAAGGTGAGTTATGACCATTAAACGTCTGGGCCATGGGCCTATTATCTATCCTGAATTGGACGCGTCTATTGGTACGAATATTAATGGGCCGTCTTTAATTCGGGTGCCAGACTGGCTACCGGATAGATTGGGGACCTATTATCTTTATTTCGGGCATCATCAGGGGAAATATATTCGTCTGGCGTATGCCGACCGTTTAGAAGGGCCATGGACGATTTATAAGCCGGGTACGCTTCAGCTTAAGGAGACGCCCTGTCATGGGCATATTGCATCTCCCGATGTGCATATTGATAACGCCAATCAATGGATCATCATGTATTATCATGGACCGATTTTAGATAAGGCGACGGCAGCCCAAACCCGTTTGACCCAGAGATATCCCATGTTCGGCGGTCAGCGGACACTGGTCTCATCCTCTGAAGACGGCATTCATTTTAAGTCTGATAATGAGATTCTCGGATCGAGCTACTGGCGGGTATTTACATGGAACAATGTGACCTACGGATTGGGGATGCCCGGCATTTTCTACAGGTCGAGGACGTGGATGGCCGATTTTGGGGAAGGGCCCACGTTGTTTACCGAGCATATGCGTCATGCGGCTGTGTATCTGTGTCATAATACCCTATATGTATTTTTTACCAATGCCGGCGACTGCCCGGAGCATATGCTGGCCTCCCATATACATCTGACCGATGACTGGCAAATGTGGACGGCCTCTGAACCCGAGTCCGTGCTTTTTCCTGAACAGGATTACGAAGGTGGAGATCTGCCTCTGGTACCTTCGAAGCGCAGTGCGGTGCATCACCGGGCCAGACAACTGCGTGACCCCGGCGTTTTTAAAGATGGAGATCGGGTGTTTCTTCTATATGCCATAGCTGGGGAGCATGGCATCGCTCTGGCTGAGATCCTGTGGTAGCGCGGAAGAATCTTGCTTTCTAAACAATATATAGAAATGTAGTTCATTCAGCCGATATATTATGCGAAAGAGTTTTGCTCATGTTACAGGTTAATCATCAGACTTATCTTATATCGAAGTCGATCCGTCTTATAACAGTAACCCTGGTCATGGCCGTACTACAAACCTGTTCACGGTGGTTTCCGGCTGGCTTCTGTTCAATTACGGGATGCCCGAACACCGGATGCGTTTATTGCACGTATTTCGGCCTTTGCAAAAAGTATCGAACCCGGCGCCTGGATTACCGGCGGCGACTGGGATCACGAACAATGGGGCGGCGAACTGCCACGGCGGGACTGGATAGATTCGGTTACGGTTAACAATCCGGTTCGGTTCAGAACGTATTAAAACAACGTACGTATTTCGTTCTCTTATCGATGCCGGGGCAAAGCTGGTTTTAGGCAGTGACTGGTTTGTCGCGCCGCCGATGCCGCTGGAAGGCATCTATGCCGCTGTGACGCGCAGGACCCTGGACGATAAGAATCCTGAGGGCTGGGTGCCGGAACAGAGAATTTCAGTCGAGGAAGCCTTGCAGGGATATACCGTCAACGCAGCCTATGCCTCATTCGAGGAAGATATAAAAGGGTCGCTCGAACCGGGGAAACTGGCGGATCTGATCATCATTGATCGGGATTTGACGGCTATCCCTCCTGAACAAATTCGGGAGGCGAAGGTTATCTTGACGGTAGTCGGCGGTAAGGTGGTTTACGAAGAATAATCTGTTTTTCCTGGCATAGATTTGCTCAGAAAAGGTTTGAAACTACTATGCGTCCGTGGCCTTCTTCTCCATCCTGTATTCCAGCGCCAGCACCTGGCGATATTCATGTATGGCAAGCGTCGCTTGTGCAACCAGCTTCTCTTCTACAGGGGTTAGAGCAAGTATTGAGTCCGGATGAACGCGGTCGGGTGTCGCGGTTTCGGCGCGATATCATACGACATCGTTTTATTGTCGCCCGTGGTGTATTACGGCATATCCTGGGGCGTTATGTTTCCAGGCCGCCTCAGAAAATAGTCTTCCAATATGCCGAATATGGAAAGCCCGAGCTGGGACCACCCGATATGACTCTTCAGTTCAACGTATCTCATTCACATGATCTGGCCTTGTATGCATTTACGCGCAATCATTCCATTGGTGTGGATATAGAATATTTGAACCGGAGATCGGTCATGGATCGTATGAAGATCGCCCGGCGTTTTTTTTCCGATATGGAATACGACGCGTTATGCGCCTTACCACAGAGCAAACAGGATCGGGCCTTTCTGGCCTGTTGGACAAGGAAAGAAGCGTTTATCAAAGCGATAGGTCAGGGTTTGTCCTGTCCTCTGGATCAGTTTGATGTCACCGTCGATCCCGACAGGTCGGCGGCGCTTTTATCGACCAGATGGGATGCTGCGGAGGCGGCCCGGTGGACCATGGTTGCGTTAGATCCCGGTGGAGATTACATCGGCGCTCTGGCGGTTGAAAGAGAGTATAAACAGGTGCAATACTGGACATGGCACGATAAGGTGATGAGATAAGAAAGCGAACGGGGTAGATTTTACAGATGCAGGGAAGCCGCACTTCGTTCGACGGTTTAGTTATAATCCGTAATCTGTAATCCCAAATCTATTCAGCCGGCCAGGTGGCCTGGCTTTTGGTCAGAACAAAATAGGTAGTTTTGCTTTGCCACCGGGCGACGACCTGAATACCGTGAAGTTGAACGGCGGTTGCTGAAGCGGTTACACCGTATTCGGATGTCGGGGTGCTCCGCATGAGTTGGCGCTGTCGGGTTTGAAAAGAGTAAGCCAATTCCTGGCGTGCCTGGCGTTCCGCTTCAAGCCAGCTATGTTCTGCATAATAATATCCGGGAGCGACGCCCAGAGCATACATATATGCAGGGTTGGTTGGTAATTCTGTCACCCATTGCGGTGTTTTCCGAGAGGGCGTTCTGAGATGTAATGCCACAGATTGAGCAGGATGCCGACTGGCCGCCAGAACCAGAATCATACCGTTTGTTTGTATCGTATCGAGATAAACCGGGGTCATAGACATCAACGGATCCTCCCAAAAGATTTCGCCCTGGTAGATTATTTGTCCGCCAGGTAAGGTCTGGAAGAGCCGTTCGCCATATATTTTTGTTCTCAGAGCAAGGTTGATCTGGTGATCGGCATCCCGCACGGCCATAGCGATCGCGCTGTCCACGCGTTCATATGCCCGAGCGTAACCGACCGCATAGAGGATGTCGGGCGATTCCGGTGTATTAAGAAACCAGGCCGGCAGATCCTGTGCAGCGACCATAGCCGGCCTGAAATACAACATATATATAAAGATATACAGGAACTTGCGCATGTATACCTCTCTGTTGTGCTTTGGTTCTTGGTGCTTTGTACTTTGAAAAGCCTCAGTACCCGTTTTAACAGATTACCAAATACAAATCACTCAAGTATCTAATATTTGTTCCCCTGATCCCGTTTCCATTGTTCGAACTTTTCAATTTCGTCATCTAATTCTTTATAGGCCTGGGTTGCTCGAAAACGGGTATATAAATTCTGATTGGCCTTGATTTTATTCATCAACTGTTCATTGGCTTCGCCGATTGGCATCTCGATCAGTACATATGTCCGGAAGATATTTTTTTCCGCCATCGTTTCCTGCTTGCTGATGCGGCTGCCATGCAGCACGGTACTGACAATAGACTTGTAGGCCGACGTGAACTGATCCAGGTATTCGGATTCGTTTGCGAGGCCGGTTTCTTCCTGGAATCGCTTCTGCAGGCCGTCGAATTTCACTTCCACCTGCTGGGCAACCTGATTCCGGCCTTCCGTCTGGGCTTTGTTGATGGCCAGCTGAATATCCTGCGATGTGGCCGTCGCCGCCGCATAGATATGGTTCGGATCTTGCGGCACGGTAATAAACCAATCAGGCACTTTCTTCAGCGTTTCACTCGATGATACAGGCGTCAAATCCACGCTTTTCAGGCTTGACCCGCAGGCCGATACCAACACTACCAGGCTCAATAGAGCAAGGGGCACACGTTTCATGATCATTTATCTCCTTTCACATCGGTGGAGAATCTCAGAGAGATTGTAACATACAAAGTGATGAGGTTAAGTCCTATATTATTAGTATCTAAAATCGTAGACGCTCTGACAAGTTGAATTGTTCCAATTTTTTTAATGATCAGGGGGTATTCGATGCCATGCTATGAAGTGGATTATAAAATCTTCGGTGACGATATGCGGCTGGTTGACGGATCTGGAGCTGACATTGACTAACGCCTGTCATAACAGATCACATTCATAGGGCTGACATCGCCGACCAGACAAAGAAGACAGCCGCACAGAAAGTGAGGAATAATAAAAAGAGCATACCGATGGACAGCCCATGTTTTCGGTAAAGCCATGCAGCAAAATGTTGACTTGTCGAGGACGGACGGGATCGCATTAGATGTCCGTTTGATGGAGGTCCGTTTGATGGAGGTCCGTTTGATGTATGTACGTTTGATGTATGTACGTTTGATGCGGAAAAGGGGGGCGGCACTCGATTTTTCGGCGCCCAGAATCGATGCTGACATTCATGACAGAGATACACACGATGTTTAGGCCGAAGCTGCGAAAACCAACGTTCCAAGGCGCTACGTTGGGTACGATGGACCTTATACCCATGACATACTGGACAGGCGCGGGACAGTTTTGTTTTTTCGAGCTGAACAGAAGGGGAAGCATGCTTCCCCTTCTGTTTACTTGTACTCATCTGAGATGTCTTTTCGTCGAAGTTTTTTTGATCCGTGTGCGCACCAGAGTTGTCCATCGAGATGATATCCTCCTGCTGTGTCATATACGGGGTGCTCACATTGTACCTTGACCATAAGATAGTCCGTGAATACGATTTCTCCTGATATCCACTGAAAAACACGCCCCATAGATGTATCTATCTCTCCATAAAGCAAAACCTGTTCACCAACAAAATATCTTTTTTTTTGGGGCATTCCGTATAAAATATCGCTAATATCAACAAAATACGCTGAAATTCCATTTCAAAATAATGACCAATTTAAAAAAAAGCAATACAGGAAAACCCTTTTAAAGCTACAAAAAAAGTATTAAGTGTAAAAAAGCAGGCAGACGAAAAGGATCAATTATTGTCAATAACAAACGCCTCCATGGCATAGTACTGCGGGAATCCCAGTTGATCCAATCGTTTGGCTGTTGATATGTTTCGATCCTGTACTCGCTCCCAGAATTCCCGGTCATCGTAGGCACCGGGAAACATCGCTGTATCTTTTTGAGATTCATGGCGAAATATTGCTTGTATCTTTCGTTGAAGATCGTCATAAGACAAAGGGATAACCACATCTGCTTCATCCACTTCCCATTCCTGCCACGCCCCCCGATAAAGCCAGACTTCCGGTCTGGTTTTATCATATACGTTCAAGGCCTGATCAATGGCCTCCTTACACATACGATGTGTACCGTGCGGATCGGAAAGGTCTCCAGCGACAAACACGATTTCCGGTTGGATCTCGTTCAACAGATTCAGGATAATTTGAATATCCTCATCACCGATCGGATGTTTTTTTACCTGGCCGGTTTTATAAAATGGCAAATCAAGAAAACGGGTTTTTTCAGATGGAATACCCACAACGGAAGCGCCGGCTATGGCTTCCGAACGGCGGATATTTGTTTTAATCGTTTGCACTTCCGGAATATCAATCTGGCCTGACTCTTTATGATCGATAAAGGATTTTACCGTCTTTGCGATATGAGCAAATTGATCATGGTGACAATCCAGATCACGAAAGGTCAGTTTTATAAAGTCTATTAAGCGGGTTACATCCTCATCGAATACGGCGATGTTCCCGCTGGTCATATAAGCGACAGTCACATCATTGCCTGTTTCCGAAAGTCTACGCAGCGTCCCGCCCATCGAGATGACATCATCGTCAGGATGCGGAGAAAAACAGAGGCAACGCGTATTGGTGAATAGATCCTGCTTCTCACGTATTTTAAGACGAACCTCATCAAAGGTTCGCTTGTTCAGGTCGTCCACGGATTTTACGGTATCGATCAGGGTATGAAGATTACAGTCACTATAATCCCTCCGGTGTAAATGCAGGACGGGCTTCTGTGTTTGTTCACATAACCAGAGGACGGCTCTTTGTATCAGTCTTGGTGTCCATTCTATTGATTGGTCCATCAACCAGGGCGTTGAAACACGCGTGAGTTGACCGGCTGAGGCCGGATCGACATAGATGGTGGCATCCCTGTGATTTTGCAGATAACTGGCAACTACCTGGGGACTGACCTTTCCTTCTACCGAACGTTGAATGATATGCGCCTTGTGCTCACCGGTGGCCATCAGAATAATCCGTTTGGCGTCCAGAATAGTGCCCACACCCATGGTCAGGGCTTCGAGGGGCACATTCTCCTCGCCGAAGAAATCGGACGCCGCATCCTTTCGCGTCATTTCATCGAGGTGGATCAAGCGGGTACGGGTATCAGAAAATGAGCCCGGTTCGTTAAAGCCGATGTGGCCGGATCGACCGATACCCAGCAATTGAATGCCGATACCGCCGGCTTCTTGAATCTGTTCTTCATACCACTTTGCATGCTGGGCTACAGAATCGCGTGGAAGGTCCCCCCTCGGGATAAAGATCTGTTCATCCGGGATATCGAGATGATCAAATAAATTTTCATGCATATAGCGATGATAACTCTGGTGAGACTGCGGTATCATGGGGTAGTACTCGTCCAGATTAAAGGTAATCACATTCTGAAAACTGATCCCTTGCTGATGATATTTGATCAACTCTCGATAGACCCCGATGGGGGTCGAACCTGTTGCCAATCCCAACACCGCTTTTTCCCCTTTTACCGCCTGGGCTTGTATATACTGAATAATTTCCTTCGCAACCGGTTGCGCCAGTGTTTCATGGTCTGAGCAAATGATTACGGAAATATGTTCGCGTACGTTCTGCAAGATGAGCCTCCTACCGCCATCTGTGTTCCGGCGGTTCGAAAAGAAAGCCATGGAACAGGGTATGCCGTTCCGGTGATAATCTATTATAAAATGCTTTGGGATAGCCCCAATGTTCTTGTGAAGCGATCATCCAGGGATGCTCATAGGCGTAGTACAGCATGATGCGTGGGCCGTGTGAGTGCCTCCAAGGGCCGTGTGAGTGCCATAAGGCGTTATGAAACAGAATGGCTGTGCCGGGGGGCGCGCAAATTTCGATGGCACCGGGGAATAGATCGGTCTGTATAAGATCCTCAGGCACAGGCTTATATTGCGCTTTATGGCTGCCCGGTACCACGCACAGATTGCCCTGTCCCGGTTGGGTCATATTGCTCAGGTAGTATCCTATCTTCAACTGTAAAAAAGGAATCGGTGTGCCCAGATTCCGATAGCCGCTATCGTGACCATCTATATGCCATCCCATGGATCGACCTTCAGGACCGTATTCTATAATGGCGTCGGAGGCATGATGGTGAGGATGTTCGTTAAGCAGACCGGTGACATAGGGCCATATCGACGGATAGTCGATCATATCGAGGAACAGAGGATCATCATCAAGGATGTAGAATATTCTTGTATTTGCCCTGTCAATACGGGTCATACCGGTATGGGGGACACTTTTTTCCTCAAGATCGCGGCGATGTGCAGTAACACGCTCCAAGGTTTCTATAAGCCGATTCACAAGGTCTTCTGGCAGAAGGCGATTCAGTACCAGATAACCATTATTATCAAAGAAAAACCGCTCTGCGTCTGTCGGGTGAAACATGGGGGACTGGTAAATGGTGAATGGTGATTTTTTGATTGTGAAAGAAAATCAGATGTTTATGTTTCTTCTGAAACAATATATGTGGTGTATAGAGTTGGTCAAGGCGTTCGTAAAGCATATCGACGAGGCGCCGGCCGGTCAGGGGGTACTGAATTTCTAGGTGTTGCTGCGAGGTATGAAGAATCTACCGGATTGGACCTGTCTCGTTATCGAATATCTTACTGATTACGGTCAGGCATTAGAGGTGAAGCATTACCTGGAGGGCGTAGCGAGCGAAGTCGGTGTTGAATGGGCGTGACGGTACGGCTCAACAGATCAGCGAAAAAAAACGGTGCCAAATTCGTTAATTCGTAAATTAAAATACCAATCATTGTTCTGAATGTCTAACCAAGGGGTTTATGTATATGCCATCACGTTATACCGCCGCTATTGTTGGTTGCGGATCAATCGGGCACGCCCATATGGAAGGGTATCAAAAACTGGATCATATTGAGGTGATTGCTGTCGCTGATCCCATCGAAGCCGCTCGGCATCAATACATAGAAGAGTACCACATTTCGCATGAGTTTACTACGGTAGAAGAGATGATGGATGCGGTCAAACCGGATATCGTCAGTATATGCGTCTGGCATTTGCTGCATGCGCCTATGACGGTTGCTGCTGCTGCGGGTGGCGCTCGGGGTATTATTTGCGAAAAGCCGATGGCGATCGGGATGGGTGAGGCAGATCGCATGGTGGAAGCCTGTGAAGCATCCGGTACGAAACTGGTCATCAGCCATCAGCGCCGCTTTACGCCGGGCTGGGAGAAAGCCCGGCAGCTCTTGAACGAAAGGGGGATCGGTGATCCATTGTTTGTCAACTGTACTGTAGCCGAGGGTCTCACCAACTGGGGCACCCACGCCATCGACGGCGCCCGGTTTGTGATGGATGATCCGAAAGCCTTATGGGTGATGGGCGCTGTTGAACGGCAGACGGATCGCTATGAGCGGGATACGGCGATTGAAGACGCCTGCATGGGCTTAATACAATTTGAGCGTAACATTCAGCTTTTTGTTCAATCCGATCTCAAAAGAGAGGGTGCCTCCGCCGGTTCATTTTTAATCAGAGGCACCGAGGGTATGCTCGATATTGCGGAGACCTGCGTTCGTATGATGAATACTGACTCAAATGGGTGGGCAGATGTGCCGCTCGACATGAAGGAAGGCGATAAAGCCATCGGCGGCAATGCCAATGCCGCTCAGACGCAGGAGTTGGTGGACTGGCTTGAAGGGGGGGCTGAACATCGTGGTTCAGGCTACAAAGCACGGGATACCGTCGAGATGATGATGGCGTTATACGAGTCTGCGCGTAAAAATCAGGTGATTCATCTCCCTCTGCAGGAGAAAGGCTACTCACTGGATCTGATGATTCAGGAAGGCAACCTTCCCGTAACCCAACCCGGCCGGTACGATATCCGAGATTTCTTACGCCGTGATCATATCGACGAAAAGGAATATGCCCGGTTACGCGCCGAAGGCATGGGGCATCATCAGATTATGAATCAGCTGGATAAATGAAAGTGGTGAGGTGGTGATTGATAATGACGCATTCATGAACGTCTTGAAGCTTTGTCTTTCGGGCTTTCAATCAGACAATCAACAAATCAGTCAATATTGTTTATGCGCACGCCGGATGGTCTTTGCTCCAGCGGTTGAAAGGATGATCTTCCGATTGGGCTAGGGAATCTCTTGTTTCCCGCCACAGCTGATACCAGACTTCAGGATCTCGCAGCACTTGCTCTGGACGGGACTGGCTTCGGGCGACGAAACCTGGAAAAGCACCTCGACCGGTCGATTGTCCGATGGGGTTGTAACGCAGATCGAAACTCCATCGTATCTCATGGCTTTTATTCGGTAAAGACGAGTGACATGTATGTTTATGAAGAAACAACACATCACCCCGTTGCATCGGTACAGGCAGAATATTTGAGCGTTCATAGACCGTCTCGGGGATTTCCAACCCCCAATTAGCGGGACAGTGATGCATTAATCCCTCACGATGACTTTTTGGGATCACACACAGACAGCCCTGTTCTATAGTCGCGTCGGTTAACGGAAACCAGACGGTCAACATATCCGTCTCATCCGCATCGGGCAGTACCACGCCGTTGTCCTGATGCCACGGCGTGATGCCCAGTTGAATCCGGCCTGTTTCGGGGTTGATGGGTGTTAAATGCTCCGGCGGTTTAATCCGTACATGCTGTACTGGGTTTGAATATATTTCCGGCCCGATGAAGGTTTCCACCGCGTCAAGCAGTCGCGGACTGGTCAGCATGTGAAACACGGCCGGCCCGGCCCAGAAAGGGGTGTCTTTTTTCACGCTGCCCTGCGGTAAAGAAAAATCGAAATACTGGGCGTGTGCGCGACCGCTCTCCCTATAGATTTTCGTCACTCGCTCCCCAAACGGCAGATCATCATACGTCGAGGCTATAACCCTCTGCTGATTTAATTCAATCGCCAGATTGTCCAGTACCCCTTTATACTCCCGCATGACCGGATCGAGATCTTGTACCGGATCCAAGAGTCCTTTAGCCAGCAGGTAGCCCTGCTCTTCAAAGAAGGTCAACTGCTCATCAGGAGTGCCTGTCATCGTTTAAAGCCTCCATCTTGCCGGTTCGGATGTACCATACCGAACCGGGGAATCTTTTCGTGTGTATCTGGATCTAAGCCAATGATGCGGTTATAATGCCCCTGAAAATTTGTTTTTTTGTTAAAGTGATAAGACGAGTTCACATTATTGACAAGGTTTTATAGTTTTAATGGTATATTATACCGGACATTATAATGTATTAAATTGGGCTATGCAAGATCGAATACAGATTATTAAAAGGTGTAAAAGATTTGCCTGATAACCATCAGAGTAAAGATATCAGACCTTCCTTACCGCTTGCAGCTAATGAGGGCATTGGATATTTATTCGAGGCTTACCACGGACGGATATACCAGGTTTGTTTTCGCCTTATGGGGCAACAACAGGAAGCGGAAGATATCACCCAGGATGTTTTTTTAAAAGCCTATCAAGCCTACGATCGATTTAGAGGCGACTCGGATCCTGGAACATGGCTGTATCGGATCGCTGTTAATCAATGCTTGAACCAGCAGCGCAAGCAACGCCGTCAACGCTGGCTGGCCCTGGATTTCTGGAATGAAAATACCGATGAGACGCTTGATGAAAAAGGCCGGGTCGGCGGAGCGGATGAACATCTGCAGGACGCTGATAAGAAGCGCATCGTCAGGGCGGCGATCAGTGAACTGCCGGAACGGCAACGTGTGGCCCTGATCTTATCTCGCTATGATCGTCTCTCTTACCAGGATATCGCTGTCGTCATGGCCTGTTCCATTTCCTCTGTCGAATCCCTTCTCCACCGATCCAAGTTCAATCTTGCTAAACGCCTCCGGCCCTATCTTCAGGATTTGTAAAAATGGTGGCAGCAGGCGATGGGTGGCAGGTGGTATAAGCCACTCGCTACCTGCTACCTGCCATTTTCTCTTTCAAGGTTTTTGACAGAAAATTGTATGTGACTGTGAAAAAAACGCAAGGATTCGGAGATGGCGTTGTCCAACTGTTTGAGAAAGACCAAATTGCAATGCACATTGGAACCGAACATAAACAGGATGTGAATCATGGACCATCGTTTTTTAAAAACCCGCATATTTCTTTATCTCGATGGAAACCTGTCGGATCAGGAATATCAGCAATGCCGAGGCCACGTGAATGAATGCGCCCAATGCCGGCAGCAGTTGGAAGCCCTGGCTTCGGTCTGGCAGGCTGAAGCCGATGAGCCTGTTGTTGTGCCATCGGTTCGTCTGAAGGCACGTTTAGAGTCTACTATTCGCGGAAAAGCAATACCCCAACCGATTCAAACGCCTTTTATGGAGCGTCTGGCTTTTGTTACCCGGCCGGCTTTGATGATGGCTACATTGATTATTGGCGTATTAATTGGGACGTATCTGGGGCGGATTTCTACCACGTTGCCGGCAGAAGATGCCCCTATCGCATCCAACGAGATGGAGAACGAGTTGGCTGCACCGTATATGGAAAGTTTTCAGGATCTGCCGCCGGAATCTGTTGGCAGAGCCTATATGATGGTGACTGTGGACGAATAGAAGGAAAAGACGAAGCTGCGAAACGTGAAGCAACACAAGGCGTTGTTTAAAGGACAGTCCAGTGAAAAAAAAATTAATCATTTGGGGTGTGGTGTTACTGACAGCCATCAACGTGGCTGCACTGACCACGAGCGCCTATAATCATTGGGATAGAGATGATAGCCGTCGGCGTGAGCACCGCCGTGAAGGGCGTAGCTCTTGGGAGGAGCGGCTTGGCTTGTCGGCTTCACAGTCTGAGCAGATGAAGGTTCAACATGAGGTGCTGGTTGAAAAAATCAGGCCGCTTCGTGACGTGATGCAAGGTAAAAGAGATCATTTCTATGAACTCGTTATGGTGACGGCTCCGGACCGTGCAGCCATCGACCGGGTTCAGGACGAGATGGATTCACTCCAGGCGGATATCAAGCGTCTGGTTATCGACAACATGCTGGCGCAAAAGGAGATTTTGACGCCGGAACAGCAGAGTCAGTTTTTTAATATGATAAAGAAGCAGTATGGTAATGGGAATTATCGGAGGAATTAAAAACCACGAATCAACGAAACGGTAACATATACTTAAGTAAGGAGCACTACATGTTTAAGAGGTGGGGATTAAGAGGTGTCGGGCGATTGGCCTTGTCGATGTTGATGATTGCGGCGTTGGCTGCCTGCGGTGGTGGGGATGATGAAGGGGAAGGTCAGGGTGCACAGGCGGCGCGGGGCGGTCGTGGCGGCGGTCCACCAGGGGGTATGGGCGGGATGAGTGGTGGCGGCGCCGGGGCGTCTATTCCGGTTGAGGTAACGCCGGTCGAACGAGGTGATATCGCGGCGACTTTGCTTACGTATACCTCGCTGGAAGCGGAGCGGCTCGTGGATGTAATTGCCCGTACACAAGGTCTGGTCAAGATCCTCTATGTAGAAGAAGGCGACCGGGTGACGGAAGGACAGCCGCTGGCTCAGCTGGATACTGATGTACTCAAGCTGACGTTGCAGGAACGGGAAGTCAGTATGAATAGCCTGGAGGCGACTTTCAAGCGGGCTCAGGAACTTGTTGAACGAGAACTGCTCAGTAGCCAGGAATTTGAGCAGACGCGATTCCAGTACGAAGGGGCCAGGACGCAGTACGAATCTGCCAAACTGCAACTGGAGTATGCGACCATTCGCAGCCCGTTTTCCGGTATTGTCACGGAACGTCTAATCGAAATCGGTAATCTGGTCGCCAACAACCAGGCCGTGTTCCGTACGGCGGACTTCGATCCGTTGCTGGCCCGTATTTTTGTACCGGAAAAAGATATTCGTCAGGTTAAATTAGGACAGACGGTGCGCATAAATATTGAGGGTGCTGAAGAGACGTTTACGGGCAAAGTCCGGATGATCAGCCCGATTGTTGATCCCGCCAGCGGTACGATCAAGGTCACGGTAGAGATCAGAGATAGAACCCGTACGTTACGTCCCGGTATGTTTACTACCGTCAATCTGATAACGGCCATTCATAAAAATGCGATGCGAATCGAAAAGAAAGCCCTGGTCGCAGAAGCCGAAGGTATCTATGTGTTTTTGTTTAAAGGCGGCAGGGCGGAGAAGAAACGGATCGAAACCGGTTTTGCCGAAGGGAATATGATCGAGGTTCCGTCCGGGTTAACGGATAATGATTCCATCATTACTGTAGGTCAGGAAGGTCTACGTAACGGGGCGCCTGTCCGGATAGCCGGGCAGGCGATGCCTGTTGTAGCGGAAGGCGGTCAGGGCGGAGAAGATCAGCGTCAATCCGGCAGTGGTCAGGGAGAACAGGGCGGTCCTCCGGCAGGTATGCGCGGTGGTCAGGGTGGTGGTCGGATGATGTCGACGGATCTGGGCCAGATGAAAGAGCGCCTGTTCAATAATCCTCAGGTTAAAGAAGCCTATGATAAGAAGGTAAAAGAAGATCCGGAATTTGCCAAAGATGAAGAGAAGCAGCGGGCTTTTTTCCGCGAGACTATGATGAAGATGCGTGGTAATCGAGGTGCCGGCGGTCGGCCGCAGGAGTAGGGATTTGTTGATGGATTTCGCTTCGCTCGCTGTGCTTTCTGTTGATTTATGATGTAGTTTCAATCAGACAATCAACAAATCAATACTTGTGGGGTCAATTTATACATGAAGATAATTAGTTTTGCTATAGGTCGCCCGGTAACGATTGTGATGTTGATGGTTGCGATGGTTTTATTTGGCAGCATTGCATTTCAGCGGTTGCCGATCAACCTGCTACCGGATATTACCTATCCTACCTTAACGGTTCGTACTGAATTTATCGGAGCCGCGCCGAACGAAATTGAGAACCTGATTTCCGAACCGGTCGAAGAAGCGGTGGGCGTGGTCAGTGGTGTGGTGCGGGTCAGTTCTATTTCACGCCCCGAGCGTTCGGATGTCATTCTGGAGTTTGAATGGGGAACCAATATGGATTTCGCCGGGCTGGATGTGCGGGAGAAGATAGACCTGCTCAACTTACCTCAAGCGGCGGAAAAGCCAATCCTGCTCCGGTTTGATCCGAGCCTTGACCCGATTCTGCGTATCGCCTTGTCCGGCGATGAAAGTCTGACTGCGTTGCGCATTATGGCAGAAGAGGAAATCAAGCGGGAGTTGGAAAGTCTGGAAGGCGTTGCTGCGGTTAAAATCAGCGGTGGCCTGGAAGAAGAAATTCATGTGGAACTGAATGAATCCAAACTGGCGAGCCTGAGTATTCCAATTACGCAAGTCGCCAATCGGCTGCAACAGGAAAATGTGAATCTGACCGGCGGCACCATAAAGGATGGCGAGTCCGAATATCTGGTGCGTATCCTGAATGAGTTCCAGAATGTGAGTGAAATCGGCGATATCATTATCGGTCAGGTCAACAATATACCTATCATTCTGTCCGATGTCGCGCAGGTCTCCAAGAGCCATAAGGAACGAAAAATATCGACACGAATCAACGGCAAGGAAAGTATCGAAATTGCCATTTATAAAGAAGCCGGGAGTAACACGGTCAGCGTGGCGAAAGGCGTGAAAGATCGCTTGGAAACCGTTGAAGCCAACGTATCTGGTATTGCTACCGGGGTCGATATGGAGATCGTGTTTGACCAATCTACATTTATCGAGCAGTCGGTAAACGAAGTGCTTATGACCGCTTTATACGGGGGTATTCTGGCGCTTCTGGTGCTGTTCCTGTTCTTGAGAAACTCGAGTACGCTCATTATCGGGCTTTCGATTCCTATCTCCGTGGTGACGACGTTTTTCTTCCTGTATGCCTTTGACGTGTCGCTGAATATCATGTCACTCGGTGGCCTGGCGCTCGGCATCGGGATGCTCGTGGACAACTCAATTGTGGTTTTGGAGAGTATAGACCGGTACAGAAGAAGGGGTGATATATCAGGTGATGAGGTGGCGTACCGTGGCGCTTCCGAGGTAGGGCAGGCGGTAATTGCGGCGACATTGACGACCGTGTGTGTTTTCGTACCGATCGTATTTGTTGAAGGCATCGCCGGACAGCTTTTCCGTGATCTGGCCTTAGCCGTGACCTTCTCGCTGGTTGTGGCTACTCTGGTCGCTGTTACGCTGATCCCTATGGTATCGTCTTTTATGGGCAGAGAGCAGAAAAATCCATATGTCGACAATTCAGCGGAGGCCTTACCTGCTGACGCCACGACAATATGGGGGAAAGTGCGTATCCTGATACGTACCGTCTGGAATGCCGTTATTCGTCTATTAAGTTTCATTGTATTAGTCATTTTTTCTATTATTAAATATTTGGTAATCGGGGTATGGATTGTTCTCCGGACGATTCTGACCCCCTTATCTTTTCTTTTCGATCTGATCTTACCCGTTATACAGAAATCGTATACCCCGCTGCTTGGCTGGACACTGACACACCGGGCTGCTGTCCTGCTGTTCGGAATCGTCATGCTGGCAGGGTCTTTGTCGATTGTACCTTCTCTGGGCATCGAGCTGATACCGGAGATGAGTCAAGGTGAGTTCTTTGTTAACGTTAAACTACCGGTCGGCACCCCGTTGCCGGTTACGGAAAATACATTGAACCGGATGTCGGAAATTACTCAGGGGTATCCTGAAGTCAATACTGTTTACGTCCTGGCAGGTACGATGGGGCAGTCCGGCGGGAATGCGGGTGAAGAGCGCGAAAACATCGGGCAGTTGCACGTCCGGCTGAATCCGGGGATTCGCGGAGAACCGGAAGAGCAGATTATGAACAGGCTACGGATTGACTTTGAAGGCATACCCGGTATTGAGGCACCCAAATTCGCCCGCCCTGCCCTTTTCAGTTTTAAAGATCCGGTAGAGGTGGAGGTCAGCGGATACAATCTGACCCGGTTGACGGAAATATCTGAAGACCTGGCCCTCGAGATGTCTGCGGTACCCGGCCTCACCGATGTCAAGGCCAGTATGGAAGGCGGAAATCCGGAAGTACAGATTCTATTCGACCGGCGTAAATTAGCCACCCTGGGATTGAATCTGGGTACGGTAACCCAGATTTTACAAAATAAAATTCAGGGCAATATCGCTACAGCACTGACACGCAGGGATCGTAAGATTGATATTCGCGTATGGGCCGAAGATGAGATGCGCCTCAGTTTGGATGCGATTCGCCGGTTGATCGTCAATCCTGAGGGGACCGTGCCTATCCCGCTGTCCGCGGTGGCTGAGGTACAGGTCGCCATGGGGCCAAGTGAAATCCGCCGGGTCAATCAACAGCGGGTCGCCCTTGTATCTGCCGGTCTGTCCGGTCGCGCGCTTGGTGATGTCACGATCGACATTCAGCAGATCTTGGACGGCATCTCATTGCCGCTCGATTTTATTGTGGGTATTAAGGGACAGAACGAAGAAATGAATGTGGCTTTCCAGAGTATGCAGTTTGCAATTCTGCTTTCCATTTTTCTGGTTTATCTGGTGATGGCATCCCAATTTGAATCTCTGTTGCATCCATTTGTCATTATGTTCACCTTTCCGTTTGCCATGATCGGTGTCATATTAACCTTGTTGTTGACCGGTCAAACCATCAGTGTAATTGTTCTGATCGGGGTGATTATGCTGGCTGGTATCGTAGTGAACAATGCAATTGTGCTTGTAGATTTTATCAACCAACTCCGGCGAAGCGGAAAAGGGCTTCACGAGGCCATCATGGAAGCGGGACAGACGCGTTTACGTCCCATTTTGATGACGACATCGACGACGGTACTTGGGCTACTCCCTATGGCCATCGGTTTCGGGGAGGGGGCTGAAATTCGGGCACCTATGGCGATTACGGTGATCGGTGGTTTAATCGCCGGTACAGTCGTGACCCTGGTATTGGTACCGCTTATATATTTAACATTGGAGTCAATTATGGCAAAGGTCTTCAGTATCTTTGGTTCTCCCGCCGGGACACCGGCGTCACAGGAGGTAGTTGAAGCATGAGCATTGCCGAATTTTCTGTTAATCGTCCGGTGACCACGATCATGATTATGGTCAGCGTTGTGGTACTTGGTGTGATTTCGTATACCAAAATGCCGTTGATGTTTTTGCCTGATATGTCGTTTCCGTCGTTGAACGTCAGCGTACCGTATCCTTCCTCTTCTCCGGATGAGGTGGAGCGTCTGATTGCCCGGCCGCTGGAAGATGCCTTTGGCACGTTGAGCAATTTAAAGAGTATGGAATCCACGTCGAGCGCCAATGACGCGCGGGTTCGCATCGAGTTCGAAGCCGGGACGGATATGGATCTGGCCTCGATGGAAGTCCGGGATCGTATCGATCAGACTCGAGGTGAATTACCAAGCGATGTAAATCGGATTCGTATCCGACGCTGGAATCCAAACGATATGCCAATCTACAATTTCAGCGTCGCCTGGGGCGGTGACCCCGCCGAATTCTACAATATTGTGACCAAAGTGATCCAACCGCGTATTCAGCGGGTGGAAGGTGTGGCGAATGTAGAACTCAGCGGCATGGATGAGAAGCAGCTTCTGGTCATGGTCGACAACGAAAAGATGAAATCGCACAACCTGGACCTGTTTAATCTGAGTCAGACGCTCACCCAGAATAACATTACACTGGCAGCCGGCACCGTTACTGAAGGCGGCCGAAGGTATTCGGTGCGTGCTGTGGGCGAATACCGGTCTGCCGATGATATCGCCAATCTGCCGATTCCTGGTACGCCGCTGGCTATACGTGATGTGGCTGATGTTCGATTCGGCTATCCGGAAGAGAGGAACTTTCAACGGCTGAACGGTATTGATGCGGTGACGGTTCGTGTGTATAAATCCTCGACAGCCAATATTGTGGATGTGGCGAAGAGAGCGGGCGAAGTGCTGGAGGAATTAAAAACACAGCCCCAGTTTGCCCAGTTGCAGACGCGCATATTCTTCGATCAGTCCGAGGACATTGTCAAGCAGTTGACGAGTCTACGAAACACCGGTCTGTTAGGCGGAGTGATGGCGATCATCATACTGTTCGTGTTCCTGCGTAATGTGCGCAGCACTCTGATCATCAGTCTGTCGATTCCTATCTCTATTATCTGCACCTTCACCTTCATGTATCTGTTACGTGAGTTTGCCGGTTCCAGCATTTCCATTAACCTGATCTCGTTGATGGGATTGATGCTGGCCATCGGGATGCTGGTAGACAGCGCGGTTGTGGTGCTGGAAAGTATCTACCGCCACCGGCAGGAATCCGATATGCCGGCGAAGAAAGCCGCCATTGTAGGCACTAAAGAAGTAACCATGGCTGTTGTAGCTGCTACCGCCACAACTCTATGCGTGTTCCTGCCGTTGATTTTCATGGGCGGCGGCAGTCCTATGATGAGTTTTATGAAGGATTTTGTGATCGCTTTCTGTATCGTGATGGTTGCGGCGGTATTCATCGCTCTGACGCTGATCCCGCTGCTTGCTTCAAGATTATTCAACAGGCCGTTGGGAGAACCATCCCGGTTCTTCGCCCGTATGGCTAATTTTTATGCATACATATTGAGCTGGAACCTGCGGCATCGTCCTGTCACGATAGCCTCGTTTGTCGTTATTCTATACGGTAGTTACTGGCTGTATCAGAATATAGAACAGGAATTTCAACCGCAGGCACCGACACGGGATATCAGTATTGCGGCGGTTGTACCAGGCAGCTATGATATAACAGAAGTTAAAGCGCTGTTTACAGATGTTGAGAAGTTACTCCTTGATAGAAAAGACGAATTTCAAATTGAATCCATTTCCTCCTCCGGCAGTTTACGACGGGCGAATATCCGGATTGTTTTGACCGCCCCGGAAGAACGCCAGGAGTCCGCCTCAGAGCTTCAGACCAAGATTACCAAAGCACTTCCCGAAATTGCCGGCGTTCAGTGGAAACCCGGGCGCATGCGTTATCACGGCGGTGGCTCCGGCGGGGTGAATATTGAACTGCGCGGTGACAACATGGCCGTGCTGTCCAACATCGCCGAAGATATCCGTCAACGTATGGAATTGATTGACGGCATTAAGGATGTAGACACCAGTCTGGAGCGCGGTGATGAAGAGATCCAGATAAATGTCAATCGGGCCATGGCGCAGACATACGGTATTTCGCCACAGCAGGCGGCGCGAACCGTTCAGGCGGCGCTGAGCAGCCGAACTCGCGGCCAATACAAAACCGAAGACCGGGAAGTCGATATCCTGCTGCAACTGGAAGAAGAAGACCGCGCTAACATGAGCCAATTGCAGAATATGACGTTTGAACGCGGCAACGGCGGAGGCGGTATGATCCCGTTCGGCACCCTGGCGGATTTCTCTCTGCGTAAGGGACCTGAAGCGATCAGACGGCAGGACCGGAAGTCGATTGTCACGGTGGGCGGCAATACAAGCCGGAGTGGGATGCGTGGTATCAGTGCGGAAGTCACGCAGATGATGGGGAGTATCCAGCTTCCGCCGGGGTATTCGTGGAGCATGGGACGTAGGTTTTTCCAGATGCAGGAATCTCAGAATGAATTCCTATTCTCTATCTTGCTTTCCATCGGTCTGATTTACCTGATCATGGCGTCCATCTCCGAGTCGTTTGTTCAGCCGATCACGATTCTGTTATCTATACTGTGTGCACTGGTCGGCGCCTTTATCGTGTTCTACCTGACCAACACGACGATGAATACGAACTCGATGCTCGGTGTTATCGTTCTGGCCGGATTGGCCGTGAACAATGCGATCGTGCTGATCGATCACGTGAATCATTTACGGCGGGAAGGGCTGTCACGAACCGAGGCGTTGATTCTGGGAGGCAAACATCGCCTGCGTCCGATTCTGATGACCTCGCTGACCACCATTTTCGGCCTGCTACCGATGGTAGCGCCACAGATTTTTCCGGAGTATTTCGGCCCGGTGGAAGATCGCGGTGCCAATCAGTGGGGCCCTGTCAGTCTGGCGCTCGTCGGAGGTCTGACCACATCCGGTATCCTGACCCTGCTGCTTCTGCCTACGGTCTACACGATTTTAGAGGATGTGACCGACTGGTTTAAAGGGCTTACCAGGCGGGTGTTGGCGTAGAAGAAATGGTGATTTATTGATTGGTTGATTGAAAAATGTTTTTAAATCAGACAATCCACCAATCAGACAATTAAAAATGGCGCCGTGAAGGGAGATAAAACCTGACGGCGTCATTTTTTTCTTTAATACAACTAATTAATTAGTTGTATTACTATTCGATTAGTTTGGTTGTTCTCATCAAGGTTGTCCGTGAATGGTGGGCTCCGTTTAAAGTTGCCGGCCGAGGAGATAGAGCATAAAAAAGGACAAACAGCTTGGTAAGGCTGAGTGGGAGATTATGGAGGGTCTATGGACCCTGAGTAAACCGGTCTCGGTTCGTGAGGTCCATCAGCATCTGTATCCTCATGGTGAAAAGGCTTATACCACCGTACAGACCATGATGGTAATCCTGGCCGACAAAGGATTTTTGAACAAAGAAAAGATCGGTATGGTGAATTTTTTCACGCCAGCTGTTTCACGGGAAGAAGCGGCAGGCCGGGAAACACGATCCGTTGTTGGGCGTATCTTCAACGGTTCTTTCGGCGCTCTGGCGGCTTTTCTGGTTGACTCGGGTGAGTTGTCCCGTCGGGATCTGGATCACCTCAAGCAGATGATTGAAGAGAAGGAAAGAGAACAGTCGGCGCAGGAGGAAGTCTCATGAAGCTGCTTGCCATTGGAATAACCTCTGGATGTCTGTGTTCCTCATATGGTTGAACTGACGATGTTGATCGGTTTTGTCTGGCTTATTGACCGGTTTACAGCACTGCCGACCGGTTTGCATTATATGCTATGGTCTCTGGCGTTGATCAAAGCCTGGGTACCGCCGGTGTTTTCGATTCCGATTGCGCAGGTTGATGAAACGGCCGGGCCGGGGATGACTATGGCCGTCAAATATGCCGCCTCGTATACGGCTGTTGCGACCGGTAGTGGATCTGTATTTCCAACGCCGGCGCTTGCGTTTGCGGCCATGTGGATGTTCTCTATTGTCCCGATGCCGAATGGTTGGTGCTAAGACGTCTGATTCCTCCTGCCAAAACCGGAGGACATCCTCGCACCGTGGACATGCGAGAGATTCTCAACGGTTTGTTTTATGTGACCCGTAGTGGCTGTAGTTGGCGCTTATTGCCGCATGATCTGCCCCCTGGAGTACGGTCTACGACTACTTCCGGCGATATCGCAAAGACGGTACCTGGAAAAAGCTCAACACCGGCTTGCGCGAGATGGTGCGCCTTCAAGAGGGAAGAGAGGCAACGCCCAGTGCCGCGATCATTGATACCCAGAGCGTGAAGACCACGGAAAAAGGGAGTCCAGAGGCTTTGACGGCGGCAAAAACGTCAAAGGCCGTAAGCGCCATATGTTAGTAAACATCCTGGGGCTTGTATTACTTGTTGTGGTCCATTCCGCCGGGGCCTCAGATCCTGCCGGCGCTCGTCTTTTGCTGCCCCAAATCCTGGGACTG
>CAJXCW010000014.1 GCA_913051705.1 uncultured bacterium
ATGCGGTTCTGGAAGCGGTTCAGATGCTGCCGGACCCGCAACGTATTGTTACCACCTTATTTTATATCGAGGCCTATTCCCATCAGGAGATCGCCTCATTTCTGGAAGTGCCGAAACATACCATCGATTACCGGCTCAGAGCCGCCAGAAAACATTTGAAAGAAAGGATGATGGACATGGTAAAAGAGACCCTGCATGATAATGCCCCTTCTAAAGATGACTCGTTTGTCAATATCATCGGGCTGTGCAATGCATCCGCTGCGGGAGATGCAGACCGTGTCCGTCAGATCCTTGATGCAGCCCCATCGCTGATCACGGAGCAAAATCCCGATACGGGCCGTACCCCGCTGCAACATGCCGTTATGGGCCATCACACCAAGGCAGTCGAACTGCTGATTGATGCAGGCGCCGATCCGCTTCGGGGCATCTATCCCATGAGGGAGATTACCAGTCCGCTGACCATGGCCGAAGATCGAGGTTATCAGGATATTGTCGATTTGATCCATACGGCGCTTTATAAGGAAGATACAACCCCACGCGGGGACACGTTCTGTCTGGCGATCCGGGATGGCAAGATGGATACGGTCTATGCCATGATGGAAGAAACACCGGAGATCGTCAAAGAAACGGATGTCCAGGGTAATACAGGGTTGCATGCGGCGGCGTACAATCGCCACTGGCGATTGGTTACGGATTTACTCGACCGGGGTGCGAAAGTGGAAAGGCGGAATAACAAAGGAGACCGGCCGATTGAAGAGGTCATGATGCAAGATCATCCCATGGCCCTGATGATCGCCGGCATTCTTCTGGACCGAGGGGCTGAATACGATATCCTGTCGGCCTGCGCGTTGAATGATCCGACGGCGGTCCGTACGATGCTGGAAGAGGACCCCGCGCTGGCTAACTTCAATCCCCAACAGGATCCCAGATCGGTCTTTTTTCCGCTGGTGATCGCCGCAAAAAAAGGATACAAAGAGATCGTCGAACTCCTCCTGCAACATGATGCTGATCTGGACGCAGGTCATCCCTTACTTTATGCGATTGACAACGAAAACAATGAGATCGCCCACCTGTTGCTCGACCATGGCGCACGAGCTGACATGGATAGTTATCCTGCCATGTTTCGCATCAGTGACGTTGTGATTTTTCGAGGAAATCAGGCCCTGATAGACCGAGTTATTATAAACGGCGGCCGACCACACATTTACACCTATGTAAAAGAAAAGAATTATCTCGTCCTCTCCGAACTGTTGAAGCCGTCCAGAGGCTGGGCGAACAGCCCGGAGCTTGAGCCCGGTTTTGACAGAAATAGAGATCTGGTTCTGGAATGGGCTATACATTTCGGTAATACGGATCTGGTGAAGATGTGTCTCGATCTGAGACCGGAATACAATCAGATAGAATGGTTCTCGCTCATCTGGGAACTAACCCGGAATGAAGCCGGACCGGCGTCACAACGAACGGAGGTGCTGCAACTTATCCTTGACTATGGCGTTGATCCGAACGTGTGGTCCAAGAACGATGTCACCCTGTTGCATCTTCATGGCTGTACCGAAAAGGAACAGGATAAGGTAGATATACAGACTGCGCTGGCCGCCGGGCAAAGCCACGGACCATATGACCACGTGCGAGCAGATGCCGACAGACGGGTTGACCGATGGCGCCGGTGGACCCGGCGACCAGGACACGTTTTGGTGTTGTTGCCTTGTCCATCATATTTATCCTTACTTCCGGTTATCATCCCTGGGCCACATACCTTCCATCCTGCCACCCCTCCACCCTACCATCCTGCCTTCCTTACCGCCGCCTGTTCTCCACCCCATCCCTGCCTCGTGTCGGGTCAAACACCGTACGTACCATCTCGAACCGGTCTTCTATATCGGACGGACGGCCCAGCAGCTTGTCGCTCAGCATGCGTGCGGCGATGGTCGCATACGCATTACCGCGACCGGTAAAACCAGCAATTAGGAACACGCCCGGCGTCTCCGTCTCACCCACGAATGGGCTGCTGTCGTACGAGAAGCCCATGACGCCGCCCCAGCGGTGTGAACGTTTAAGGTCCGCCAGATGGGGGAAGGTGCGGTTGAATGCGATATCGTTCGAGCGCTGCACCGCTCTGGTAGGGCGTTCCTTATAGCCCCGGTAGGTCTTGATGACTTTCTTATTGCGACGCAGAAAGTGATAGCCCTGCTCCGCCTTGACGTGGTGGTTACGACCGCCGCCGAACAGCAGCCGCCCGCCGTCACCCGGGCCGTCGTGCAACTGACGCCAGAACTCCCAGCCGTCGTTGGCGTAAAACACGCCGTTGAACAGTCGTTCCGACGCCGGCTCGGTTGTAAACACCTGTCCCCGATGCGGAATGATGCGTTCTTCGAAGCTTTCGTCGAGCTGGGGCGTGTAGGCGTTCATGCCTAAAAGGACATTCGCCGTGCGTATCCGGCCGTTGGGTGTATGGACGACCAAATCCTTTTGATCCCGCTTGATTTCGATGATCGGCGTGTTCTCAAAAATCTGTGCCCCAAGGTGCTTTGCAGCAGCGGCCATACCCCGGACATACTTGACCGGATGCAATTCTCCATCGAATTTGTTCCATATCGCTCCGGATACCATCGGACTGCGCTTGAGATCCTGCAGGGTCTGCTCATCGATCAGTTCGACATCGAAACCGTCTTCCTGCATCAGATGGTATGATTCGGTAATCAGGCTCATCGGCTCGGGATGAGAACCGGGGTCCGGCTTTTTCATCGCTACGATATAGCTGCCATGACTATAGTAGTCGCATTGTATGTCGTATTTCTTCATTGTGCCGGTCATCAGGGCATGGTTTTCCAAAGCGACCTGCCATGCTTCTCTGGCCAGACGGCGCCCATCGGTTCCGTATATCTCCGTCAGTTCCTCCACGGCTTCGACATAGTACTCATGGGTTCCTGCCAGCATGAACCCGCCGTTACGCCCTGATGCCCCGCTAGCTACCTCCCGCCGTTCCAGCACCACCACCCGGGCGCCGCCTTCGGCTAAAAACAACGCCCCGGTCATACCCGTCACCCCGCCACCACAAATCACAATATCCACATCCAGATCACCCACCAGCACCTCGGCAGGTGTATAATCCATATCCAACCAGTATGAGTCTCGAATCATTGAAATCTCCAGAACTACGAAGCTACGAAACTACGAAGCTACGAAACTACGAAGCGGGGCGTAGATTCCATCTGCCTTTGATTCGTCGTTTTGTCGTTTCGTAGCTTCCCTATATCTCCAGCACTGCCGCCAGACTTTCCCCTTCATACACCCGATTGTACACCCGCAGACACAGCACGAGCCCTTCCTGTACGGACACGATATTCTTCCGCCTGTCGCCCAGAAGATTGGTGACCACGCCGATGAGATCGCCCGGTTTCACGGTGTCCATCAGCCTGACGACCGGTTCGAAAAAACCGGAAAAAGGCGATGGATAGTTGCCCTGGATATGACCTGCATTATCCCGGTCGTCTTCTACGACATGGTCGGTCCGCGATGCCGGCTGGGACCGTGCGATCATGCCCAGTTCTCCCATGACGTTCATGCACCCCTCGAAATAGTCGTCAACGCCCGCAGGATCACAGGCGCCGCCGCCCATCCATTCGGCGTAAATGGCGGGTACATGCGCATCCCGCGCCACGGACAATGTCCGTCCGTCCAGTCGGGAGGTGGTGCCCCAGATAACCGGCATATTGAACGCCCGGGCCATACGACGCTGTTCGTCCAGCACATCCGAGTCGGGATGCAGGGTATAGCCGACGGTGGGATAGAACTGCATAATCAGGCCGCCGCTGTGTAAATCGATCAGGTAGTCCGCTTCCCTGATCAGAGCACTCACAGCATACGCCACGCGCTCCGTGACGGAGCCCTCTGGTCGCCCCGGACAGGTCCGTGCCAGATCGAGCTCATCCTCTGCGGTGCGCTGCCCACGCCAGAAGGCGGCTTCGTTGACTACCGGAACCAGGGTCACGCTGCCCTTTAGCACATCCGGAACAACAGCGCTTTTCAAGCGCCGGATCGCCCACATGGATTCAAATTCATCGCCATGTATCCCGCCTAAAATGAGCAGATTCGGTCCGCTTTCGCGGCCTTCTATAGTGGTCGATTGCAGTTGAATGGGTTCAGTCATACTTCACTCCGGATGTACGAAACGCGGATTTTGCAAAACTCTTTTCGTCCAGTAGACGGAAAGGGATGCGAGCGCGAATCATTTACAAGTATATTGAAGACTCCCCGCAGCAAGGCTACGGGGCTACCGCTTGCATGAAGTACCGCAATCTATCTCCGAACGTAATTATTTGTAAGCGCTTTGCTGTTCTTTTCAATTTGAAATGGGCAGTTGACAATGCCGGAATCACCTCATATCATGCATAAGATCAACAAAAAAAACAATGGTTAATATCACCACCTTCAACGTTCCTTCCGAGGAACTGAAGGCTTTGCCTTTGAGGGGCATCCAATTAGCCAATCAGACAACCCCGAACCGCGAACGGAACTATCCATCAGATGATCAACAATCTGACCATCCCCATCACCGTAACCCACGAGGCTGCCTATCCTCTGAAAGCCTGGCCCATAACCCGTGGTATACCCTTACCGAAAGGGATGTTTACCGTGACAGAGGGGTTATGCGTATTAAATCCGGCAGGCGACCTCGTACCTGCCCAATACCGTATACTCAGCCATTGGCCCGACGGCAGTGTGCACTGGGTGCTGACCGATTTTCAGGCAGACGGTCCGGCAGATCAGCCTTTGATGTATTCCCTGACCCATAGGCCGAACGACATGGCGCCCGCTCATTTTTCACCCGTTCGGTTAGAAGAAACAGATGGACATATTATCTTGGATACAGGCCGATTACTATTCCATATCAGTCTGAATAACTATAACCTCTTCGATTCGGTCTCACTCAGAAACACATCAAACGGTGAGCATGTATTTACGGTGTATGAAAAGCAAAACGGGAGCGGAGACGCCTGGGGAAAAATTTCGGAAGGCGGCTCTGAAGGCGGCACGGTCAGACGTATATACGGCATGGGTGGCATCTGCCGGGCGTCGCTTGCCCCGGATGCGTATAGCGCAACCATCGAAGAAGTCGGACCATTGCGAACAGTCATTCGTCTGGACGGCGCTCTGGAAGCGGACATTCCTATGCATCATTACGCCGGATACCGTCCGCTGCGATGCACCACAAGGATTTATGCGTATGCCGGGCATGCGTTTCTTCGGATACTGCATACACTCATTATGACCTGCAATCCTCGTGAAACCGAGATCGATGAGCTGGCGATGCATATCCCCATCACGTTGAACGGCCCGGAACGACGTTATGCATACGCTTTAAATCAACTGGAGCAGGGCACATTGAACAGTGGAGAAACCCTGCACATCTCCCAGCGACTGGATAACCATGTACAGGTACATCGGCATCAGGGTGCTGTTTCTCAAGTCGTTGCCGAAGGAAAACGCACCGAAGGATGGCTAACGCTCAATGACGGCATAACAGGCCTGGGCGTTGCTTTCCGGCATATGTCAGAGGAATACCCGAAAGCACTGGAAATACCAGTCGGCGCCGAGGGCATCACCGCCTATTTCTGGCGTGACCCGGATGGGAAAAGGCTCTCGTTATCCAGATATGCCGAAGAAGTCGCCTGGCACGAAGGCGAAGGGGTCTATGCCGACGGCACGGGCCTGGCAAAGACCAGTGAATGTTTCGTCTGTTATTATGAAGCTTCGCAACAGGAAGAGACCATCGAAACGCTGCGTACCATGCTGACGCCACCGCATGCTGCGGTCGATCCGGTCTGGATGGCGCGGTGTGAGGCCACCGGCGGGTTTGCGTCTTATGATCCGCAAACATTTCCTGCCAGCGAACGCATGATGACCGGATTCGCAGATTGGATGGAACGGAATGTGCACCTGGGCCGGCGTTACAGTTTCCTTGACTGGGGAGATATCCTGGCTGCCTGGGACGAGGCGGACGACGACTGGCGGTTTCGCGGCCGGTGGGGCTGGTGCAACAGCGAATGGGATCCTCGCCATGGCCTGTGGATACAGTATCTCCGTACCGGCGATCCCCGCTATTTTGAGCTGGGTGAGGCCATGACCCGGCATTCGACCGATGTGGATACCTGCCACTGGCATCCGTTCCGCCCTTATATGGTGGGTGGATGCTATCGGCACAGTACCGACCATTTCAGTGACGAGCCCTGTGCCTCGCATACCTTTATTGACAACTGGATGGACTATTACTATTTGACCGGCGATTTGCGAACGTACGATGTGATTAAAGAAGCAGGGGCATTTTTTATGCGCTACCGGTGGACCGAAGATCCTGCGTACAGCTTCAGTCTACGCAGCATCGCCAATACGCTGCGTGGCTTGCTATACCTGTTCGAAGTGACCGGTGAACCATGTTTTAAACAGCGAGCGGAAGAAGTCTACGAGGTTATTGCCCGCGGTCAAAACGACGATGGAAGCTGGCATAAACGGTTTCAGGTCTCTACGCCCGACAAACTGCCCACCCAACTGCCATACGGTATGGCGACAGAAGGAACAACGCTGGCCGTCGAAATGGGTACGGCGGAGCCATTTACTGATGAGGAATATCTGGCCTTAGGCGGTTCCTTCACCCGGCTTATACGCGAACTGCCGTACGAGGAACAAAAGGGCTATCAAACGCACTACCTGATGATCGGTCTGGAACTGATGCACCGTTTGACCGGTCGATCTGATGTGGCCGAGGTGTATCGCCGCGCCGTAGACTGGTTCTGCGGCTATCCGGACACCTTTGCATCGAATCGGCCCCTTGAGGAACACTACGGCGGCATACTCTGCCGGCATACCGCGTATGCCTACCGGCTAACCGGTGATACCCGCTATATCGACACCGGACGAAAGATCCTGCACCGGCTCATCGACATGCAGGACTGGAGCGACGATCCGAAACGCCATGGTAATATCGGTATGAGTCCAACCTATTTAAGTCTGCTCTTCTTCGGCGTCCCCTATCTACTGAGTACCATGCAAAACGCCGGACTGGAGGAGTAAATGTTCCTATCCGACTACACTCCCTACGTCCTTATCGTAGAGGACTAGGAAGACAATCGCGAGTTGCTTTCGGTTATCCTGTCGGAGGAGGGCTATCAGGTACAAACCGCTCAAGATGGCCTGGCGGCTATTTCCATGGTAGAGCAAATCAAGCCGGACCTTATCCTCATGGACGTGAATATGCCCCGTATGGACGGTTTTGAAGCCTGTCGGGAGCTCAAAAAACGGCATCCGGATATTGACATCCCCATCGTATTCCTGACTGGTCAAAACAGCATGGAGTCCATTGTTCACGGTTTCGAGCTGGGTGCCAGAGATTATTTAACCAAACCGTTCAATCCGGATGAATTGCTGGCTCGTGTACGACCCCACGTTCAGTTGGAATTAGCGCAACAGAAACTGACAGACCTGGCGGACAAACTGGCCAAATATCTCTCTCCGCAGGTGTACGCCTCTATATTTAAAGGCGAAAAAGACGCTCGGATTGAATCCTATGAAAAAAACTGACCGTCTGTTTTACGGATATCGTGAATTTCACGCCGACCGTCGAAAAAATGGCGCCGGTAGAACTAACCAACTGGCTCAATCATTACCTCAATGAAATGTCCCGCATTGTGATAAAATACGGCGGGACGCTCGATAAGTATATCGGGGATGCGGTCATGATCTTTTTCGGGGATCCCACATCGCGTGGCCTCATAGAAGATGCGACCCAATGCGTCAAGATGGCGCAGGAGATGATTTTTCGCACCAAAACCATGGGGCTCGATATTCGCATCGGCATCAGCACCGGCGAATGCACTGTCGGCAACTTCGGCAGCTTCGACCGTATGGATT
Source organism: uncultured bacterium (assembly GCA_913051705.1). Taxonomy (GTDB): domain Bacteria; phylum JAAXHH01; class JAAXHH01; order JAAXHH01; family JAAXHH01; genus CAJXCW01. The sequence goes on from CAJXCW010000014.1 coordinate 7,909, forward strand.
ATACCATCATAGGCAAAGAGGTCAATGTCGCCTCCCGCCTCGAAGGGCTCGCAGCGCCGGGTCGTATCCTTATTTCTGAGTCGACTTATCAGCTTGTGAAGAACGAAGTTGTCTGCGGACCACATGGCACGATTCAGGTAAAAGGTCTCGAAGGTTCACTCATAACGTATTGGGTTAAAAGCGGTGGATGAACCGTTGTCTCCAATTCGTAGATCAGTGGATAATTATAATAGATTGATTGTGTCTTTTTCATGATGACAACACATTTGAAAGGGGTGTTCTATGATCAACATGCAATTATTGCATTCTATTGGTCGCTGGACCGGTCTGGTGGGATTTATCGCTGCTTTGATAGGCGCCGGCATCGCCTGTACTCAGGACCCTATGACCCAGCAGATGGTGTGGGTGGACCGTGGGGGCAATGTGTTAGAAAAAATTGGGGATCCTCAGGTGATTATCACCGGAACTATTCTATCGCCGGATCAGAAGGTGGTCGCCGTACGAGGGCGTAACATTGCGGACGGGAATGACGACATATGGGTGTATATGTTGGAAAACAACGGCAGAAAAATGCAGAAGACCTTCCATTCGTCAAACGAGCGTCAGCCGGCCTGGGCGCCCGACGGTAAGAGTTTGATCTATTTTTCGTATCGTAACGGACCGGCCAATATGTATAAAATCACCGAAAATGGGAAAGAAGAAGAGTTCCTGATCCTGCCTCATGAGACCTATGCCCCGTCCTGGTCGTCAGACGGGAAGTATATCGTCTATCATTTGCATAATCAAGAGGATAAGGAACATGACAATCGGGATCTATGGTACATAAATCCAGAAGAGCGCAAGCCCATGCAGTTTACCGATACGCCGGCCTTCAAAGAAGCGATGCCTCAATTTTCGCCCAATGGTAAATACGTGGCTTATGTAGCGGATGAGACCGGCACATGGGAAGCCTATGTAAAAGCGTTTCCGGCCGGCGACAAACCCTTCAAAATTTCCTCCAACGGCGGCGCTTATCCCCGCTGGAGTGGTACAGGCGATGAGATTTTTTTCTGGGAAGGGAATGCTTTGATGGCGGCCTCGGTAAACACAGAAGGCGACTTCAGTATGGAGACGCCTCAAAAGCTGTTTACCGGCGAGCAGGTAGGTATGGGACCACGACCGGTCGGCGGGTTCAATACCATCTATGAAGTTGCACCGGACGGTCAAAGATTCATCGTGGTACAAAACAGCCTGCAACCACGGCAGTAATTATCTTCAGGTAGGCTGTACGGACATGACAACGGGACACCGATGTTGGATCGGAACCCAACGGCCAATCCCCTTTAAAAACGGTCGGACACACTCTTTGACCAATACCTTCATCCCACCTCCGCCCCCTTCCCCGAGAGGGAAGGGGGCCAGGAGTCAAACGCCATCCTTAAGCATTTCCGATATAGCAGCGACCGCCCGATCTGCCTCTCCTAACGTATTATAGATATGCGGCGACAATCGAATATTGGGGCCCATACCGGCACCACCGATGTGATAGGTCTCGTAGAGCTTGGCAAACACTTTGCGTGGAGCCAATGAACCTGGTTTGAAAATGACCACGCCGGCAGAAAGCGCCGGGGCCATCGAGGTGGTGATTTCTACGCCGGGTAGCTTGCTCATCCCCTCTTTGATGGCGGTTGCCACCTGCCGCATACGCGCCTCCACCCGATCAGCGCCGATCATCATGTGGAAATCGACCGTACGTCCCATCGCCGTCACCGCAGCATCATCCCGTTGCCCCAGGGCCTCATATTTCCGGGCGCCGACTACATCATCCCGCCAAGGTACGCTGATGATACTGGGCCAAACATCGTCCTGCCGGTCTTTACGGACATACAGAATGCCGACCTCTTTGGGCCCCATAAACCATTTATGCGCACTGCCCGAATAGGAATCGCATCCCATGTCCGCCAGATTCACGTTGAGGGCGCCGAAGCTCTGCGCGCCGTCCACATGCACGAAGATACCGCGATCACGTGCCAGCTTGCACAACGCTTTGGCCGGCATGGTCAAACCGGTGGTATTGGACACATGGGTGAACGACAGCAGCCTGATCTTTGACGTCAACGCCTTCTCGAACGCCTGGATAATTTCTTCCTCACCCTGCGGTGTCCGAGCGACGGAAACATAGTTGATCTTGAACCCATACCGCCTGGATTTAACCTCCCAGGCCTTATTGTTCGACGGATGGTTCAGATCCGACAGTAAAATTTCATCGCCTTCATTAAGATGAAATCCGCTGCTGATGGTATTATTCGCTTCACTCGTATTACGTACGATTGCAATTTCGTCCGGGGTCGCGCCCAGCAATCGGGCCAGCTTTGCACGGGCATCCTCCTTCGCCTGACTAAATTTACCCCGGTTCTGAAACGAGGCATCTGCATTCACATCCCGCGTATACTTAAATACCGTTTCCATCACCGGGTACGGCGAGGGGCACAGATTAGCGGCGTTCATCAGCGCGAGATCTTCCCGCAGCGTAAATTGATCTTTGACCGCCTTCCAGAACCGCTCATCTCCCATGTCGCCGGGATCGAGTGCATCCAGATCTTCTGCCAGCGCTTTAAACGGCGAGGCCGAAGCAGCGGAACCCCAACCGAATACGCCGGCCGCAGCCACCCCACCGGCCAATCGCTTCATAAATGACCGGCGAGACGTCCGCCACGCCTCCTCCGGGATACTTTCAATGACATAATTATCCTGATCCATTACAAACCTCCATGGGAAAGGGCAAATTGCGAAACTACGAAACTACGAAACTACGAAGCTACAAAACTAAACATTGATTCATCAGTTCGCGATTCGTAGTTTCGTAGTTTTCTTTATCGGGATTATCTATATATACTATCTACACGACCAAACATTCAAGCCAAAACTCATAATATCTCCGAACCCTCCGTGTCTCCCGCTGTTTCCGTTCACCGGACGAAAACAGTTCTCTGTGACCAAATCTTCAATCCCCGAACAAATATGCCTTCAAATCCGGGTTCGACGCGTTCAGCTTCCAGATAAACGCATCCAGAATATAATGCGTCGCCTGCGGAAGAACCAGAAGCGGTACGATGATTACCAACAGGTCAGAGCCATCAATCCATGCCCCATCAATGCCTCCGAAGACCATCGGATGATCCCCCCAGACCAACAGATCCCAGATGCCTTCTTCCACAAACGCCAGGATGCAGAGGATACCCACAAATCCCATAACCCAGGTCGGGCGGGAGATGGTATGTAACCAGGAATGGCTGGCCTGTCCCATCCATTTCCGGCGACAATAGAGCCAGACCAGAGCCATATAGGGAACGCCATGGATGACGACATTGGTCACGGTAAATGAATAATCTGAATTATACTGTACAATACCGATGTACCAGACCAACGCCGTGGTGATCATTACCAGATGCTTGCCGGGATTAAGTGGGCGCCCGGACCAGATAAACCATACCTCTTTTAACAGGTAGGTCGTCATAAGCAAAAGATATATCCATCCCATCCATTGCACCACTTCAACGACAGGAGCGGAGAAAAAATCACCTTCTATGAACCAGACAAATTTCCGAGGTAGATGGGTATGCCAGTAAGCCAGCGGGTACAGCATCGTCATATAGATCAGCCAGCGATCAAGGTGTAATTCCCATTTATCCCGCTCCCCGCTTCGATATTTGTACAAAGCCATAAAACCATATTGCTGCCGGATAAAATGAAGTACCGCTGTATAGGCCAGCACCCGCCAGAAAAAAAGACCGTCTATCGAGTATAGAATTACACCACCGAGAAACACAGCAAGAGGCACGGACAAATACAGCCCTCTGCGCCGCCGAAATTCTTCACTGTCAAAATATGTCCGGTACAGAGAAGCATACACATGGCTGACATCGATCAGCACAACAAGCAGGACCCAACCCCAGATCGGCAGATCCGTACCATATACCAGTTCATCCGGTGACAGGAACAAAATCAACACCGACAGGATGCCCGGAGCTACAAAAAACCCGATATCAAACCGTGGGGAAACAAGCCAGCAAGACATGATATTTGGTGATTTGGTGATGGCATGTGTCCTTCGGACACGATGCGAGCACTTCGTGGTTTGGTGATTTGGTGATTGAAAAGATGTTTTCAACAGCTGCTAAGAATTCCCAGTTGCTAATGTGAGAGGAGATGTCTTGAAAGTCAAGTGTGGTTATTAGCCTGGGATATTCTGAGGAGAGAAATGGTGCTTAAAAAGCCCATCGGCCTCGGTAGGTCGCTTGAAAATACGGATCGTAAGACCTCTATAAGGGACCAGGTAGGCGGAGATATCTGCCTTAGGAAGAGAAATTAGATATACATCGATTTGCCTGTGTCCAGAAAAACCTGGGCGCGCTGGAAAAGTTCTGCAAACAGGTGGTCCCCTTTATCATACCCTTGGCGAAGCGTCAGTTCCCTATCCTGTTTCTCAGCCCGATGACGGCAGGTCAACAAGCTCCCCATACCATACGGATCAATATCGATCACCCGGTTTATATCAACCATAATGTGCGTATATCGTGACAGGATCGGTCTCATCTGGCGCAAAAATAGCCGTGCGTTACCGCGATTAAGACGATGAGCCCATATTTTGACTGTCGCGCTGTTTCCCGTTTGTTCGATGACCAGTTGCATGCGATGCTCCTCCGTATGGAGTCCGAAGCGTCGATAGGCAGAACTTCATTGACCCTTTTAATTTACGGATAGTAAAACGCATATCAATCAGGAGTAACCTTAGAAAAGGATTATTTTTCCTGAGAGATCCCTACTGGTAAGGATATTTTTCGCTCTGAAGGATCTTCCTGAAGTCTATAAAATAAAACGGTATGCCCTATCGAACCTACAACCGGTACGTCCAGCGTACTCGATATCTCTTCGATCAACTGCTTCTTCTCTTCTCGTTCATATTCGAGAAATCTGATCTTGATCAACTCATGAAGGTCTAACGCCTCGTCAATGGTCTTTACCAGATTCTGAGTTAATCCGGCTTTACCGATATGGACCACCGGCTTCAACCCGTTAGCCAACCCGCGTAAATATCGCTTCTGCCTCCCTTTTAATACAATCATAATTATTCCTTTATAACAAAGTACAAGGTTCCGAGTACCGAGAAAATTTTAAACACTTCCCTGTCTCCGCCGTGGTCTACCTGCTTGAAATTATAGGGAAGAAGTAAAGGGCACCTGTAGGGCCGTCAGTACCTGTTCCGCAGCCGCTACGCCCCGGTATTGCGCCTCTTCAAAAATGGAAAAGCCACTCAAATCCGAATGTGCGAAATGGATTTGTCCACAGGCCTTCGCAACCCGGCGACGCGCTTCTCCCCATACAAAGCCCGGTCGCGGGCGTACCATCGCATGTCCCCACCGGAAGATATCTACCTGACGGACCAGGTCGCTGATATCGGGATGGGGACGGGACAGGTCGGTCAGCATCATATTGACCCAGGTCTCCCATGACGTATCTAGAAGGCGCTTCCTCTCATCGGCAGGCGCACCGTCTGATAAAGGATAATAGTAGGTGAATACGGTCTCTTTAAGATGTGTTCGTACACTCTGGTGCGTGGCGACCACATAGCCTAATGACGGGCTATCGTAGATCACATTGTCCCAGGCCAACGGCGTCCGCCTACGATCCGGCGCCGGGAAATCTCTGAGTGTCATATTAGCCACCAGCCAGGGCGCGTATTCAAACTGCCGAACCAGCGAGGTTCTCTCATCCGACAGACCCGCAAACAGATATGGTGTTAAAAACTGAGGACAGGCGTAGATTACCTGATCAGCCCTGATGGTCTCCGTCCGATTTTCCTGGGGGTAATATACTTCTACACGTACTCCACTGTCATGGTTTTCCAATCGACATACCAACGCCCCGGTAACAATCTGATCTTCGAGCTTTCGGTGCAACTGTCTTACGATCCAGCCGTTGCCCTCTGGCCAGGTCAGCACCTGCACATGCTCAAAGCCACTGCTGTCCCGACTGGCAAAATAATGCAATCCGATCCATGCCGAGACGTCAGATGATGTGCAGCCATAGTCATCTCGACAGGCATAATTGACATACCAGTGTAAGGGTTCTGAAACCAGATCGTGCTGAAACAAAAAATCCCGCATTGATAATTGATCCAGCGCCAGCAGCTCCGGATCGCGGGAACTGAACGTCATAGGAATAGCAAACGCCTTACGGCCGTCTGCCCCCTGATAATGCGTATAATGATCGATGATTTCCCGGAACCGCTCGTACTGATCCCGATCACGAGATGTAATCCCGACCACCGGCATCAGCCCGTCCTGCCAGCGCCCATGCATATATAGCCTTTCCTGCGGTGCAAAGCACAGCGCCCGCTCCTGATATATCGGCTGTCCATCCGGCGTGTAGCCCTCAATCACGCCTAACTCTTCAAGCAGTTCACGGACAATACGGGATTCCTCCGTCGGCAACGGCAGATAATGCGCTCCCCAGGGGAAAGGCGTCACCCGGTTTTCGCCGTAACGGGAATTACCGCCGACTTCAGACTCCAGTTCAAGAATCTCAAAATCCGTTAAACCGGCTTTCTGCAATTTCCATCCGGCGGAAAGACCTGAGACACCACCCCCAACGATCAATACCGGAACCTGGCGCTCATCTGTCGGTTCAGGTATACCACCATCCCGCAACAGATGGCCTAAATCCACAGACGGTCCGGCCATAGTACCGGTTATCGACGGGGCTGCCGTCCGGCCACGGCGCCAAACGTATGCCGCACCGGCTGCTGCACCGGCAGATGCAAGGAGAAATTTTCTTCGGTTCACCGCACCACCTGTCGCCATTCCTCTTCAAAATACCGGGTCAGGATCTGGTTGCTCAATCGATTGACCTCCAGACCGTCCACAGGCTGCATATCCTCAGGGAAATGGAACATGCCCTTTGCGATCTCAGGCGTCAGGTATTTTAAATGATCCGGATAGGATTCAGGTGGCTGATAGGGCCGCTGTGATGCGATCACAAATCCCCAATCCCCGAAAGAAGGCACATAGGTATGATACGCGTTCACCTGAAAACCAACACTTTCCAACGTTGCGGCAATGCACCAGAAAGACCGGGGTGCGAAATACGAGGAGGTACTCTGGATGGCCATGATGCCCTGCTCCGACACGTGTTTTCTAAGGAGCTTATAGAACGCAGTGGTGTACAACTTGCCCAGCGAATAGTTCGATGGGTCCGGAAAATCAACAACGACAAAGTCGAACATCTCCTGATTCTGTTCCAGCCAGATGAACGCGTCGTCATTCACAATCGTCACTTTGGGTGAACGGAGAGCATTTTGATTCAAGGCGGTCAGCATGGGATTGGTAGAAAACAGTTGCGTGATCTGTTCATCAAGATCGACCAGCGTAATGGCCTCGACTGTATCGTATTTGAGTACTTCCCGAATCGCCAGTCCATCTCCGCCTCCCAGCACAAGAACCCGTCTGGGATACGGGACAGCGCTCAAGCCCGGATGGACCAGCGCCTCATGGTACCGGTATTCGTCCCGCGAGCTGAATTGCAGATGATTATTGAGGTGCAACCGGATGTCGTCTTTCCAGCGGGTCAGCACGATACGCTGATAGGGTGAGGAGGAGGCGAAGATGATCTCGTCTGCGAAGAGGTTCTCTTCTGCCAGATCCGTCATGCGCCCTGCATATACAAAACCGGCCATCAGCAGCCCTGTTGTCATGATACAGGCATTGCGCAGATGTACCATCCCGGGCAATCGTTCGCGAAACAGCCAGATGGTCCATCCGGCCACCAGCACGTTCATCAGGCCGAAGAAAAATCCGGTCCGTATCAAACCCAGCTTCGGAGCAAGAATCACCGGAAACAATATCGATACGATCAGTGCCCCCAGATAATCGAACGTCAGGACCTGCGCGACCAGGTCTTTAAATTGAATTTGTTCTTTTAAGATACGGAGTAAAAGCGGAATTTCCAGACCGACCAGAACGCCAACGATAAAGATAAGGGTATACAGCAGGACGGAAAGAGAACCGAGGAAGGAAAAACTTAGAAACAGGACCGCTGCTGTAAAGCCGCCGATCAACCCGATACATAATTCGATCAGAATAAAACGATGGATCAGGCCCTTACCCAGATAACTCGACAGATAGGATCCGATACCCATCGCAAAAAGATAGGTCCCGATAATCGTAGAAAATTGGGTAACGGAATCCCCAACCAGATAGCTGGCCAGCGCCGCGGCCACCAACTCGTACACCAGACCACAGGAAGCAATAACAAAAACGGAAAAGAGCAGGGCGTATGTCATAATGATGGTTAACCGCTTTAACCGATTACCGGTTACCCATGAATAGCCGCTGCAATAATAATACAAATCCCCAGCGCAATAGAACCGATCAGAATAGCCAGGGCGGTATTATGCTCTTCGAGCAACTCATGCCAGAGGCTATAAGGCAAAATCTTATCGAGTATAACAAACGATGTCCAGAAAATAACCATACCGATCACAGCAAACAATACGGCATTCACGATAAATTGAATATTAATTAATTCCATGTGTTCCTCCGTTATATGAATACGTACATTTTGTTGTCCATATGCTTACCTGTTTTTCTAAATCACCATTCCCTATTCAGGTACACACCAATATCACTTATGCACACCGCCTGGATAAAGGCCCCGACTGTAACCGGCGAAGAAAAAGATCGGAGCACTCCGCATCACGCCGGGATCACCCCTGAATGAGCTATAGCTGGTAAACGCCCATCCTCTATACTGTGCCATACCGAAGACCAGAAGGACCACAATCCCTATACCGATCAACCATTTCATACGCACACCTCTTGTACTTTAGTGGGTGTACGGGAAGTTCATCAACGGATCAACTTCCCGTACACCCTCTTAGATTCCGCGATTCTATTCGAATGTTATCGGATGATCGCTATCCATCCACCGACGATTTTCGAACATGCCGATCCGAATCAGAATGACAATGCCCATGATCACTAAAACAGCCAGCGCCAGGAAAAAGTTAGTCCAGCCCGGTACATTACGATAGACGGTTAGTGTATATCCGGCCTGTTTCGTATCCGATTGCGGTTCGACGAGCAAGTAATATCGACCACTGGGCACCGAAGGAATCGTAATCTCGCTCTTCTTGTTGCCTTCAACCCAGGATTCACCACCCGACACGCCATGATAGTAGTTCACCTCCCAGGCGAAATCGTAGGCCTCACCCGTCTCGTCATTAACCATCAGCATACTGAAAAACATCCATTGATTGTCCAGGTTGGTAGACGCTTCGATGACGACGTTTGAATCATGACCAAGCAATAAAAAAGTATCGGTGACATAAGTTTTTGTTTCCTGGGCGTCATCAAACCGCATGAGCTGATCGAATACCGGGTTGTCTTTTCCGGATGTGGAAATAAAACCCAATTGCAGGACAATTAAAATAAGAAATAGAAACCCTATAAAAGATCTTGCTTTCTTCCCGCCCTGTCCATACGGCGATGGCTGGCTGGAGGCGATCCCGACCTTTTCAGGAAGGGGTTCTTTTAGATCGAAACCTTTGACTACCTCCGAGCGTTCCATATACCGCCCGAAATACCAGGTCTCTTTTCGCTGCCGACTACGCGATGTACCGAGCGTCGCCCGGCTCAATAAATGCGGTGGGGCGATATATTCCGAGATATCCGTCGTTTCACCTATTTCGGCAGGCCAGTACATTTCACCCACCACCTGAGTGATTTTCGGCTTTATGGTTTGAAAGTGCTTGTACTGCTTATCTTCATAAAGATAAATCGGCTGCCTGCCGCGTTTAACATTCTCCGGCTTTGTATCAATCTGAGTCATATAGGTCCAATGTCCGTTGTCCTCGGACATCCAGCGGATCACGCCATCTTTGCCGGTCAATAAATATTCGGTCCAATCATAGACAATCCCATCCACCGTGATGGCTTTACGCAAATAGCCGATCATTTCCAGAGCCTGCCCCCGAATCGTACCACGAGCGCCCAGAGGAATATACGGCGGTATGATCATCTCCGTACGCCCCACGACCATCGGCTCGCTGTCATCCTTAAAATGCATAAGAGAACCGCACGTTTCACATCCCACCGCTTCGGTCTGCTCCGCAGCGCGTAGTGTGATCGGGTTCGAACAATTCGGACAGGAGAGGGAGGGTTGGGGCATTGGTGATTGACTGATTGGTGATTGACTGATGGATTTCGATTCGCTCAATCGAAAGTATTGAACGCCTCTTCGAGACTTTATTAGAACGCGCTTCGCTCGCTTTGCTTTTGGTGATTGACTGATTGGCTTTTTTCTTTTCAATCACCAAATCACCAATCACCAATCACTAATTATAAAAACTCAGGCCAGCCTAAGCGCCTCCAGGTCAACATTTTCTCCGATAAACACAATCGGCGGTGTTTCGCTGTAGTCTATCGTCGCACAGAATTTGCCGGAGCCGGCCAGGTCCGCCACGGGTATCTCAGTGCCTGGCTCGGCATCAAAGGGCAAATCACCGTCCGCGCCAGCATAGACGGCTATATAAAGATCAGAGACATCATAATATCGGCGGTTCAACTTTAGCTCCTGATCCAGCCTTAACGATTCAAAAGCAGGTAACGTATCTAATTCGGCGATCTCCGTCTCAAAAGTTACCGCGTATGTGCCATCGCCATCACTGAGCCAACCGGCAAGGCCCTCATCAAATAAAAGGTACCATTCATTCCATGAGGAGGCGTCTTCATCCTGGAGTTGTGATCGACCGACGATCGTAAACGCCCGATGTCGGTAACGGCCTTGCCCGCCGATTCGAATTTGAGTCTCATCACTGTTCATCTATGCCCTTCCGGACACACTTAGCCTCCGGGGTCTGCGGGTTACCTGTTCCCGGAATACTCACGTGGACATTCTCGAATAGATACGGATGTCGCCTGAATCATACGGGAGAACATAGACTGCCAGTCCATAGCCGTCCTGGGCGAACAGCAGAATAAATTAAAACAGGCGGATTCGTATTCCGGAAACGTATGAATGGTCATATGTGACTCCAGGAGCATCCAGAAACCGGTCATACCCTTTGTCGTAGGGAATTGGTGCCAGACCGGATCGCCCATGGGATGTAAACGCATCTCACGCACAACGGTATTAAACAAAGCAGACATCGTACGACGATCCTGCAACACATCGGCTGGACAACCGAAAATATCCACCAGCCACTCCATTCCGTTCAACGCCATCTCCTGATTATTTAATCCAGACAACACATGATATTAGAAAATAAATAGCGGGATATCAACAAGATACAGATATTATACTTAGGAAGAAATAAGACATCTGTCAAGCACGAATATCGTGGGATCAATTAGACAACCCTCGAGGGCTCAAAAAATTTCCGGCGAAAATCATCCAATTCAGGAAATAGCTAGAATTCCACCGACGCTCCCACAAATACGGTGATAATATTCGTCTCGGATCGGGAAATATTGAGCGCCGTCTGGCCACTCTGCCGAAGAACATCGCCACGATTCAGGTAGGAGGCCTCAGCGCCGTCCAGATATCGGAGACGAAAATCGATGGAGACGGTTCGAACGCTGCGGTTGAACTGGGTACGTTCGGACCGGCCGTCATAGACTTCGATCATAAAACCCACGCTGCCGCCATAGGTAAACGCCACATCGGAAAAATTGATGGAACTGGCGATATCATCACTGAACGGGTCGGGGATATTCCGGATAGACGTTTGGGTGAATAGATAGTGGAATCCGAACAGACCGTCGATATAAGGCCGGAAGGGGCCTTCACGTGGTTGGAGACGTAAGAATAAGTTGGTCATCAATATATTGTTATCCGTAACCACACGGACACTAACATCTGGAATGGTCGTGCTGAATCGTTCGTTTCGGCTTTCATGTCCATATATCATATAGGACATATCCAGACCTAAGATAACCGGACTTTGTGGGAATCGATAGCCGATATGGCCCGAGATGCCGATACCCGGATTGGTTATGTTATTTCCGAATCCCCCTGAGGGGAAACCGCCCAGGAGGCCCAGGCCAGCCTGGAGGCTTGCCGGCATATCCTGCGCCTGTACCGGGACCGAGGACGTCAACAGGATCGTTAACGGGATGTAAATCAGCCTACGTATCCTAGGCACTTAAATGCTCCAGGTTAGCTGGTGTTACGCAAAGAACGTGTAACATCAGGGTTATTTGTGTTTTGTGCTTTGTGATTTGGAAACACTGATAATCCATCCGTGAAAATACTACAAGTCATTCCGAAAGCCACTCACCAAGTTGAATACTTTCTTCCAGACGCTCCTCAAATGTATCAAACGCGAGAGCACGCTCTCGACAGGAGTCATCGAAAATCTGCAGGTGTAAAGGCACGGTGGATGACCCGGTAAAAGCCACGTGCAATTCATCCGCGTCTTTCTCGTAACTTGCATGGGCCAGGTGCGCCTGCACTTTGCTACGGGCGTAGGCGCCCACCGCATCTTGCGCCATCTTGATCGCGCCGGTATCGGAGACAAAGGAATCAATACGATCTAATATGACCTCCCATTCCCCCGGCGCCAGTGAGATGATATCCTGCTCCTTCAGCATAATCCCCCCGTAAAAACGGGCATCAAGGCCCATCTTAGCCGAAGAAATAATTTTATCTACTATATTTATAGTACGTGGTGGCCTCAATCCGGGTTCCAAAAGATTCCGACCAGGCACAGCCGAGGGTTTTGTTATTCTAAAACGCCTGTTCTGGATTAATTCATACGGCTCTGGATCCGCACGCGTTACGAATAATCCCGGGAAACCGAACAGGTCATCCAGAATAAAACCCGGATGGCCGTACGGACCGGGTTCCCAATGTATATGATCCGCCAGTTGCGCTTCATTCGGCAAGAAGGGTGAAAGGCTATATCGCACTTCGGCTCCCATGATCATTGGAACAGCATTACGACCATATTCACCATAAGATGGATAAAAGGTATGTCCGATCGGAATACCATGCTGCTTGAATTTTTCTTCGGCCTGTGCCATACGGGCCCGCAGTTCATTATCATGGTACGCCTGGCTACGGGGATGATGATAATACAGACCGCGTTTTTCCGTCATACCCTGCGGGTACCAGATTACGTTATCAGTTGAAGCTATATCAGCCATGATGGCCCAATCATCCGTATGAACTTCCTCTGTCAACACCCCTACATAAGGCGTCCATCCCCGTGATAGAACGGGTCGTAGCCAGTCAAATCCATCTGAGGCGCCGGATGCGTGCTGAACCTGAAAGGTCATATAAGACGGCATCGCCTTCATAACAAACGGTTTTCTCGATGCCCAGACGATCGATTTCCAGAACACATCATCGAGCCCTTCGCCATGGCCATAATAAGCGGCGTCCCATAACCTGGGACTGACCAGATATTGAACGATTCGCCCTTCGCCGACTTGCCCGACGACCATCACAGGCATCTGTCCATCCGTTTCCAGTAAAGCCGGATTATGCCCCGGTGTTTCTACACACATCAGCTCTAACGTTTGTCGAAGGTTATGACGCTTTTCCGGCTCATGCGTACGGACAATAAAATGGTCCGAAGCGGGTACGACGACCCGCTGTGTCTCATGTCTTGTCTGTGCAGAATTAACGGGCAGGATAGCTATTAATGATTCCGGGTAACGGTCAATGCAATGGTCGAAGCTGATAAAACCGATGCCATCGCATACCGCTTTAACCATCTGACGGGCCAACGATTCCGACAGACTGTCGCCAAGGCCTTCCTGTGCCAGGATCACAGCCTGATGTGTACTGAGCGCCTGTGAAGGTTCCCGATCCTCTGCGAGGTCCAGCACGCGATAAGGTATATCCAGATGATATAAGGCGGATAATATGGTTCGGCGAGCCCGGTTATAGGTATCCTGCTGTGAATGATCGAGGATAACCAGTAAGACCCGGTTGCCGCTCGCCTCCCGAATCTGATACGATGCCGGTTCCGGTCGCACATGGCGCCACCACTGGTCTGTTTGGTCGGTGTCAGAGAAAATGGCGGCCCAACGCACCCGATGACTGTCTTCTAAATACGCCGGCTCAAATCCAAGCCTCAGATAGGATTTAATGGCAGGAATACGGAAATCATCCGTCCCCAGATAGGAAGATTCATAATCATGATCCCGCATATAATGCAGAAGTGCCAGGGTCACCAGATAACCGAGGCCCTTACCACGGTGCGCCGGTTTCGCACAGACCATATGCACCTGGGCGCTGGTTGGACCGTATAACGCTGTGGGCCACACACAGGCAGCCGCAACCGGCTCACCGTCATATACTATGAAGAATAAGCCGTCAGGTAGAAAAAGATCCTGGCCGGTGATCTGCGCCCGACATTCTTCAATCGTCCAGTTCGAACCGATCCCGGTTTCCATTATCGCGCACCAGGCCGCTTCATCACCCGGCTGATACGTCCGAAGCGCATACCCTTCCGGGATGATCAGATCCGGCAGATCATCCAGATTCGACCGAATCATATGTAATTGTTGTTCCGCCATAGGTCGTCACCGATTCATATATTTATTGAATGCCTATACACCACACCCGATGCGCCTCAAGTAGGCTACCGAATCAGCCACCCGCTGACAGGTCTGGGCTTCATCCAGATTTTCCCCTTCGACGCCTTCGATTTCCATCGTGAACGGCCCGTTATATCCCCTGTCATTCAGCAGGTCGAACACCGTCTTGAAATCGACAATGCCCTCTCCAAAAGTCGGAAAGCACCAGGTCTTATACCTGCCATCGGTATCTTTGAGATGCATACTGCCTATATAATTGATAACTTTTTTCATTTCTTCCACGTGATCGACGTTCTGATTATAATAATGGATATTGGCCGTATCATAGTTGACACGTACATTCGGATGATCAACACCCTTCATCGTCTCTATGGCCACGTCCGCATTCGTAATCAAGTCCGGATGCGTTTCCATACCGATGGTGATGCCGTACTCAGCGGCTTTTTCACCGGCGCGCCGAAGATGCTCGTAGACTATCTGCTTATCCATCTCTCCAGCCTTCACGCTGACAAAAAGAATCTTCGCATTGAGTGCCGTCGCCGCTTCCAGCGTAGGCACAAGCAAGTCGGCGACTTCATCACTTTCAATCTCAATCGTCGCCTGTAAGCTACTGGCCGACAGCCCGTGCTGAGCCAATCGGGCCTTTACCTGCTCTATCTGATCCGGTGCAGGGGTTGGGATCTCCACATGATTGACGCCGATCGTCGGCAGATGTTCGAAAGCGGATTCACTGTACTTCCCATAACTCGCAGTTCGGCAGGCAAGCAGATTGTCAGGCATGATGGTCCTTTCAGATTTCGATGTGGGTTCAGGGTCTAAGATCGTTTGAATAATATATAATATGTTTTATCAGAAATCAATAAAGCCTTTATGGTTTCATTACCCACAATCACCCATCAAAAATGACCCATCACCAATTTCATGATCCCTTCCATCGGCACCTCCGGCAGGAGTACCTTCTGTGGCTTGTCAAAGACACTTAACATGGCCTCCGCACTTTGGTAGCCGCTCCGGACCGCACTCTCCATGGTCGCCGGCCAGCCGGTCTGCGTCCAATCGCCAGCTACGAACAAATTGGAAATCGGGCTTACCGGTCCAGGTCGTAACGGGTCGCAACCGGGTTCAGGGGCAAACGTCGCCCGACCTTCTTTGACCACGATGGCCTTTAGAAGTTTGGCCTCTTGAACAGCAGGAAAGATCGATTTGAGATCTTCCAGCGCCTGTTGAATAATCACCTGTTGCGGCTGCTTCATCCATTCATTCGAGGCGCTGACCACCAGGCCGAGATACGTACCCGATTCGGTGGATGAAAAGGCATCGGGATCCCGTATGGTCTGATTAAATATCCATTGAATCGTCCGTCCCAATACAGCGACGAAGTCCAGATCCATGACCGGGCGATCTAACCACACGTGTACAGCCGTAATCGGTGAAACGTCCAGACGCTGTAAATTGTTGAAGTAGTCCCAACGAGCTACTTCTGTGTCGGGGAGCATTTTAAGAAGTATATCAAAAGGCAGGGCAGACAAATAGGCATCCGCCTGAACGGTCGTCCCATCCTGCAACGTCATCCTCGTAATGCGCGTATTATCTACAGCCATTTCGGTAATACCCTGGTCGAGGATAACACGGCCACCTCGCTGCTCCAGATAGTCTATACAGGGGGCATATAAATCACCCAGCGGCACCACGGGCAGGCCGACCTGATAACCCTGCCTGTTGGATAGAAACGCCTTTACAATAGTCATGATACCGTATTCGGCGTCTATATCATCCAATTCGTCATTCAACGCGCTGATTAGAATCGGGCGCCACAGGGCCTCTATCGACCGCTCGGTCGCCCGGTGGGATTTAAGCCAGTTTTGCATGGAAAGCGGCAGGTGGGCAGATGTAGGAGCCTTATTGCCCTCTTGCCCACCTGCCCTCTTTCCCACCTGCCCACCTGCCCTAGTATGCCATATCATATGCACCATGGCATAGCTGACGGACAGTTTATCTTTCCATCCCAGGAATTTAAGCCGAAAGAAGGAGGGCAGCAGATGTAAAGGCACGGGAAGCGGAGAACTCTGGATGACGGAGATCCGGTTGGCCTCATCTATGAAGGGAACACGATCCTGGAATACAATGCCGTTTTCAACACCGAGTCTGGTGTAAAAATCAATCAGATTGGCACAACACCGTAAAAGGACATGCTGGCAATTGTCGACCAGTTCGCCGCCGGCAGGATGGACAAACGAGGAAGCTCGACCGCCAAGAATGGTCCGGCGCTCATATAACGTGACCTTCAGGCCGGCATCCGCTAATGCCACCGCGCCGGCAAGACCGGCAAGTCCGCCACCGATCACAATGACATCGTTCATACACGTTTTTGGATTAATGCCTGGGCGGCAATCGCCAGTTTCTTCCAGGCTGAAAGACGGATTCGCCGGCGATAAACATCATAATTTCGCCGTTCGATTTCATAGAGATTCTGCCGATAAATACGAATCATGGCAGCCAGACAGGCCCGGCTCGACGGATGAATAAGCGGTAAGAGCGGTAAGGCTTCTTCATAGTGCTTTTTAGCCCGGTCTACTTCAAAGGCCATTAACTGCGTGAACCGATCATCAATGACCCCCTGTCGGATATCCTCTTCCGTATAACCGTAGGTCTCAAGATCTTCCTGAGGAAGATAAACCCGGTCCATCTTCACATCTTCCTGGATATCCCTCAGGATATTGGTGAGTTGAAAGGCAATACCACAGGACTCGGCATACCGTTTGGCGGATTCATCGGTAAAACCGAAGATGTGTATACATACGAGGCCTACAGCTGAAGCCACACGATAACAGTACTGATACAGGTCCTCGAACGTCGGGTACCGGGTGACGGAAAGATCCATCTCCGCCCCGTCAATGATGGCTTCGAAATAGGATTTAGGAATCGAGAACTGCTCAACCGTATCCTGAAACGCGGGAAGGATAGGATGACTCAATCCATTCGACGAGGCGTAGACCTCATCCAGGCCGTCACGCCATTGGTCTAGCTGTGTTCTTTTTTCGGCATTCGAACCGCCTTCATCGACCATATCGTCGCAATACCGCATAAAGGCGTACACCGCACATATGGCACGCCGCCGCTCTGTCGGCAAAACAATGAAGGAATAATAAAAATTCCCCGCCCGCGTCCTGGCTACCTGGCGGCAGTGGTGGTAAGATTTGGTGATCTGGTGATTTGGTGATTTGGTGATTGTCTGACTCATTTAATTCATTTAATTCATTTAATTGAGTATGAGGTCTAAAACATCCGTTTCAGCATATACCTGAGCATTAAGCTGACTTTTTTTTGCTTGGAGAGAGAAGGACGCCGTGACAGGACATCAAAGCCTTGCTTTTCAATTTGGTCCAGTATGGCTAACCCACCGCGATTAAACAACTCAATATCTCCTCTGACCCGTTTATCGAGAAGAGGACACAACCGCAATCCTATGTCGAACAATGCACGGGTGCGGTCCACCTCAAATCGTATCAGATCAGTAAACCGATCATTAACAATACGGGTATGCAGGTCCGATTCATTATAATTAAATCGGTCAAGGTCTTCCAGCGGCAGATAAATACGGCCTTTGCCCAAATCCACCGAAACGTCCTGCCAGAAGTTGGCTAATTGCAGCCCCGTGCAAGTTGCATCGGATAGTTGCTGCCTCTCTTCGTCCCGGTATCCACATAGATAGAGCACCAGATGGCCTACCGGATTGGCAGAATAACGGCAATAGTCCAGCAGGGTCTCATAAGTCTCATATCGTTGCACAACCTGGTCCTGCCGGAAAGCGGTCAATAAATCCCGAAACGGTGTGATCGGGATATCAAAATGATGAATTGTTTCTTCTAATGCAATAAAAACAGGATGATGGGGATGCCCTTCATAGCATGCCTGCAACTCACCGTCCCACCAATCAAGCAGCTTTACAGATCGGACCGGATCATCAATCTCATCCGCCAGGTCGTCCGACCATCGGCAATAGGCGTAGACAGTATAAAAATGTGGCTGTAACGGTTTGGGCAAAAGCCAGGATACCACGGTGAAATTTTCATAATGACCGGTGGCCAGATGGCGGCAATACTGCCGTGAAGCTTCAAGAGAAAGATGGGCGTCATCAGGCAGGACATCCAGCGCGAGGGTGTCAAGACTCAGGGCATCTTCGGGCAGATAGGAGAGGGAACGGGGCATAGGACGAGTGCAGAGTTTAAGAGTTAAGAGTGCAGAGTGGATATGCGTATGGTTTTACTCTGCACGCTTAACTCTTAACTCTGCACTATTTTCAAGGAATAATCGCTGTCTTCATAGCGCCATTTTTGCCCATCATCAGATCCAGAACATAGGGCAGTTGGGATAACGGGGCTTCCCGCGTAATCAGGGCGTCTATATCTATCGCTCCGTCGGCGATCAATTGTAACGCTAATTTGATCATCCGTGGCGTATGGTGAAACGTGCCTTTAATCGTAATTTCAGAATAGTGCAATAGATCCGCATCAAGCGGTATGATCGTCTTAGAGGGACAGCCGCCGAACACATTCACCGTGCCGCCTGGACGAACCATTCGAATGGCCTGTTCCCAACTTTCCGGCAAGCCTACTGCTTCAACGACCCGATCCACACCGCGGCCTTGGTCCGTCTCTGCCCGTACCGCAGCCACCACATCCGGGATCTCCACCATATCAATCACGACATCCGCCCCCATAGCCCGTGCCGTTTCAAGACGATTGGAGCGCCGCCCGACAGCGATGACATGCGCGCCGCGTAATTTGGCCATGCGGATGAACATCAAACCGATAGGTCCAGTACCTATGACAACCATCGAATCATGTCGCTGTACGCCCGTCTCTTCCAGTCCATGAAGCACACAGGCCAGAGGTTCGACCATTGCAGCGCCCCGAAAGGAGACCTGATCGGGTATCGGCAACAGATTCTGCCGAACCACCTGACCGGGGATACAAATATATTCCGCATAGGCCCCATTAATAAAGATCAGGTTCTCGCAAAGATTCTCCTGATCCCGCCGGCAATAGAAACACGTTCCACAAGGTGCCGAGTTAGCAGCCACCACGCGCATACCGGCATGAAAGTCCTGAACATTACGGCCTACTGCCGCAATCTCGCCTGCCAGCTCATGACCGAATACGGCAGGCGGTACAATCATTCGAGCATGATACCCTCGGCGATATACTTTGGCGTCCGTACCACATGTCAACGCCACTTTGATACGAAGGAGAACATCATCGTCTTCGATCGACGGGATCGATACCCGTTCTATACGTACATCCTGCTTCCCATACAGGACAGCAGCTGTCATTTTTTCTATCACAGTCCGTTTCTCCAAAATTCAACAAGTGGGCAATTGGGCAAGTACACAATATCTTCAACCTGATCTACTTGCCGGTCTCGTCAACCTGGAATCAGCAATAATTGCAACGAAACGTCATTCTTTCAAAGGGTTTTGACAAGCATAGACATTTTAGACTTTCTTTATTATATTACATCCGTAAAATAAAAACATGAGATTCATGTGATTAATATGTGATTAATAAGGGAATCGACAAAACTACATGGCTACGTAAGCGGGGCTATGAAAAACCTGATTCGTAGTTTCGTCGATTTGCAGATGAGATGACTCCCTATGGGAGCGCATCGATCACTTCGTGATTCATAGCTTTCTAGCCATGACCCAACAGATTAACATACCTGGTTTCCAGATCGACGATTTCCATCTGGATGTCCAGAATCGTCAGCTCAAACGAGATGATGAAATACTGCCGCTCAATTCCAAGTATTTCGATGTCCTTGTGATGCTGATTTCAAACCGTGGGCAGCTGGTTGAAAAGAGCCGGATTTTTGACGAGATATGGGATGGGGTAATCGTCAGCGACTCCGCACTGACCCAATGCATCAAATCCATCCGAAAACAGCTCAAGGATGATGCCTCTCACCCCCGTTATATCAAAACGATCCCAAAACATGGCTACATATTTGTCGGAGATGTGGTAGAAGATACAGAAGACCCTCCTGATCTATTCGATCCAACTGAACAGATCGCGCGTCCTTATAAATTCCTTGATTATTATACCGAGTATGATGCGGAGTTGTTTTTTGGTCGTGACACGGAAATAGAGAGTATTTGTTCTCAGATCATATCCCACCGCTCCTTTCTCCTGTATGGCCGGTCGGGCGTGGGTAAGAGTTCCATTCTCCGGGCCGGGCTCATGCCTGAACTCCAGAATCAGGGCCATATCGTATTCACGATTCGTAGCTTTACCGATCCATTGCATCAGATCGCGCAAGCTTTGAGGCGTGTTATACCTGAACATACCCATGACATAGCTGACGACTTACCGCTAACGGAACTTGTGGATCAGTTTCGTCAATATGCGCCTGATCAGTCGATTATTGTCATGCTCGATCAGTTCGAGGAATTTTTTCTGCTGCTTAACGAACAGAGTCAGCATGTTTTTACCGAGGCGATTGGCTCGCTGGTTGCCGAGCGGACGTTGTCCTTGCGATTCGTGTTTGTCCTACGAGAAGATATGCTGGCCGAGATGAATCGCTTCAAGCATGTCCTACCGGAGATTTTTCATCATGAATGCCGGCTTAATAGATTAAGTCGAGACCAGGCGGCGCAAGCCATTACAGAACCGGCTCGAAAGGTAGGCTGTGCATTTGACCTGCCGCTGATCGAGCGACTTCTGGATGATCTGGCCGAAAATGAAGACATCGATCCGCCCCATCTTCAAATCGTTTGTGATACGCTCTATGATGCGCGTGATGAACATAACCACATCACCGAAACGGCCTATGAACATCTGGGCGGCGCCTCTCAGATCCTGACGGACTATTTAGCCCGCGTCCTAAGACGGTTTAACGCCGCCGACCTGAACGCGGTGCAACAGATTCTCCTCTCCCTGATTTCCACGGATGAACAGCGGCTTGTGCTTCGTGAAATAGAGCTGACCGCCCGCATTCATCATGATGGGCGCATAGATGCTGTATCATTAAAGTTGCTTATCGAAGAGTTGGTCGCCGCTCGTGTGGTGCGACGGCGTAGCCAGGACGGCGAAAGTTGGCTGGAACTTGCGCATGAATGTTTGATTCCGGAAGTATCGCACTGGCTTACCGGTACGCTCTATGAAGTCAAACAGGCCCGTAGTTTACTCGAGAGAGCGTTAGAAAACTATCGCGCCCATCAGTTGATCATAGACCCGGATAGCCTGGACTTTTTGTTCCCGTTCCTCGAAGAAATAGGAATCTCAGAAGAAGAGGCGGATTTATTAACGAAGAGTCTCCTGCATCGGGGTCGTCCTGTCGCAGATTGGTTGGTTCAAAAGGCGCCGAGCGCTTCCGATATTATCATGGAAGCCACGCATCATAATCAGGTGAGAGTCCGTTTACATGCGATCGAATCATCCCGTCCAGTCCGCAGTCCGGCCTTAAACAATCGGCTCAGAACCCTGGCTCTTCGAGATAATGATTTGAGTGTTAAGAAAGCCGCCAGTATTGAACTGGCAGACTGGTTCGGCTCTGCGGTGGAAGCCATCCTCTCCCGGCCTTTCGAAAACGAACAGGTCAGCCGCATTCAGCGTGCCATAAGTCTGGCTATTTTACGAGAACATAATAATCGACTGATCCAGTTACCTCATGTCTCCAGCATCATGGTCATGATCGGTCTCGTACTGGTCCGTTTGAGGCGGAGCGGTATCGATATCATTCGGCAGGGCGTAGGCGGGGCCTTCGGTGGGGCTGCCGCCGGACTCTTTGGCGGCTTTCTTCTGGGTATCGGCCTGGCTATTGCCCGGAAAACAGTGAACTTTGAAGTCACCTCCATGATTTTTGTATTGAGCAGCCTCGGCGCCTTTGTCGGCGCCTTCGGTGGTGCCGGTGTCAGCTTCGGTATGATTACCATCGGGCGCATCGCACAAAAATACAGCCGGTGGTGGACTGTAGCCGGTGGCGCGCTGGGCGGCGCCTTTGTCGGGGGATGCGCCAATTTGTTCAGTGTTGACGCCCTCAAAACCTTATTCGGCCAACATCCAACGGGATTGACGGGTGGCCTCGAGGGCGCTTTAATCGGCGCTGGGGTGGCGTTGGGGCCGGTCATAACCTACTATCTTTTTGATCAGCCAAAATTATGGCACCGTATCTTTCACATCCTGATCGGTGCGTTGGGCGCCATGTGCGCTGGTATCCTGCTGACTATTATCGGTGGAAACCTGTTCAGCAGCAGCCTGGAGATTGTGCGCCTCTCGTTTGCAGAATCACAGATTCAGCTCGAATCGATCGCGATGTTCTTTGGAGAAGGATATTTCGGCAGGACGACCAAGATTGCGCTGGGCGCGCTCGAAGGTCTGCTATTCGGCATCGGCGTCCTGGCCGGTATCGAAATGTTCAGCCAACCTCAAGATGAGGATGATGTGGAGTAATAATGGGGATGAAAGGGTGGAAGTTATACGGCGTTCGAGGAGATGGCCGGATCCTTCGATCATGGGTCAAGGGAGCCAGCCATTTAAATCGATCACTTACCTTTACTTCAGACAGCTCTGCCGTCCATTCATCCAACCAGCTACAGCGTTTTCGGTGAACTTCACCTGAAATTTCAGGAAGGGACCATGCGCCCAGTAGTTCGAGCCACTGAAATCACGATCCACAAATCCGGCAAAATTGTAGCCTATGGCGACCCGTGCATTTCGTTGTGAGATCAGCCCGATTTCACCGGAGGCACCATGTCTGAAATCCCGTGCCGTATGGGAATGAAGGATCCGATACTCACCCAGGACATCCATCCAGCGATGCCATTCATAGCGAACATTTGTCATCCACAGATCGGTCAACGACCGGGAAGCAAATCCTTCGCTGTCCAGAAAGTTGACTTTGAAACCGTACCGTACGAACAACTCGATCTGGGACTTCGTAAACAAAGCCAACGAGTTGGCAGCAAGGAGTCCGATTGAGGTGCCCGTCGGGGAACTGAGCGGCTCTATCAGTGAATAAACCGCCCTGGCCCTGTCGGATATCGCAGCCTTCCTGATCAATCTTCTCTCTTTGTTCTCGCTGTCCATCATTGTCCCGTTCATCCTGTTTTTTCTGCTTAAAGACGGCGCCGGTATGAAAAAGAAGATTATCAGCATGGTTCCCAATCGGTTCTTCGAGATGTCTCTGAACCTGATCGACACGGTCGATCGGCATCTGGGCGCCTATATTCGTGGACAGATGGCGGTGGCCAGTTCGGTCGGCAGCCTGTCGGCGTTGGGTTTTCTGTGAAAAACATACGTTTAGGCTTATAATCCTATATTATGGCCCAAGCCACCTCCCACTCCGAAATCGGTTTCCCCCTCCATACATTCCACCGGCAGCAGCAGGCAGGCAGCCTGATCTGTGTGATCGGTAAACTGAAGAACGGGGAGACGTTCGCCTGGACTGACGACCGGATACAGCCTCGTTTCTACGTTCGGGTATCGGACCGGCATACTGTAGAAGAGCAGGCCGGGACCTATGACGTTACCCTGAGTGATTCAGAATGGACTACCATGGATGGAGAATCGGTCATCTGCCTGTATGGCCGGCTTTCCAATCTTCGTCGGTTGGGGGATCTGCTTCAGGAGAAAAACATTCGTACGTATGAAGCAGATCTCAACACCTCCATGCAGTATCTCATCTATCAGGCGTTCCGTGGTGCGGTTCGCATCGAAGGCCACTGGCGTAAGGGCGATGGCGTTGACCGCGTCTATTATAATCCTTCCCTGACTCCTGCGGCATGGGATCCGGACCTGGTTGTGCTGTCGCTCGATATTGAAACCAATGCGGACGCGACCGAAGTGTATGCCGCTGCGCTTGTCGGCGCCGGCCCCGAGGCCCGGCATCGGACGGAAGAGATCCACATGGTGGGTCCTGCCCTGCCTGACGATCCGCCGCAGGTCATCTGTTATCCGAATGAGAGGCTATTTCTGGATGGCCTCGTGCATCGTATTCGCACGATAGACCCGGATATACTGACCGGATGGAATGTGGTCGATTTCGATCTGCCTGTTCTGGCGAAACGCTGTGAGGCGCATGGTGTCATCTTCAACCCGGGACGCACCAAGGAGAAAGCATGGCATCGAGAGAGTCGCATCTGGGGCGGTAGCCGGATGGTCGTGTATGGCCGTCAGGTACTGGACGCGCTGCATATGATCCGGGCAACTCTGTTGAAATTCGACGATTACCGTCTTGGAACGGTCGCCCAGTCGTTGTTAGGCAGGGGTAAGACGCTGGAGGCCACAGACGATGAGGGCATGGCAGAACGTATCCGTCGGGCCTATCAGGAAGACCGGCAGGCGTTTTGCGAATACTGCCTGGAAGATGCGCGGTTGGTGCAGGATATCATTGAACATGAAGGGCTCATCCGTCTTACCGTACAGCGTACCGTGCTGACCGGTCTGCCGCTGGAGCGAGTATGGGGAAGCATCGCGCCGTTTGAAACCATGTACATCAGCGAGCTGCACCAACGCGGCCTGGTGGCGCCGTCGGTCGGTGTGGATCGGGCCAACCGGGGTGGCTCACCGGGCGGTATGATCATCGCGCCGCAGGCTGGATTGTATCATCAGGTCTGGGTATTCGATTTTCGTAGCCTGTATCCATCCATCATGAGAACATTTAACATTGACCCGCTGGCCTATATCCGGGCGCGACAAAAGGGTACGGATAACGGATCATCGGACGCCATCACCGCCCCGAATGGAGCGATATTCGACAGACAGCCGGGTATCCTGCCTGACATCCTCGCCCGTTTTTTTGAACAGCGTGCCCAGGCTAAAGCCGCTGGTGATGATCTGGCTTCATTCGTGTATAAAATCCTGATGAACGCCTGTTACGGCGTCCTGGCCACCGGCGCCTGCCGGTTTGCGAATAACGAACTGGTCGGCGCCATCACCGGCTTCGGGCATCTTTTTTTGACCTGGGTCCGTGATCTGCTGGAACAGGAGGGCTATCATGTCCTCTACGGCGATACGGATTCCGTCTTCGTGGTCTCCGGCCTGTCCGGTGATATCGATGCCGAAACAGCGCACCAGGAAGCGGTCGCATTATGCAGGCGGGTCAATGAGCGGCTGGAGCGTTATATCACGGAAGAATACAAGGTGGTCTCGCATCTCGAACTGGAATTCGAAAAATACTACCGGCGTTTTCTCCTGCCTTCGGTACGCGGCCGCAATAATCGGGGCCGGGCGAAAGGATATGCCGGCCTGCGTGTCGATACCTCCGGAGAACATCTGGAGATTATAGGTATGGAAGCCGTCCGGCGGGATTGGACCGACATGGCCCATGATCTTCAACGGGAACTTCTGGATCTCCTGTTCCACGACGCGCCCCGCGATGATCTGGAAGAACGGATATTTCAGTGGGTCAGCCATGTACGTTCAGGCCGCAAAGACAACGACCTGGTCTATCGCAAAAGCCTGCGTAAGCCCGTGGAAGACTATATCCGCACCCAGCCCCCCCATGTTCAGGCGGCGCGCCTGATGCCGAATCCATCCGGTGTCATTCACTACGTCATTACCACAGAAGGTCCACAGCCGGCCGGGCGCGCTACAGCGCCCCTCGACTACGATCATTATGTACAGAAGCAGATCGAACCGCTGGTGCGCACGCTGGCCGAGTTTTGCGACATCGATGTCGACGCTACGGTGAACGGCCGACCTAGTTTGTTTAGATAATTGTGCTTTGTACCTGGTACTTTGTTTTTTGCCGTTACCAAGTACAAAGCACAAAGTACAAAGCACCCTATAGATATCCCGCAGATATGCTTCAATCCGAAATCCAAAATGCGCAATAGTATTACTCCACCGTCACGCTTTTAGCCAGATTACGGGGTTTATCGACGTCACAGCCTCGCAGCACAGCGATATGATAAGCGAGAAGTTGAAGCGGGATAACAGACAGAAGGGCGATCAGGCAGGCGTCTATGTCGGGGATATAAATAACATGGTCCACTTTATCTCCAATGAGGGTATCCCCTTCGGTGGCAATAGCAATCACCCGACCCCGGCGGGCCCGGACTTCCTCGATATTGCTCAAGATTTTGTTATACACCTGATCCCGAGTCGCAATAAAAATGACGGGCATATTCTCATCAATCAAGGCGATCGGCCCATGTTTCATTTCTGCAGCCGGGTATCCTTCTGCATGGATATAGGAAATTTCCTTGAGTTTCAAGGCACCTTCCAGAGCCACCGGGAAATTAAAAAAGCGCCCGAGATATAACGCATTGTTATGATCGGCATATTGTTCGGCAATGGCACGGATCTGATCATTTAAAGCCAGAATCTGTTCCATTTTTCCCGGAACCGACGATAACGCCCGGGCCACAGCCTTACGCCGGTCCTGATCGGCATGATGAATCTGACCCAAGTGGCGTCCGCCTAATAAAATCGGTACCACATCCCGTTGTCCGATATAACCGACAATGCCGCACATAATTCATGTATCCTGTATTTCCCGGTGCCGGTAGTAGAGACGTAATATATTGCTTCTCTACAGGTCGCCGGGAACCGTATACCCAAAGGCCTGCGCATATTTCCTTGAGGGATTATTCATCAGACTGTAAAAATTCCGCACTTCCGGATCGGGATGGTCGCGCCAGAGCGAGGTGGGGATGGTGGTAAAATGACTGAGGGCCGGACCGCCGCGATGCCCGTAGTAAATCTGAACGGACTTACGCTCGTGTTCGGTGGGCCGTACAGTCGCTGTATGCAGCACCGACAGATTGAATAGAATCGCTGTGCCGGCAGGACCGTGTAGATTCACTATACCACGTTGTTCAAGCTGTTCCTCTCTCTCCAGGATAGGGGCGTCGTACGGTTCCGGTGAGATAGAAAAACAATGCGTACCTTCATGGACATCAGACAGATAAAGCATCATATGAATATAGCCGCACCGATAGGGCCGATCCTGCATATGGGCACGATCCCGGTGCCAGCCTTCTACCTGCTCACCCTCGTAGGGTTCCATATAGCGCAGGCAGGCTTCCGCCAGGCAGCTCGGTCCTTCCATAATGGACTCAATCGGTTCGATCAGCTTCGGATGACGGATTATTTCATCCATCTCAGGCGAGGAGATCAGCATCTCACAGTTTATGCTCTGATGCCCGTCGAATGAAATAGCCCGCCAGAAAGGCCCGTTTTCCATCCGGTCCTGATCGTACATCGTAACAAATCGATCCAGTTCGTCCCCTGTGAACACCTGCCCCAGATCGACGTAACCGTTCTGTTTGAAGAAATCAATGTCAACGACTTCGCTGTCAGTGTGAGTCATAATAGGTCATTCATACTGCAACGCATCCGCCGGATTGGTCAGAGCCGCCTTGGTGGCCTGAAAGCTTACGGTCACCACGGTGATGATCACGGCGCCTACCGCCGCCAGAACAAATGTCCATACAGACAAGCTTGAGGCGTAAGCGAAGTCCTGGAGCCAGTTGTCCATCACATAGTAGGCGATCGGCCAGGCAATAATGCTGGCGAGGATCACGAGGGTGATGAACTCTTTGGTCATCATCATAATTATGCCGAATACCGAGGCACCCATTACTTTTCGAATGCCGATCTCTTTGGTTCCCTGTTCGGCGGTGAAGGACGCCAGACCCAGCAACCCCAGACAGGCAATGAAAATGGCAAGAACGGAAAAAACACCGAAGACCTGCCCGCGCAACTGTTCGGTCTGATACAGATTGTCGAAATCCTCATCCAGAAAAGAATACTGGAAGGGGTCGTTCGGATAGACGTCAGGCCATTTTTCTGCAAGGAATGACAGCGTATTGGACAGGTTGTTCTCTGAGATCCGAATCGCCATATAAACCGGTTGCTGTATGAAACCTATGACCAGTGGGGCGATCTCAGTGTGTAGAGATTTTATGTGAAAATCTTTTACGACACCTATGACCTTGGGTCTGAACGGCGCATTTGGACCAAATATGAATTCTTTCCCAATGGGATCATCACTCCATCCCAACTGTGCTGCCGCTGCTTCGTTAATGATAAACGCCCGTGTGGAGTCCGTCGAGAAATCAGGGGAGAATGTTCTGCCCTGTACTATTTCGATCTCAAGGGCGTCCACGAAGTCGTGGTCGACACCGAAGAAGCCCATGAGTACGGTCTCACCCGCCTCTGCGCCTTCCGGGGAAAAACCAATGTTTCCCTGCAAACCGCCGGGGGGTGCATTGAGGCCGGTGACCGCAATCACATCGGGGCTTTGCAGAATCAGACTTTTGTAGTTGTTGTAGATCAGGCGCTGATCGGTATCCCCTAAAGGTATGATGACGACATGCTCCTTAGTAAATCCCAGATTCTTGTTTTGCATATATTCCATCTGATCGCCCACGACCCAGGTCCCGATAATAAAAACGATCGATAGCGCAAACTGAAACACCACCAGGACCTTGCGAAGTGTTGCATTGGAGGAAGAGCCGGCTTTAGATGAACCCTTCAATACCGCGGCCGGTTGAAACGAGGAGAGGAACAGCGCCGGGTAACTGCCGGCTATGAGTCCAACAAGCAAGACGATGCCTATAAGACTCAGTAGAAGTGTGCTGTCCGTCAAGGTCAAAACAAGCGCTTTTGCGGATATTGAATTGAATGCAGGTAATAGGAGGTAGGACAGACCGATAGCCAGAATCAATGAGACAATCGCCATAACCACCGATTCTCCCATGAATTGCAACATCAACTGACCGCGATGGGCACCCACAACCTTTCTGATGCCCACTTCACGGGCTCTTGCCGCAGAACGGGCGGTCGCCAGATTGATGAAATTGATGCAGGCGATGACCAGCACAAAAATGGCAATGGCTGAAAAAATGTAGATATAGGCCATATCGCCGTTGGACTGTAGTTCGGCTTCCCGGCTCGACTGTAGATGGATATCGGTCAGCGGCTGCAGGGATGCGACCATGGTAGCGTTGAATCGCGTGAGGATTTCGCCGTGATGCCGGTCGATAAATCCGACGAGTTTTTCCTCCAGTTGGGCGGGGGCATACCCTTCGGGCAGACGGATATACGTATACAGGTCCGGAAAGAACTGCTGCTGCATATTATTGCCGTAATCCTGACCGTACGGACCATTGTCAATGGTATGCAAGGTGACAATAGAGGCGAAAAATTCACACTGAAAGTGAGAATTCCTCGGGATCTTTTCCATAATCCCGGTGACCCGGAAATCATAGGAGTTATCAAGCGTAATTACTTTCCCCATCGGATCGTCATTTCCGAAATACTTGGTTGCCATTGCTTCGCTGATCACTACTGTGCTTGGTTCTTTCAGAGCGGTAGCCGCGTTCCCTCGGACCATATTCAAGTTGAAGAAATCAATGACCGTATCATCTGCGAAATAAAACCCCTTCTCATGAAACTTTTTATTCGTCGGTTCGTACGAGACCATCCAGGAAACGAGTGGGGATTTCAACCGGACATAGCTTTCGATTTCGGGTAATTCCTCGGCGAGCACCGGCGCCCAGGGAGGCGCTGATCGAGCGGAATGGACATCACCACGGTCTCCGACTGCCATATCTATCGTAATCCGATAAACCCGTTCGGGATATTTAGCATACTGGTCATAACTGAATTCATCCTGCACGTATAACATGATCAGAATGCAGCTGGTCATACCCACCGCGAGACCCAGGAGATTGATGATTGAATAGCCCTTGTGGCGGAACACATTCCTCATGATGACTTTCAGGTAATTCTGTAACATAGACTTAGCCCTTTAAAATGATATCCCTTTAAAATGTATGTATGTCCTGTCAGACATCCTGATGAATTAACCTCTCGTGTAAGACCACAGTGTCCTACAAAAGGTTGTCATTCCCGAGAAACTTGTTCTTGACTTCCATGACAACCTTTTTGACTTCTGTCGTGTTACTTACGATATAAGACTAGATTCTCAGGTCTAGTGTTACAGAATTATTGTATGTGTGCCAGATTGGGGGATTCGCCTTATATGGTGGGGCTATCAGCTGATTATTTTAACAAAGTACAAAACATGTTACCCGGACTGTATCTCCTTCATCACAGCTCGAAATATATCTGCAAATACGGCCCGGTCGCCAGGGGCGCCGACGGTCACGCGTACGAGCCGATCAAGCCCCTCGACGACGGGTTTTCTGAGGAAGACGCCACATGAAATTAACGTGTTCATCACCTGATCGGCGCACTCGCTCGAACCGAAGTCGAAGGCGACAAAGTTGGTCATGGACGGCAAGGTGGCAAGACCTGTCTCCTGCGCGAGGGCATTGTATTCCTGTCGACCTTCAGCCACCGCCTGCACCACGTCCGCTACAAATTTTGTATCACGCAATGATGCCAGAGCGCCGACCTGCGCTACGAGGTTCACGCCAAAATGGAGACGGACCTTGTTGAATGCCGAGGCGATATTCTTATGCGCTATGGCATAGCCCACCCGGGCGCCGGCCATGCCGTGCGCTTTGGAAAAGGTACGCATTCGGATGATTCGCGGGTCATTGATATCGATTGGCAGGATCGTATCCGGCGGGACAAAATCAAGATAGGCTTCGTCGAGAATAAATAAACAATCAGGCGGCAATCGATCCAGTATATCACTGATCGCGTTGCTGCCGTAAAAAGAGCCGGTCGGATTGTCCGGATTGGCCAGGAAGAGCATACAGGCGTTTTGTTTCGTTGCCTGATCTGTCAAGGCCAGCAGATCGTTGCGATCATTGCGATACGGCACGGTCTCCAACCGTCCTCCATAGCCGTTGACGTGATAGGCAAAGGTCGGATAGGCACCATAGGAGGCCACGACGGCATCACCGGGATTCATGAACAGGCGTACGATGAGTCCCAGCAGGTCGTCGATACCAGCGCCAAGGATCACATGCTCCAGGTCTACGCCATGCATGTCGGCCAGTGCAGATCGTAGCTCGTACCCTTCTGGATCACAGTACCAGGACAGGCCGGAAACCATCTCGCTCATGGCCTTTCGAGCTTGAGGTGAAATGCCGAAGGCGCTCTCGTTAGCGCCGATGCGTACTTTAAATCGGCTGCCTTGCTGACGCTCAATGGTCTCCGGTCCCACAAACGGGGTAACGGACGGCAGGCTGGCAACGATATCGGAAAAAGGGGGTTGGTTCATAGAGATGAAAGCCCTTAAATTTTATCAATACCAAGCAGCGTCAGGTCATCCCAGCTATGATCCGGCTTGCTGAAGGTCTGTACGGCGTCCACGAGATGATTGAGCAGTGCTGCACTGTCCTGGTCTACGCACCGAAGCATGATGTCTCGAATCTGTCCGACATAAAACAATTCATTCTGGTCGTTGATGGCTTCGTTAAGCCCATCCGTATACAAAAGCAGGGTGTCGCCGTCTTCCAGGGTCATTTCGGTATCTGTTGCAGGCCGGTACATCTCATTATCAAAGATACCCGGAATCATGCCGCTTGAGGTAATCCGTTCCACATCACCGGTGCGGCGACTCATATACAGGGGGTGTGGCAAACCCGCATTAGCGATACACAGGGTTGAATTGGTCGGATCGATCGTTACGGCGGCAGCGTCGGCGAAAATACTGCTGGGCAGATCCTGAGGCAGAGCCTGGCAAAGGACACGATTAACATTGGCCAGGATATCAACCGGTGTGGCATCCGTGTTCATGGATCTCATCAAGGAGGGCATCGGTATCAACCAGATCATCCCAGCCACCGAAACAGGCGTCAAACGGGCTATCGGCTTCTGAAAACGCCGTGGTCTCGATGGTGATAGTAACTTCGGCGTTCTCTTCAACATGGATCTGGTCCAGAGGTTGGAAAACACCGCCGGTGTACCGTGCTTTAATGGTTCTGGTCATTCTTAACACCTCGCTGCCTCACGAATGAATCCAACTCATGCCTCGCCATCATGCAACAGAACGTCCTTGATCATATGTTAAAGTACACCCGGACCGCGTACCTGTCAATGAACATCCATCGCCTGAGACGCCTTCTCCCTTGACATAAGCGCTTCTCCCTGCTATAATTTTTTGATACCTTCCTCGATAGGTTTGTCTATGAATAGTACGGATACGGACTTGGAAACCATCCATCCGCAATCGGCCTTATGAACCCTACCCGTATTTTCCCACTCTGCCTCCTGTGCCTGCTCTCCCTGTTGCCCACCTCACCGGGCCTTGCACAGCCCCGAGTCGATAACGTGCGCTTCTCGCAGCAGGGGGACCAGGTGATTATCACGTATGATCTGCTCGGCACGCGCCTACACCATTACCCTCGAACTGTCCACCGACGACGGCCGGACGTACACGCAGACGCCGAAAACGCTGCTCGGTGATGTTGGCGATAAGGTGCGTCCCGGCCGAAGCAAGCAGATCGTGTGGGAGGCGATGCAGGACGCGAAGGGCTTGGCAGGCTGTTGTATCCAGGTGGTATCCTGCAATCCAGGGTCATCTGCAGAGGCAAAATGAGCAGGCATGGTGAGATCGTCCATAACCTGATGAGCCAGAGTCGTTTTACCAACCTGGCGTAGTCCGGCCAGAATCTGTATAAAGCGGCGCGGCTCTTGCAACCGTTGCCATAGCGTATGGTCATCGGACGCATATACATGCTGTTTTTCCTGATAAATTACAAATTACTCAATGCACTGAGTATATCAAGATGAACTTCTCGAACAGCCTCTATGTAACATGTAAAAATATCGATCTAAGCAGTGTGATCAGGATATCTACCCCCATTTTCACATTGACTTACGCCCTGCTTTCACCCAAATTACGACACAATAAT
>CAJXCW010000015.1 GCA_913051705.1 uncultured bacterium
TTTTGAGCCCCCCCTCATCGACCGTGGCCCTGGCCTCGAAGCCGGAAGAGCCGCCAGGCAGCAAGGCCGTGTCAACCTCGAATAAATCCGGGTTGAGATCGGTATCTGATCCATCTGCCTGATCAAAGATGACGATGTCGCCTCCGGTGATATCCAGATCGATAGCGTGCTGCATACCGCCGATGGGTTTGCCCGAGTTGTTGGTCACGGTAAGCTCGACCTTCTCGCCATCGGTTCGCGCTGGCGAAGACGGGATGGGGATGGGGTCAGCATATAGGGTCCTTGGGGCTTCGACCAGACGGCGAAGTAAGAATTATGATTTATAAGTCATAATTGAAAATCTTACTTAGTCTTCAATCAATTTATAGATATATGTATATGGTCTTCATTCTGGAAACTGGTATAACATTATTGCCGTAGTTGCTGTAATCTTTAACATCGCCCGCAGGAGCGGGATCCTACCGTTACGTAGTCATCCTCAAAATCGTGTACAGGTCCACGGATGATGATTTCATGCGGGCTTCTATTTCAAAAGCAGACTATTCGCAGGACGCAAAGTCAGGTGAAATATGGAAAATGTGACGGGGATCACATTGGTTGGTGCGTTGGTGAGTTGGTAATCTACTAATCCTCACTTTTTACTCGAATGTGTTCTTTCTTGCCGTCTATATACTGAGCCCATATCTGGTGATACGCCTGTTCGAGATGGCAGATGAAGCGGGAGGATTGGAACAGGGAGGCGGTCGTCTGGTTGTCGGCGGGGCGGCGTTGTATTCGGGTAAGTTCGTCTGGGTGGGTGGCCAGGTGGACGGCGCGGGCGATGTAGGCTTCGGTGGTATCGCAGACCAGATCGGGGAGGCTGGTGGCGGTTAAGATAGATCTGTCCATTATCCTGCACAGACTACATCGACGGCGATCTTGAGCGAGGAACAGGATGTCCGGCTGTACGTTGGTGGCTTCTACGGGCAGGATAACACCGATAGGGGCATAGTATATTTTACCTAATCGGTATTGTTTTACAAAACGCGTCAAGGCTGTAGACACGGAGTGCTCGCATCATGTCCGAAGGACATATGCCATCACGAATCATCCCTTTATCTCCGTATCTACGCCTTCGACCGGAATTTCGGCTTCTTGCAGGAAAGGGGACAGGGTGGCCAGTTTGTTCGGGTTCATCGGGGGTCTGGTATCGGTGGCGGCGTGGTGAGCGGGGGCGGGCCAGGCGAGGTCGGGGAGGACGGCTTTGCGCTGGGTGATGCGTTCTTTGGTGACGTTGAGGACCATCAGATCCTGGGCGAGGGCGACGGGGCCGTCGTAGGTGACGCGCAGGTCGTCGAGGATGGGGACGAGCAGATCTTCGCTGAGCATCAGGTGGTAGAGGACGGCCAGGCGCGGTCTGGTGAGGTCGAAGATCTTGCCGGCGGACCGGGGTGGGCAGTGGACGCCGTTGGCGATGTTAGAAGCGACTTGCAGGGGCAGGTGGGTCTTTTGCGCATAGAAGGGGGCGGGGACGAAGGCTTCATGGATGAGGACATCGGCGTTTTGACCGTTGTCTACGATAAAGGTGCTGGGCTTGCCGTCGCCCAGGAATACGAACGACAGGCCGTTCCAGTCGAGGCGGTAGCTGTTGGGGCCGTCGAGGCAGTGGAGCGCCGGGAAGGCGGTGATTTTGACACCGTTTTCTTCGTAGACGGTTTTCACGGGGGCGGCATAGTCGAACTCATGGAAGACGGCCTGATTGCCCTCACCGAAGTTGACCACGCCCATCCGGCTTTCGATGTCCCAGGCCATCATGTTGTTGAACGCCTCGCCGAACGCCGCTGTACCGAGTCGCTCTTCCTTTGCGGAGGGGCCCCAGACATGGAGCGGCGTAAATCGGCCCCGGACCATACCGAGGGCGTGGAGGGAGGTCAGGTCACCCCAGTGGTCCACATGCAGATGCGTCAGGAAGACCTTGTCGAGTTTCGAGTGGGGCACGCCGAGGGCGTTCAGGTTGGCGCTTGAGCCGGTGCCCAGGTCGAAGACGAACACATCCCCATTACCGAGTTCGACCAGCCAGCCGCAGGAGCGTTGCTCGCGGCGGCAGAACGGCATACCGGTGCCGAGGGCGGTGATGCGCATGGTGTGGTCGGCGAGGGACTCGCCGGGGTAGAAGAAGTTGGGATCGTTGGGCATGGGTGCCTTGGGGTGATGCTACTCTCTAAAGAAAGCAGCGCAAAGAATCGTCCTTCTCCAGAGCTCTCTGGGGAGGCTGGCTGGGATGCGTTCCGGTTTAGGGGGCCACTTATTTATGACATGGTGTTACGCGTCTTTCTGAGGTGTCATTGGATACCAAATGGCATATGTAGTTAATCACGATTTAATAATGATATCTGGTTTGGAGGAAGTCAATCCTTCCTTCACGCACCAGATAGCCGATTCGATGCTCCTGCGTCAACCGGCGTGACCATATACCGGATGCCAGATGCTTGAGCGCCTCCGGTTTACCGATGCCGGTGAACGGGTCACGAAGAATATCCTCGATGATGGTGAAGGCGCGAAGCGCGGTTTTTCTGTCGGTTCTGACCCAGTACTGTAGATCCTCTCGAAATTCCGGTTGAAAAACGGCGTCTCTATTTTTTCGGTTTATCGGCGCTTTATTCCGTTTTTTCTTCAAGACCGACCTCACGCTTTAACGCCTCTATGTATTGCGGTTCATGGTCATGGTCAAGCGCCCGATTTAATGCGCTAATCAAGCGTTTCGCATTTTTCGGCGACCGTAACAGATGCGAAGTTTCCATCAAGTCGGCCAGTTCTGTTGCGTCGATAAGCGCGACATCAGCCGCATCACGCCGTGAGATAATGACGATTTCCCTGTTCTCCGACACTTCATCACAGAGCTTTGCAAGATTAGCCCGGGCCTGCGTATACGTCGTTTGAATAGACATTTTGCATCTCCTTTAAAAGATAAACATGTACAGACTTATGGTACATGTCCTATACGAATCCGTCAAGGGCATATCGATGTGCTGATTTGTTATATAACGGTGGCAGATGAGGGACGCGGATTCTGGTGCAGACGCAGTGGACGGATCGGTATGATCGGTATCCGGCGGATGTGTGGTATGGGGCGGGTGGTGGGAAGTGGGAAGTGGGACGATGACCCTACGAGTTGCCTGCAACCCCACGGACCAGTTTACGGGCCTCCTCGACGGACTCGCAGGATGAAAGCCGTTACATGGGGTAGTCGCGGATCTTTGCCGGCTACCGTTCATGCAGGCCATATCTGATCTAAAATCACCAGAGCGCTTGAAGCTGTTCAGGACCATGACCTCTCCACTCCTGAAGCGATAGATACATTTATAGATGCCCACCTCCCCTTTGCCGTACGCGGCGGATACGGCACCAATACGACCTGTGTTGAAATAAGAACAGACCGTGATGACCGGGAGTTCCTGGTGATTGATTGCGGATCGGGACTTCGCGATTTCGGCGCCTATCTCATGATGTAGACTTTTACCGGGATGCCGATCTCTTAATGTTCGATGCGCAATATACCCTCACAGAATCCATCTATCCAAAAGAGGATTGGGGACATTCCAGCCATATTATGGGCGTGGAGCTTGCGATGCGCGCTGGGGTAAATCATCTCTGTCTGTTTCACAGTGAGCCTACCGCCAGTGATGAACAACTTGAACAAATCGAAACCAGTACCAGGCGATATGCTCATCTTCACGACAAATCCTACCCCTTGAAAATCAGCCAGGCTTATGATGGTTTGGAGATCCACATGTGATCCTGGCAGAGATCAACACAAATGTATTGTAAGGCTATAACAATATTTATATTATAGTTTTAAATAGATAAAAGATGATTTTATTATCTATTTAAATTGATAAATTTTATATCGTGAAACGAAAAATTCTTACTATTACAAATGATATGGCGCTTGACCGGCTTTCAGAGGCACAAGACGATACGGGTATAGAACCGCCGCATTCGGAATGGATTCTTATTCTTCGCACGTATCTGAGAATGACCCAAGCCGAACTGGCGAAACGTGCTGGCTTACCCCAGTCTCAGATTGCCGATATTGAAGGGGGAAAGGTAAATCCTCAGGTGCGTACATTAAAGAGGATATTCGAAGCCCTTTCCTGTGATCTCGTTATTGCACCGAAGCCTAAGAAACCATTGGATGAGATTTTACGCGAACGGGCGCGGGCGATTGCGCTGAAACGGCTCAAGCAATCGATGGGCACCATGGCGCTTGAAGGGCAAGCTCCCGATCGTGAGGTCTTTCTGAAGCTGCTTGAAAAGAGAACGGACGAAATCCTGAATGACCGTCGTGAAAAGCTACGGAACAAAAAAGATGAATGACGACACCCATGCCACCGGCGCGACGCCGGGGGATGATGAATCGGATTTGATTCTTGATTCCCTGACCACCCGCGGGATGCGGAATGCGGCGGAGCTTGAAGCGATTGCACGGGCCTATGATACACATATCTTCAGGGCGCGTAGAAAGGCCGGAGGGTCGGATTGGCTTATAGGACAATATATCCTTTAATGCAGGAGGGAGATGATATTCGAGCGCGGTACATTATCAGAAGCTGATTCCTGCGGCGAGTGTCTCGGTTCGCAAGGCATATATCAAGGCGACGGAGGAGGCAGGGGGGAGTGTGCGGGAGTTGGGGCGGGCGGTGAAGGAGATCAGTCTCGAGTGGGAGACTGGGGTTGGATGTCGGATTCGAGGCGATGTACACCGGGGATGTTGCAGGGACCGAAGATTTTGAGGTCGGGCAGGTCGTTATGGCGGAGAAGGATGAAACGGGTTACCGGATTTGTTCAGCAGGGACCGATTTATCTTACACGTATGTGGCCCATGTAGAGCGCGTTATTGATGGGGATACGATTTTAGTGGAGATCGACTGTGGGTTTAACATCCGTGTTCGGCAGCGGCTCAGATTGCGGGGTATTGATGCGCCGGAAATGTCGACAAAGGCAGGGGAGCGCGCCCGGGTGTTTGTGATGCCGGTGGTAGGTGAAGGGACGAGGATTCTGGTACAGACGCGGTGCGACGGATCGGTATGATCGGTACCTGGCGGATGTTTGGTATGGGGAGAGAGGGAAAGAAGAGGTGTATTTGAATCGACGGTCGTTGGAGGAGGGGAAGGCCAGGAAATGGGGAGTTGGTGATTGAAGGGACGAAAATCAAAAAATCGGCCTTTCCTTTTGATTGGGTGATAGACTGATTTGGATAATGAAAAGTATATTGGTTAGGAGGGTGGTTTGGCTGAAGAGGGTGTAGATCCGTTGGTTCGGTTTGGCGTGTTTACTGATGTGCATTATGCGGGACATCAGTATATGGACCGGTATTGTTATGATTCGTTGGAGAAGTTAAAAATATGTATTGAGATGTTTAACGGGCGGGGATTGTCGATGGTCGTGAATCTGGGGGATTCGATTGACAAGGCGGAGCGGAAAGAGGAGGAGCTGGCGTTTCTGGCAGCCGTGCGGGGGGTGTATGAGACGTTTCGGGGAGAGCGGCATGAGGTGCTTGGCAACCATGATGTGGCGACTCTGACGAAAGAGGAATTTCTGACGCATTGTTCGAAAACGCCTCGTGCACCGTATTACGCCTTTGATTACGGCCCGGTTCATTTTGTGGTGCTGGATGCGAATTGTCATGTGGACGGCTCGGATTTTTCTGAGGGTGATTTTGAGTGGGACGAGGCGTGGATACCGAGAACCCAGCTTGAGTGGCTGG
Organism: uncultured bacterium; assembly: GCA_913051705.1. Lineage (GTDB taxonomy): Bacteria > JAAXHH01 > JAAXHH01 > JAAXHH01 > JAAXHH01 > CAJXCW01. Next base: position 5,747 of record CAJXCW010000015.1, read on the forward strand.
ATAAGGACCTGGCGGCCACAGGCAATCGGCCGGTAGTGATTCTGGTTCACGAGAATCTTGATCATCGTCTGTACAACGGCGCACTGGACCCACATGTCGTGCGCAATGCCGATCAGGTTCGGTTTGTTCTGGAGCGGGCCGGGAACGTGCGACTGGTGCTGCAAGGGCATTACCATCCGGGGATGAATACGGTGATCAACGGCATCCCTTACATTGGTTTACGGGCGATGGTCGTGGGGGCCGGGATGGGGCAGAATGCGTTTGGGATATGTAGATTGTATGAGGATGGTAGGGTGGGGTTGGAAGGATTTGGGGAGCAGGATAGTGCGGAGATTTCCTCGAAAGAGGATGGGGATGAGGCGGTTTAGGTACTCAGGAAGTTGGTTAGCCGCCGTTGCTAAAGACACTGGACCCCGGCCTTCGCCGGGGAGACGAACCATCCTGGTTTTGCATCCGGTGAATCTAGTTATACGTTTTCTATCATATCATCCCAGTACGGGGCGATGCCGTCGCGGCGGCGTTGGGACGGATTCAGCGTGGGGCCTTCGGGTTGGACGCCGTGTTCGATCAGGACATCGAAGTAGGGTTCGCGGGTGTCGGCCAGCATTTGCAGGAGGCGGCCGCGTAATTCGGCGCAGGTGGAAGGGGCGGCGGCGGCCATGTTGTTCTGTTCGTACGGATCTTTTTTCAGGTCGAACAGCAGTTCGTGGCCGGATTCATAGAAGGCGTACTTCCAGCGGCCGGTGACCAGACCCCGCCAGTCGGTGTAGTCGAAATGGACACGGGGGTTACCGACCATTTCCAGTAACACCTCTTCCGGCCCCTCGAACGCCTCTGCGCGGCAGGCGGGAGAGAAATCTGTGCCTTGCAGATGGGTGGGGCCATTCACCCCGGCCAACCCCAGGGTTGTCGGGACCATGTCTACGAGACTGAACAGGTCATGACGCGCACCCTGCGCGGCAATAATCCCCGGCGCATGGAAGACGGCCGGGATGCGGGCCGACTCTTCATGGGGATGGCCTTTGTCTTCCATCTGATTGTGACTGCCCATAAAATCACCGTGGTCGGAGAAATAGACGGTTACGGTGTTATCCTGGAATTTCTCCATCGTCTGCATCACCTCCAGCAGGCGGCCGATATTCCAATCCAGATTCTCGATCATGGCATAGTAGATCGCCAGCCGTTCCCGCAGATCCGGTCTGTCGCCGAAATTGGGACGCACCTTCAGCGTCCCAGGATCGAACCGCATGAATTCTTCGGGGGCTTCCAGCGGCCAGTGGGGGGGTTCTACGCTGAGAACCAGAAACAGGGGATTCTCCCTGTCGTACTGTTCCAGATAATCGATCGTCAGATCGGTGAGGGCATCTGTCTGGTAACCCTCAAGTTTGGTCGGATTCAGGGCGTTCTGTTTGTAGTAGAAGCCTTTGTAGGGCGCGTTGTTCATTTCGCAGCCGTACCAGTCCTGAAATCCGCCCCGATGAAACTCAGGCGTCCGTTGCGACCATTCCGGGGTGAAATAATCGGGGTCTTTACGCACATCCGGCGGGTTCTGATCACGGATGGTCCCACAGTGCCATTTACCGAAATAAGCCGTATGGTAGCCGTTCTCACGCAGCATGGTGGCGATGGAAGGCGCTGTCGGCTTGTACACATCGTAGAAACCCTGCACGGGACCGGCGTGCGCGTGACGACCGGAGAAAATGGTGCCGCGCGAAGGGGTGCAGACGGGGCAGTTGGCATACGCGTTGACAAAGCTCACGCCTTCGGCAGCCATCCGGTCCAGGTTGGGCGTGCGGACGTTGGGATCGCCGGCGTGACTCATGGCCATCCCGGCGTGTTCGTCGGAGAGGATGTGGATGATATTAGGTGAGGGCATTGGTGGATGGTAATTGGTGAATAGTGATTGGTCAATCCGATGAGGTTACATGACCACGGCGATTTTTCCAGTAGAAATAGAATGGGAGGCCGGTACATAGGAGTAGGGCGCCGATGAGGGGGCGGGTGTAGTCGGTGATGAAGACGTTGATCAGGACGCCGGTGGAGATCAGTAAAAAGAGGATGGGAGTAATCGGGTAGCCCCAGGTGCGGTAGGGGCGGGCCAGGTCCGGTTCTTTTTTGCGGAGGAGCATCAGTCCGATGACGGCCAGGGTAAGAAAGATGTAGTTGAAAAAGGTGGTGAAGCCGATAATCTGTACATAGGTGCCGGACAGGGCGAACACGGACGCCCAGAGGCCCTGGAAGACGATGGAGACGACCGGCGTACGGAATCTTGGATGGACATACTTTACGACCTTAAAGAAGATGCCGTGGTTGGCCATGGCGTGGTATACGCGGGGGGCGGCCAGCAGCTGGGCGTTGACGGTACCGAAGGAGGTCATCATAATGACGGCGGAAATGATCATAGCCCCGTTCGCGCCGACCAGAATCTGCATGGTATCTGCCGCCACGCGCTGGGATTGCTGAAGCTGGTCGAAGGACAGTACCTTCAAGTAGACAATATTGGCCAGGATGTAGACCACGGTCACGATGCCCAGGCCGACGAAAATCGACCGCGGGATGCTCCGTTCGGGGTCTTTGATTTCGCTGGAGATGAAGGTCACAAAAAACCAGCCGTTGAAGGCGAACAGCGCTCCCAGCATGGCCAGGCTGAAGCCGCCGAGCAGGTCGGTCCCCGTCCTGTCCTGCACCAGCGGTGTCCAGGATACTTCCGTACCTTGTCCGAGCGCGGCCCCGAGGACAATCACACCGACCACGGCGCCAACTTTAATGAAGGCGAAGACATTAATTATTCTGCCGCCGACTTTTACGCCGAGGCAGTTCATGATGGTCAGAAAAAGGATGCAACCCACCGCGACGAATCGTTCCGTCCATAGATCATTAATTTCAAACAGTCCACCGGCATACCGTGCAAAGGTGGTAGCCACGGCACCCATCGCGCCCGTGATGATGATGAATAAAAATGCCCAGCCGAAGAGATACGCCACGATATCAGAACCATAGGCTCGTCTCAGGAACGCGTAGATGCCGCCGCTCTCCGGAATAGCCGCTCCCAACTCCGCAAAGCACAACGCCCCCGCCAGAGAGAGGACTGCGCCTCCGATCCAGACGAGCAGACTCAAGGACGGCGATCCGACCTGCGAAGCGACGGAACTGGGCACCATGAAAATACCGGACCCGATAATCCCGCCGATAATCAGCGCCGTCCCTGTTTTGGCGCTCAGAACGCGCAACAGTTGAGGTTGACGGGAAGCGGCTTCTGTTGCAACATCAGGCGACGCGGTGGGTTGCGACATGGTGGACTCCTGGGGGCTTATTTTTGTAAAACAGGTATTTTTTACTCTTAACTCTGTACTCTTAACTCTGTACTATCTTTTCGATCACGAATCGTTTTTTTCTGCGTTTCTTTTCTTACTACGGTCAGGAAGGGGACGAAATCCGTTCCGCCGGTGCCCAGAGCGTCGGCATCGAGCTGTGCTTGTTGTTTAATATAACGGACCGTTATTTCAAGGTGCTGTTTTCTAAAGGCACTCAATAACTCAATACAGGTGTTGTACTGATCTTGTAAGGTCGGAAACGAAGTCCCATGATCAAGCACATACTGATGCACGGAAGGGCTGGCTTCGAGGGCTTCGATGAACCGGCGATGCGGCGGCGGCATGTAATTTCTCATTTCCATCAGGAAAGGACTCGTTTTCTGGTCCTCATGTTTAACGCCGAGTCCGGCATCTATGGCCTGAAATAGCGAACTTTGTGCGGCGCTACCGCCAAAAAGCATCACAGGTGTGTCGGATATCCCTTCGTAAATAACGCCCGGCGCATCCCATCCGGCCAGAAAGGGACGAACGCGATGGTAGAATACGTAAGGCGCGCATTTTTCATAGACCCGCTGTAAGGCATCACTCACTTCTTCAATCATGCCGACTACTGCTTTCAGATGGGTGACCACATCCTCCGTCCGATGGGTCGCCACAGCGTGCTGCAGAGCGACCAGCGCCGGCAATCCGGCAGCCCCTCTGGCCTCAAGCGCTACGGTAATTAAATAAAACCAGGCCTCGTCCATTCCACCCAGAAAAAGCTGTAATGTGCCGATATTCTCCAGCGCAAGCGGCGCCTGTTCATCGAGTAACCGCCAGTTGTCGAGAACGATTGAAGCGTGGGAAATGATCATGGGCCGCCCCACGTGTTCGGCCACTTGCGCCCAGGGTACGGCCAGCGAATGAGGAATGACCCTTGCCGGCGGGTTATCGCCCCAGATATAGGCGTTGCCGAAATGCGACAGGAGCAGCATGGCCCGTCGAATCTGCCCCTCTGTCTCCAGCTTTTTCAAATCAGGCACCGGCATCTGGTCGATGGTCTTCCGCAGCTTGCCCGCAATAATCAGGGCCGACAGATTCGCGGCAATATGTTCCCATGTTTCGAATCCCGACGGGAGTTGCTGCACCGGATTCTGTGACGGCAGAAAACCGCGTACCGGATCAACCTGGTAATCGGTCGGGTTTATGGGGGATGTGTCGGGCATGGGGCTCATGGTATGGTTGACTGGGGATGGCGTCAATGGAAATCGGCAAAGGGCAAGGGGCAGTATATATTCTTACCTGCCTACCTGGCTTGTTCTCTATTCCGGCGCTATAATCGGCGCGGCTGTTAATGTGGCAGGCGTCGGTTCTACGCCTGCGAATGTCGTGCCGTGTTCAAACCAGGATTTAGGGGCGGCCTGCCCCCACAAGGTCTGACGCTGCGGGTCTTTCAGATCCCAGATACGCGGGGGATGGTCCGGGTCTACTGTCATGTAGTCACAGGTGAATAACTCCGTCCGGTGTCCGTCCCGGTCGAGAATGTACAGGAAGAAGGCATTGGAGATGCCGTGACGGCCCGGTCCGCGCTCGAAGGCGTCTTTATGGTCCGAACTGGCCAGCCTGTCGCAGAAGTTGATAACATCCATGGCGGTAGAAACGTACACCCCGATATGATGCAGGCGGGGACCAAGGCCATTGGTGAACGCGATATCGTGCACGCCGCCGCGACGATGCAGCCAGGTCCCCCACAAATCGGAATCTTCATCCTTAATGTCGGCCACGGTCGCTTCCGTCATTCGAAAGCCAAGTTCTTCGACATAGAAGGCCGTCATGGTGTTTACATCATTGGAGAACAGATTGAAATGATCGATTCGCTGAATGCGGGCGCCCTTATACAACGTGTATTGCTGGAGCAGCAGTTCCCGGTGTTCCATCTTGTAATAGAACTCGAGCGGAATGCCGAATGGATCATCGACATGGAGGGTACGTCCCTGTGCGTATCTCTCTACCCAGGCGGTTGCACAGCCTTTATCGGCATAAAACGAGGCCGCCTGATCGAGATCGTCCTCACTGGCGACTTTGAAGCCGATGCGATAGACACTCGGGCTGTTCGCTTTAGTCAGGATCAGGGCATGATGATTCCGCTCTTCGAGGCCACGTAAATAGAGGGTGTCTCCCAGATCGTCCTCACAGATATACCCCAACAGATCGATGTAAAAATCCCGGGCATAGTCCATATCGGTGACGCCCCATTCCGTATGGCTGCAACGGACGATGTTAAACGGCGGGGTGAAGGTGGGTTTTGGGATGGGCATGGGAAGGTTCCTCATTTCCCCATTTTAGGGATACGATGATCGCCGAGGGCGATGTCGATGTTTTTGGTTTCCATGTAGAAGTCGAAGCTGTAATCGCCGCCATCACGGCCGATGCCGCTGGATTTCATACCGCCGAACGGCGTCGGTAAATACCGCACATTCTGGGAGTTGACCCACACCATACCGGCTTCAAGGTCGTGTGAGAAGGTATGGGCGCGGGTTATGTCACGGGTCCATACGTAGGCAGCCAGACCGTAGGCGACGTCGTTGGCGATGTCCAGGGCTTCTTCATCTGAATCGAAGGGGAGTACGGTCAAGAACGGGCCGAACACTTCTTCCCGGGCGATACGCATGGTGCGTGTGGCGTCTGTAAACAGTGTCGCTTCGAAAAAGTTACCCTGTTCCAGCCCTTCGGGACGGCCACCGCCCGCGGCCAGCGTGGCGCCTTCCTGTTGTCCAACGACTACGTAACGGGTTACTTTTGTCAGATGTTCAGGGTGAATAAGCGGTCCAATTTCAGTATCCGGGTCGAACGGATCACCGACGCGAATGCGTTTGACCCGGTCTGTCAGGCGGGCTGTGAAGTCATGGTAGATGCTGCGCTCGACCAGCAGACGGCTGCTGGAAGTACACCGTTCGCCGTTGAGGCTGTAAATCATGAAGAGCGCCGCGTCCAGGGCCCGGTCCAGATCGGCATCGGCGAAAACGACTACGGGGTTTTTACCACCGAGTTCGAAATGGACGCGTTTGAGGGTGTCGGCGCCCTGGCGCATGATGGCGCGGCCTGTTTTCGAATCGCCAACAAAGCCGATGGCTTTGATGTCCGGATGCTCGGTCAACGCCTTGCCGGCTGTCTCGCCGATACCGTTGACCACGTTGACCACACCGGGCGGCATGCCGGCTTTGTGAATGAGTTCGGCCAGGCGCATGGCGGTGATCGGGCTCCATTCGGCCGGTTTATGGACGATGGTACATCCGGCGGCCAGCGCGGGGGCTATCTTCCAGGTGCTGAGCATGAACGGGGTGTTCCACGGCGTGATGATGCCAACAGGGCCGATAGGCTGGCGGATGGTGTAGTTCAGATGGCCGTCTGTGGGAAGGGCTAAGCCGTCCTGGGCGCTCTCGGCGCGGTCGGCGAAGAAGCGAAAGTTTCCCGCCGCCCGTTCTGCGGCTTTGCTCATGAATTTTATGGTCTGCCCGGTGTCATAGGTTTCCAGCAGGGCGATTTCTTCCGCATGTTCCTCGATCAGGTCGGCCACGGCATGGATCAGCCGTTTCCGCTCGACGGCGCTGGTCTTGCGCCAAGCGGGGAAGGCCGCTTTGGCCGCCTGGGCTGCGGCATCGATATCTGAAGCATCACCTTGGGCTACCCGGCAGAGGGGCGTGTTGTCAATCGGCGTGATGTTTTCAAAAGTATTGCCGCTTGATGAGGGCACAGATTCGCCGTTGATCAGGTGTGAAATGCCCTCTGCTTTGAAGCGGGCCCCGTAGGCATCTGCTTTGGCATGGTTGGGGTGCTGCTGACTGGTCATGGCCCGATCCCCTGGCCCCACTCCCTGCAAGGGGAAGGGGAATTAGATGGTTTTGAGTATGGTGGTGTCTTCAGAAGTTCAGGATGTATAACTAAAATAGGCGTCTACAAACTGGATACGACCTCATTCTCCAGCGTGCCGAGGCCGCTCACTTCGAGGCGAAGCTGGTCGCCGGGATAGATGTGGGAGATGCCTTTCGGCGTGCCGGACCAGATCATGTCGCCGGGATTCAAAGTCATATACGCCGTGATGTACTCGATCAGATCGGCGACGCTGTGGCGCAGGTTGCTCGAATGGCCTTCCTGGCGCAGTTCGCCGTTGACATAGGTGCGCAGGTTCACGTTGGCCGGGTCGATTTCATCGGCCGTGGTCAGAAACGGGCCGAGCGGACCAAAGGTGTCGAAACCTTTGGCTTTGATCGGCGGCCGGTAATAGTTGGTGACGAAATCGCGTATCGTCAGGTCGTTTCCGATGGTATATCCCTGCACGTAATTGAGCGCCTCCGCCTCTTTTACAAGGCGGGCGGGACGACCGATGACGGCAACCAGCTCGCACTCGTAGTGCATATAGTCGATATCAGGCGGCGCGATGATTTTTGCTTTGTGGCCGATATAGGTCTGGGGCATCTTGTTGAACAGAATCGGCTCTTCGGGCAGGTCCAGTTCCAGTTCTTCGGCATGGTCCGTATACCCGAGGGCCACCCCGATCGCCTTACCGGTGTGCGCCACGGGTGGCAGGAACATGACCTCATCCGGATCGTAGGCGACGGTGCCTATCCAGAGTTGTTCCTTCTCATAGACGGCCTCCATAACCTGACCGTTGTAGGCAAAGCGTGCGGTTTTCATATGTATCCTCCGGGGTAAGAGTCTCTTTAAAGTAGCCGATTTTAGATTTTTTTCGGGTTAAACCACATACCAATGATCGATCTCGTTCGCCAGTGTTTTTCCATCCGAATAACGGTGTTCCATTTCATTGAGAGCGCGTTGCGCCTCGTCAGGCGTCGGAACTAGGTCGATCTGATCCACATTCAGGTCGTACACCGATTTATTCTCCGTGGCCAGGATGACATCCATAGAGATACGGCTATGCGGGCGATGTTTTAGTAAGATGTCGTAGATATCGAAATACAGATCAGGATCGTAATCCACCGATTTTTCACCGATCTCGTCTGCGGAAATCAAATTGAATTGGTGAGCCACGGAACAAAACTCCGACCACGCCGCCAGCATAATATGCGGCTGGGCATCTCCTTTTTCACGTTCGTGCAACGGCCGGGCACTGCGTTCTTCACGTTGTCCTTCAATCAATCGCTTAACCTCTTGTGATGGCGTCGGTACGCTGAAGTACGTGGTGGTTTCATCACGCAAAACGGACTCTGCTTTATCGTCTTCACGCCGCACCAGTTCCACCAGACGGTTACCGATCAGCGGCGTCTCGCCGATCAGGATATCCGTTCCTTCTTGATAACGTGCATACCAGTTAGAGACCGCTTCCCGCGCCCAGATCCCCACCCCTTTCCGTACCCCATTGTGTGTGACGCCGTCTATCTCCGGATAATGCGTCTTTACATAGGTGTGGCTCTCGAACGGCTGCCGGCATACATCCCATTGCAATAAATGGACCTGTCGCCCCAATGCACAAGCCATGCCGGCCAACTGCTGGAGCAACAAACTTTTACCTGTGCCCGGCAACCCGGCCAGAAACACCATTTGTTTCGTTTTCGCCAGATGATGCAGAGACTGGTGAAGGGAGGAGTTGGGGGGGATGAGAGACATTGGTGATTTGGTGATTGGTGATTTGGTGATTGGTGAGAATCGTCTTTTTAATTCACCATTCACCAATCGCAATTCACCAATTTTCTACCTCACTCTGGCGCCGGCTTTGAATTTGTCCACGCTGGGCATGTCACCCACGGGAATCTCAATCAGGGTCGGACCGTTTTCGGCGAAGCCTTTTCGGATGGCTGCGCGCAGTTCTTTCGGCGTATGGGCTCGAAGGCCCTGGGCGCCGAAGGCGTCGGCCATTTTGACGAAATCCGGATTGTGCAGATCGGAGGCGATCACCCGGTTGCCGTACAGGTGTTTCTGCATGCGTTGGACATTACCGAAGGCATTGTCGTTAAACAGGAGGGTGACCAGACCGATCTGATGCTGCACGGCGGAGGCGAGTTCCTGTACGTTGAACATAAAACCGCCATCACCTGTCACTGAAATTACCGGGGTATCAGGGTGCGCTACTTTTACGCCGAGGGCCGTGGCAAAGCCCCATCCGAGGGTACCCTGGTAGCCGGTAGAAATAAAGGTATACGGTTTATACACCGGCATGACCTGACGGCTGGTATAACCGATCTGCGTTAACTCATCTACGAAAATGCCGTCCTCGCCTAATTCTTCACGGATCACGTTAAGAAACGAAATCTGAGGTTCCAGATAGGCGAACCTCTCTTTTGTGGTTGCTTTGAGTTCCAGCATCTCCGCTTCTCTTGATGGACGCTGCCGATTATGCTTCTCTACAAGCGGATTCAAAATCGGCAGCGTATCTTCGCTGCGGGCTACGATACTCAGATCCGGTTTGGCGATACGGTTGTGCGCTACCGGGTCCACATCGATACGGATAATCGTCAGGTCGTCATCCACCCCCCAGCTCATCTGCGGAATCTGGAGGCGAGAACCGAGGGCCAGGACGACATCGACTTTCGGCCACAGGGTATGCGCGGCCGGATTCGGATGGCTGAGATAATGGCGGCTGTCGAGAATCCCGCGGCCTGTCCGGTATCCGATGACCGGCGCCTGGATCATCTCGGCCAGATGGCGCACCTCTTCTGAGACGTTCATGGCGCCGCGTCCAACAAAGATCATCGGATTTCTGGCCTGCCCGAGTAACTTTGCCGCTTTTTCAACTGCCTCGGTGTCTACTGCCGGATAAAAAGGCGCCGCCGCCGCTGGTATTTTATCCACGACATTCGTGGTCTGCAGCACATCCCAGGGGCATTCCAGTCCTACAGGACGAGGCCGGCCGGAATTCAGTTGTCTGATGGCCTCGGTTACGAGCAGAGGCGCTTCGGCCGGCGAAGTGATCCGGGCCGCCCATTTGGTGAGCGAACGGATGACACCGAGTTGATCATTAATTTCGTGTAATTGGCCAATACCCCGGCCGATATAGGCCGATGGAATTTCACTCGTAAGACAGAACACTTTGGCATTCGTGGCATAGGCTGTCGACAGCGCGGCCGTGCTGTTCAGCAAGCCCGGACCGGGCACCACGCTGTACACACCGGGTCTGTCCGTCGACAGCGCATAGCCCAACGCCATATAGGCCGCGCCCTGCTCATGCCGGGTATGGAGCACCCGAATATGTTCTTTGTGGTCGTAAAGAGCATTGTACAGCGCGTCGTTCTGCACGCCGGGCAGGCCGAATATGGTATCGATACCCTGAGCGATCAGGGTTTTGACAATGGCGTCTCCGCCGGATAGTTTGTTCATTTGGTGATTGGTGATTGGTGATTGGTGATTGGTGATTGGTGATTGGTGATTGACTGATCGCAGGTGTTCTGCGGACACGATGCGAGCCCTTCGGGGTTGACTTGTTTTTGTCTTTCCAACTCACCAAATCACTAAATCACCATTTACATCCCTTTTATATAACTTTCTCCAGGGCCTTGATGAAGGCTTCGTTCGCTTCAGGCAGGCCGACGCTTACGCGGATACAGTCGGGAATGCCGAACCGGGTGCCGGGGCCAACCAGGATGCCTTCTTGTGACAGACGATCTGCCACCTCATCTGATGGTATGGCGGTGCGAAACAGAATGAAATTAGCTTCGCTGGGCCAGGTTTTAAGCCCTAATCGGTCAAACTGATCATAAAGCCACTGTTTACCCGACCATGCCAGATCGACCGAATTTTTGATATGATCCTGATCTCCAATCGCCGCAATCGCCGCTTCCATCTCGACCGTCCCCAGGTGGAAGGTCCGGCGTAAATGTACGAGGCGGGAGATGATATCAGGCTGGGCGATGACGATCCCGACGCGGAGGCCAGCCAGACCGTAAGCTTTGGAGAAGGAATGTAATACAAGGACCTTTCGATCTGCCATCACGGCGGCCAGAGAATCCGGGTATGCTGGATTCCTGACAAATTGATAGTACACTTCATCCGACACAATCATGACTTCTTCAGGCAGAGTAGAATATAGCCTTTCCATCTCATCATGTGTAATAATAGTGCCGGTCGGATTGTTGGGATTGCCGAGGTATATTAATCGGGTCCGGTCGTTCACAGCAGCCAGAATATCGTCAACCCGCAGGGTAAAATGATCCGGATCGAGCGGTACATCCACTATTTTCGCGTTCTGCCACCCCGCAGTCACCTGGTAGACGCCGAAGGTCGGTTTGCATATAATACCCTCATCGCCGGGAGAGAGATAGATTCTTGCGATCAGATCAAGACCCTCGGAGCCACTGTAGGTGGAATAAAAATGATTCGGCGTCAAACCGTTGCCGTAGAACTCTGCCAGGACATGGCGCAGTTTTTCATCATCGCGGGTCGGATAGGCGCCCAGATTCGGCGCATGCCCGTTGATCGCTTCTATGACTTTGGGGGATGGCCCGAGCGGATTTTCATTAAAATGTAAGCGGTAGATGTTATTGGGCATGAGTTAACCTTGAAAAACAGGAAGCTTCGTAGCTTCACTCTATCAATTTGTAATCGATGAGAATTTTTCTAAGTTTCTCCCGATTACTGTCTGACAACGGGCTAAGCGGAAGTCGCACTTCCGGGCTGATCTTACCCATCATACCCAGCGCCGCTTTGACCGGTACGGGATTGATCTCCATAAATATCGCATCATTCAAGGTTATCATGGCATAGTGCAGATCCTGGGCTTCCTGCCATTTGCCTTCCTGCACCAGATTATACAGAGACGCCACCTTACCGGGCATCAGGTTGCCCGTAGCGCTTACAAAGCCCGCTCCGCCGATGGCAATGATGGGATAGCAGAGCAGTTCTATGCCGGAGTACACCAGAAAATCGCGGCCCATCCGGTGCAATAGTCGGTTGATATGCTCAAAATCCTTATTCGACTCTTTGACGCCGATGATGTTGTCGTTGGCTTCCTTCAGGCGCGCCACGGTGTCGATTTCAATATTAACGGCTGTGCGTCCTGGAATATTGTATAATATCACCGGTACATCGACGCTTTTAGACAGCGCATCAAAGTGCTGATAGATGCCTTCCTGACTTGGGCGGCAATAATAGGGCGAGATGAACAATACCGCATCCGCACCGACGTCCTGGGCGTAGCGCGATAGTTCGATGGACTCCGCATGGTTGGTGGACGCGCTGCCCGCCACAAAAGGTACCCGCTTGTTGACGACCTCGGCCGCCGTTTTGATCACAAGCTTGCGTTCATCCAGAGTGAGAGAACTCGGCTCACCGGTCGTCCCCTGTACGGACACGCCGTGCGAACCGCTTTCTATCTGCCATTCTATTAATCCGGCCAGCCCGTCCAGGTCTAACGCGCCATTTTTAAATGGCGTAACCACCGGTACGATTGATCCTCGCATAAAAAGTTCCTTGGGGAAGCTACGAAAAACAGGTTATATAAATGTCGCAATTTCATTCAGCGGTTTCTTTGTGATCGAGGGCACTTTAGCATCTTCTGCGGGATAGCCGACGACCAGCAGGAGAAATGGGCGTTCGTTGCCGGGACGACCCAGGAGTTTGTTGAGAAAGTTCATGGGACTCGGCGTATGGGTCAGGGACACCAGACCGGCATGATGCACGGCGGTTATCAGCATGCCCGTGGCAATGCCTACGGATTCTATAGCATAATAATGTTTAAATTTACGACCATCCGGCAGGACGCCGTGGCGCTGGGCGAAGACGGCAATGAGATACGGCGCGGTTTCCAGGAACGGCTTGTGTTCGTCCGTACCTAAAGGGGCGAGGGCGTCCAGCCATTCCTGGGGCGCTCTGTTCTGATAAAATTCCAGTTCTTCTTCTTCGGCGGCGATCCGTATCTGTCTTTTGATCCCGGAATCGGACACGGCCACAAAATGCCAGGGCTGCATATTGGCGCCGTTGGGGGCGGTAGCTGCGGCCAGCAGGCAGTTTTCAATAACCTCTCGAGGTACAGGCCGGTCTGAAAATTCACGGACGGTACGCCGACGTCGTATGTCGTTATAAAATGTCTCCGCCCGCTGTTTCATCTCGTCGATGGGATATTCCTGATAGGTGGTCAATGGTTGAAAATCTGGTTGTAACGCCATCTGCTTCTCCATAATGTAAAATAGGCCTCTCAGTCCGGCGCTGAAGCGCCGGGCTATCTCGACGGTTTTTATGCCGGCGGCAGGGTCGTCTGATTGAACCCCATTCGATCTTCCCCGCAGAGCTGGATGACCTTGTGGCCTTTGAACAGTTCATCATGACCTACCTTGACAATGGGGGTCGTTACCCGCACAGCCAGGCCTATGCGTCGTTCAGTCGAAGTATTCGGCGCGGAATAATGGACCAGCCGTTCGTTGAACAGAACAAACTCACCGGGCTTTAGAATGATCGGTACGGCTTTGTCGGTATCAATATAATCCGGATCGGCCATTTCATTGAAAACCACGCCCGAGGCCGGAATGTGCGGGACGACCGTGCGGTGCGATCCGGGAATAAACTGCATACAGGCGTTTTCGATGACCGCTTTATCAATGGCGATCCAGGCCGTGATATTCACCGGCGGCTCAATTGGCCAGTAGTTACGATCCTGGTGCCAGGGTATCGCTTTACTGTCCGGGTATTTTATAAAAAAGTTGGAGCGCCACAGGACCAGGTCCGGACCATAAATGGCGGCCATACGCTGTACAACGGCCGGATGGGAACAGAGATCGTAGATCACGCGGCTGTCCAGATGGCGGGACTGTTCACGCCCCTGTCCGAACGGCGGGTCCTGTTCCAGCACCCGCTCCACAGTCTGTCTGATGTCGGCCATCTCATCAGGTGAGCATAATGTCAACGGATAGATATAGCCGAATTCCTGAAAATGTATGATTTCGTCGTGGGTAAGTTGATACATACTTCAATCCGGTTCCTATATCATCACAGAAATGCAGCCATACGAAATATGGGTAATGGATAGACGTATCAGTATAATACCCGTTTTACGGCTTGTAAATGGAGAAATGTAATGGTGGACATGATGAAAGGGCAGGCTATTCGTCGGCCGGGCTGATCGAGGCTTCCGTCGGTATGGGAATCAGCAGGTTATGTTGTTTCAGGAAGGAGATCACCTTTTTTATGTATGCCTCTGTGGCCATCTCCCAGATATCTCCATGGGTAGCGCCTTCCACGATGAGCTGGTCTTTCATGGGACCCTGGATATCTGCATACAAACGCTCATTGTTACGGATCGGCATACGCGTATCCGCAGTGCCGCCGACCAGCAGAATGGGGCGATTGTGGATTTTGGCTGCAGCGCGACCGATATGCAGATCACCGATGTCTATGCCCAGCCGAATTTCGGTGATGAGTTCAATAATATCGGCAAAAGGGAATTGGGGCAGCCGGAACATACGACCCAGATCCTGTGCGAGCGTTTCGCTGACGGAGTAAAAACTGCTTTCGGCGATGACAGCATCTACCTCCGGCTGCTCGGCGGCGGCCAGGAGCGTATTGGCTGCGCCCATCGAGATGCCCCACAGAATGATAGGGCCTGTCTCGTCCCGCTCGTCAATGGCATACCGAAGGGCGGCTTCCACGTCGCGGCGTTCATAATAACCGAAGGAGGTCAAGTCGCCGTCGCTTTTGCCATGTCGGCGGAAATCGAACAACAAGCCTCGATATCCCTGTTCATGCATGAACGCCGCCTGGTCGATCATTTCAGAGCGTTGATTGAACAGGCCATGACAGTATATGATGGTCCCCCGCCCTGTTTCATTCGGAAGATACCAACCTTGGATCTTCAAACCGTCCGAGGTGGTCAGAGTAATGTCTTCATAAGCAATCTGATATTCATCCGGTGTTTTGTGAGCCGAACGGCGCCCACCAATGCCGCCCGTATACAGGGTTGAGATTACGTAGGGCAGACCGACGAAAATCAGCAACAGGATCACCACCACACCACTCACTGCCCCGCGGTACGACACCTGTCTGCCCTTCATGGTCAGGGCAATAACGGGCCAGAGCAGCGTCCCCAGAATCAACGAGGCGACCGGCCAGAGGATGACATGTGGCAGAACCAGGCCGAACAGCAGATTCCGACCATAGGTGAAGTAGGCCTCGCCCAGGCCGGTCGTTTTTCCTATAACAGTCAGCAGAATTACCGGCAGGCGCACGGCGACCGTATACAGCAGGAACGAATTAATGAATCCGCCATAACCCATATCATTACGCAGGCAGGTCATGGTCAGCCAGATCGCAATGATTGGAATAAGCCATGAGATATTGACCAGGGTTGAAGCGGTAAGTCCTGTCGCCTCTAAAATAAATTGTACGGCAGCAAGAGCCAGCGTGATTAATACGGGCAGTCGGATGATGTTCAGACGAGATGTCATAAAGGTGTATTTTGTGCTTTGTGCTTTGTGCTTTGTCGGCAAAATACATCGCGTCGGCCACAATGTACAACGGAAAAAGGGAGGGTCATAACGACCACTCCCTTTTCCTTACACGGACTGATGCGTAACATCTGTTACTAAATGGTTTTACCCATCACTTCTTTCAACACATTCAGGAAGACCTCGGTTTCCGCTTCGGAACCGGACGAAACACGGATCCAGGTCGGGTAAGCTTCCCGTCTACGATTTGTCACCATGACGCCTTTTTCGAACATGGCCCGCATGATATTCATGGACGGTTTACCCAGATTGACCATCATAAAGTTACTTGAGGACGGGATGTATTCCAGACCCATCTTCGTGAACTCCTCTTCCAGGCGGTCTCTGAAGTGCCACACCACTTCCTGCGAACGACGGTAGTGGGCACGATCTTTGATGGCGGCCTCGCCGGCTACATACGCCAGCATGTTCGGACTGCCGGTAGAATAGAACCGCAGCTTTTCCTGAATCGGCTCGCTGCAAATGCCGTAGCCAAGTCGCATGGCCGGCATACCGAACACCTTGGAGAAGGTCCGGGTGACGATCACATTGTCGTATTTCGTCGCCAGCGTCGCTGTGTTTTTGTAATTCGGATCTTTGACGAACTGGATATAGGCTTCATCAATGACCACAAGGATGTTACTGGGGACCGCAGCTACGAATTTTTCCTGCTCAGCATAAGACAGCAGCGTGCCGGTCGGGTTATTCGGATTGGTGATGACGACCATGGTCGTCTTCGGCGTGATGGCCTGTAGCATAGCATCCAGGTCATGGCCATAGTTTTTCATGGGTACCTTAATGACATTCGTTTCGATGCCCATTTCGTTGTAGTCCTCGGCGTCACCCATGACAGAGCCGTATCCTTGTTCTGCTTCAATAATTTCTCCGCCGCCCTTACTCAGGTACGCCAGTGAGATCTGACTCAGCAACGCCCCCGAGCCGGCCGTAATAAAGAAAGGCGTACGACGACGACGAAAGCGGCCACCCTGTCCTCTGCGAGATGGATCGGGTTTCGGCAGTTCGATGCCGTCGAAATCGGCCAGCGCCTGGTTCATGTCGCCGCCACCGAACGAGTAGCGGTTGATATTGAACATGTTTTCCGCGATCGCCTGCAGGGCGCGCGGTGACGGGCCGATCGGATTTTCGTTGAGCGCCATACGGACGAGACCGGGCTCGACGCCCACGCCGTGAATATCCTTGGCCGTGAGTTTGCCGGTCGCCATCTCTTGAGCCAGCGCCAGCTTGTCCGCCAACGTCAAGGCGGCGCCGGCTGCCAGCGCGCTGGTCAGAAAACGCCGCCGGGAGACACCTTTATTCAATGTTTCAATCACTCTGGGTTGCATGAAATCATCCTCCTGAGAAGTTAAGTGAATTGCGGTTTCTTTGCCGGTAATGATAGACCATTGAAAATTCTGATCTTTCAATAATACAAACCCCCGGATTTATTTATTCAAACTTTGTTCAGAGTTTATACGTATAGACATTCAGAAAAAGATTTGAACTCTTGATAATTGAAGCTACGAAGCTACTAATCAACAAAGAAAATGGTGCTGTCCGTAGTTTCGTAGTTTCGTAGCTTTATTGACTAATTCCAAAACATGAGCTGAAACACTTGTAGTTCGGTATGGATCTGATTATTGCTTAGACACCTGCGTGAATGTATACATTCGGTTTTTATAAAAATATCTTAGAATCAACCATGTAGATCACAGGTAGTACTTACTTGCGTGTGATCACCTGCCGTTGCGGTTCAAACTTTCTTGACACAATCGAACAATAGACCATATCATAGGGAGTCTTTTTAGAAAACTAACAATATGTCTTGAAACGGATGCTTTGGAAGGAGATGACGTGCCTGGATGGGTATTGGCTCACCGAGTTACACTGAGCATGTGGATGAAGGGGGTTTTATTATGCGTATGTATTACCGGAACATGGGATGGTGTCGCTCTGTCCAACGTTACGGCCGACCGCCTGACCTGGAGCGGCACGGTCCGGTTGCGATGGCAGGGTGACTTTCAGAATGTAACGCGGGCGCGGAATGTGTTGCAATACGGTTTGCGATTGGATACGACATTACGAGCCAGCGACCGTATTGACCTTGTGGGGCGGTTAATGACGGGTAATCCGCGAGCTATTGTCACGTCGGAATGGGTGAAGGCCGGCGATTTTCTGATGAACAAAAATCCGCATATTTCCTGGCTTTATGCGCAGGTCCGGCCGGTCCCTTCGGTTACCCTGATCGGCGGTAAGTTTCCGATCCCGTTTTTTAAACCGACACCGGTCGTCCTCGATCCCGATTTGTCGCCGGAGGGGTTAGCGCAGCGGATTCTGGTGCAAAATGCGAATAAGTCGGCTGCATTCGGCTTGAACTTCGCTGAAATTCTGATCAATCAGGCGTCCTCCAGAACCCGGGATGTATCCCATACCTATTTCATCGGCGCACAGGCGCTCGGACGATTTACACAGCCCAACCGGTCGCAGACTATTGCGATAGCGTGGTATGCATTCGGCCAGGCGGATTCTATTTTTGCCGCACAGAATCTGAAATCGCCCAGACTGATTTTGGCGCCCAACTCCAACCGGGCGAATGCCGGCAAAACCGGTTTTCTATCAGATTTCCGCATGATTAATGTGAGCGCCCGGTATACGCAGACCGTTTATAAAAAGCCGTTAACCTTCAATGTTGATTATGTGATCAACACAGGCGCCTCGGATAAGCGCCATGGCATAACCGGCGTGGTAACCTACGGCAGTACGGGCCCGGTCGGCGGAACCCGGGCAGGCATACAAGCAGTTCATATGGGTCAGGATGCCACACTCGCCGCTTTCAGTAACATCGATTACGACCAGACAAATACGAACGGCATCGGTTTTTTCGCCGGTTGTCATCTCATGGAGAATCTGATTGTCGATCTGATTGTATATTTGCGTAAATATGATTCTCCCGGTACACTGATCTCCCCCGTGGCTAACAATGCCTGGAGAAGCCGCGGCCGCTTTATGCTTACATTCCGGATGTAGGTTTTACCTCAGGAAGGGAACTATGAAACGCCGATATCTCCTGTTGCTATGGGTTCTACTTTTTACCTCTACTGCGTTTGCCCAGCGTAATCTCAAGCTGGCGACGACCACGAGCACGTACGACTCCGGTTTGCTGGATGTTCTGCTTCCGCAGTTTGAACGAAAGTTTCGTGACTATTTTAGAATTGATGTCATCGCCGTGGGGACGGGCAAGGCCCTGAAACTCGCCGAAAACGGCGATGTGGATGTGGTGCTGGTGCATGCGCGGAAGTTAGAGGATGCGTTTGTCGCCGCCGGTTATGGCGTATACCGCCAGGATGTGATGTACAATGATTTCGTCCTCGTCGGTCCGTCCGGCGATCCGGCGCGCATCGGTGGGATGAAAAAGGCCATCGAGGCGTTTGCGAAAATTGCAGATAAAAAGGCGGTCTTCCTTTCCCGTGGTGACGAATCCGGGACGCATCAAAAAGAGAAGGCCGTCTGGAGTCAGGTCGGGATATCCCCTTCCGGGGACTGGTATGTAGAAGTCGGCCAGGGTATGGCGGCGACGCTGCGTATCGCAGATGAAAAACGCGGCTATTGTCTGGTTGACCGCGGCACCTATCTGGCACTCAAGAAAACACTTGAGCTGAACGTACTGGTAGAAGGTGATGCCCTTCTTTATAATCCATACGGCATCATTGCCGTCAACCCGAAGCGCTGGCCGCATGTTGATTACGAACGCGTCCGGTTGCTGATTAACTTTGTAACCTCGCCGGAAGGTCAGGCGATCATCGCCGGGTATAAGAAGTATGGGGAACCGTTGTTTAAACCATTTGTGGGGAATTAAGAGGCAGTCTGAGATCAGGTGGGCAGATGGGCAGGTGGGCAGATGGGCAGAAGTTTCAAATTCATCTATGCCTCTATTCTATCTCCCTGCCATCCTTTTATTAATCTGCCTTAGCCTGACGCTGGTCGCCTGTTCATCCAGGCCCTCGGAGGATCGGACAGAACTCCTAGTCGCCGCTGCCGCCAGCTTAAAAGAGGTTTTGACGGATATCGGCGTTGCGTTTGAAACACAGTATGGTACGAAGATAACCTTTAATTTCGCCGGCTCCAACCTGTTGCAACGCCAGATCGAGACCGGCGCCCCGGTGGATATCTTTGCGAGTGCGGCCGCCATACAGATGGATGCTCTATCCGCGCAGAAACTCATAATATCAGACACACGCAGGATGTTTGCTACCAATGCCATGGTCCTGATTATAGCTCAGGATAGTCCGATTGCTATCGAAACCTTCGATGACCTGACCAAGGAGCAAATTACCCGCATTGGCCTGGGGAGCGCGGGGGTGCCTATACGCCTGTACAGCGAAGAGACCCTGCGTCATATCGGACTCTGGGATACGCTTTCGTCAAAATTTATATTCGGTGGGAATACGCGTCAGGTGCTGGAATATGTAGCTCGGGGCGAAACGGACGCCGGCCTGGTCTATCAAACCGATGCGTTGATTCGCCCGAAGGTCCGTCTGGTCGCTGAGGCTGATTCTTCCTGGCATCATCCAATCGAATATCCCATTGCCGTCATCGCCGGCAGCCCACAGCAGGATATCGCCCGGCAGTTTATCGCTTTCATTATGAGTGACGTCGGGCAGGAGATCGTGAGGCGATATGGGTTTTGAAAATGGTGATCGGGTGATAGAAAAGACTAAAACAAACCAATAAAGAGCAAAGCGGAGCGCGTTCTAATCATGCTTCGAAGAGGCGCTCCTTACTTTCGATGACGCGTAGCGGCATCCATCACCAAATCACCAAACCACGAAGTGCTCGCAATGTGTCCGCAGGACACTTGCCATCACCAAATCACCAAATTACCAAATATGATGTTAGATGCGCTGCAACTTTCATTACTGGTTTCCATCCTGGCGACAATTGGGGTTGGGATCGCAGGGACGGCCTTGGGGCTGCTGCTGGCCCGTGGACAGTTCCCGGGGCGAACGGTTCTTGATCTGCTCCTGACCTTGCCGATGATATTACCGCCGACGGTTACCGGGTATTATCTGATTCTGCTGGTTGGCCGGAGAGGGTTGCTGGGCGGGTATATCTACGACTGGACCGGGTTTACGTTCGCTTTCGCCTGGCAGGGTGCGGCGCTGGCGGCCGGGGTAGTTTCCCTGCCGATTATGGTCCGGGCGGCCAAAGCGGCCTTCAGGGATGTACCGGTCGACCTG
Organism: uncultured bacterium; assembly: GCA_913051705.1. Classification (GTDB taxonomy): domain Bacteria; phylum JAAXHH01; class JAAXHH01; order JAAXHH01; family JAAXHH01; genus CAJXCW01. The sequence goes on from CAJXCW010000015.1 coordinate 26,699, forward strand.
GAGCAGGCTTCGTACGTGCTGGGGAAGAATAAGTTTTCCACGTTCCTGCACGTCACGCTCCCGCTGGCCCGTCAGGGGCTGATCAGCGGGCTGATCCTCAGCTTCGCCCGGGCCATCGGAGAATTTGGGGCGACGCTGATGCTCGCCGGTAATATTCCTGGACGCACCCAGACGATGCCGCTGGCTATTTATGAGGCGTTTACTACAGGTCAGGATACGATGGCGCAGACGCTGGCTATCCTGTTGACGGTCCTTTCCGCCGCAGTAATCGTATTGACGGAGCGATCCCTTCAACCGAGGCAGGGGTAATGGGCCTTTCATTGACCGGCGTAAAGCATACCTTTAACGCATCGTTCACGCTCTCATTGGATATGAAGGTGGACAACGGGATAACCATCCTTTTCGGACCGTCTGGTTGCGGCAAGACCAGTGCGCTTCGCCTGATTGCCGGTCTGCTGATGCCGGATGAGGGGCGTATTCAATTCGATGAGGTCGTCCTTTTCGATGCGCAATCGTCTGTCACGATACCGGTTCATGAACGGCACGTGGGGTTTATGTTTCAGCATCCGAGCCTGTTTCCGCATATGACGGTTGAAGCCAATATCGGATACGGCGCCGGCCCAGGTGATGAGGCCGAAAAATGGATAGCGCAGTTTCAACTGACGGATTTGCGGTCCCGTTATCCGAGGGAGTTGTCCGGCGGTGAGATGCAACGGGTGGCGCTGGCGCGCAGCCTGGCTGCCCGCCCTCGCTTACTGTTGCTGGACGAACCGTTTTCCGCGCTGGATGAACGTCGCAGGAGGGCCTTTCAGACAGATCTACTCCGGCTTAAAGAAGAAACGGATATTCCGATTCTTCTCGTGACGCATAACCTCAACGAGGCGTTCTCGTTAGCAGATCGACTTATTGTACTGGATGAGGGCAGAATCGTAGAAAGCTACGATGCCATATCGCTTTTCTCACATCCCCAGCGTCGTGTGACCGCTGAACTGTTGGGTGTGGAGAACCTGATGCCCTGCGAGGTGAAAGACATAACAGATACGGTGATGATTGTATCTATAGAAGCTTGCGAGGTCCAGGTCGAACCGGACACGCGATTTCGCGCCGGTGACCGCATCTGGCTGGGAATTCGAGCGGTGGATGTACGGCTGGTCGTAACAGATGAGCCACGAGAGAACGAAGTCACAGCGACTATCCACCGGATCATCCCGTCTGTCGCCTCCAATCAAATTCTGTTATCCGTAGACGGCAGCACACAGGATTACGATCTTATTATGGATCTCGATGACCATCATTGTACCCAGCATATGATCAGACCAGGTGGCAGGATACGGGTCGCGTTGAAACGGAGTAAAGTATTTTTATGTTCATAAAAATGGCGGGTAGCTGGTAGTATAAGAGGCATGAATTACGCAACGAGCCACCTGCCACCAGCTACCCACCACAAGCCATTATCGGCATAAGGCGACATCTGGAGGACTCACATATATGATACACATCGGTATTCTCGGTATCGGATTTATGGGCACCACCCACTTCATGGCGATCAAAAATCTGCCTGATGCGCAGGTCGGCGCCATCTGCACGCGGGATGAGAAGAAGCTCAGCGGCGACTGGCGACAGATTCAGGGGAACTTCGGTTCCGGCGGCGGGGTACAGGATCTGACCGGCATCCGGACCTATCGTGAGATCGACGAGATTCTCAACGATCCGGCCATTGACTTGATCGACATCTGTCTGCCGACGGCCATGCATTATGATATCGTCATGCGGGCGCTCGGTGCAGGCAAGCATGTGCTGGTTGAAAAACCGATTGCTTTAAAGCTGGATGAAGCGGATCGTATGGTCGAAAAGGCAAAAGAGGTGGGTAAGCAGCTCATGGTCGCCCAGGTATTGCGATTCTTTCCGGAGTTTGCTTTTCTGAAACAGGCCATCGAGGAGGAGAGATATGGGAAGTTCCTCGGATTGCACATGAAACGCGTCATATCCAAACCCTTGTGGGGCAGCGACAACTGGTTTGAAAAGTACGAAGAGACCGGCGCGGCCGGCATCGATCTGCACGTCCATGATTCTGATTTTGTACAATACCTGTTCGGCCTACCGGACCAGGTCCATTCGTCCGGCAGGACCAGCCCGAACGGATACGTCCTGTACCTGTCGACGCAATACGGTTTCACTGGCAAAGATTTCACCGTCACCGCCCAATGCGGCTCGATCAGTTCAGCTAAGTTCGAGCACGGCTACGATGCCTATTTCGAAGACGGCACCCTCTGGTTCAACTCTCTGTCGGGCCTGCCCGTGACCCTCTACACGCCCGATGGCGAAAAGACCGAGCCGGCCATCGATTTCCCCGAAGCCTTCGAAGCCCAACTCGGTCATGCCGTCGATGCGCTGGAAAACGGTACGGAACCGACTATCCTCTCCGGCGCTTCCGCCCGGAATTCACTTATGATCTGCCTTAAAGAGGCGGAGTCGGTGCGTACGGGGGAAACGGTTTATATTTAATTATGAATTATGATTGATCAAAAACACCAGAACCTATGTTTATCAGGCTATCTAATACCAATTGTCGAATTATAAATTATGAATTATGATTGATAACACTATAATTTCTGTAAGTTATAGAAAATTATACATGATCTATCATATGACAATTGTTACAACTCACAATTCAAATTTCATCATTCATAATTCGGCGGAGTTCTCATGTCCCAACTACTCTACGGCACAGGCCGTACAACCATCACGCCGCCGCTCGGTCTGGAACTATGCGGCTACGGACCTTATCTGGAGCGGCGCAGTACGAAGATACACCAGGATCTGCAGTGCACCGCGCTGGCGTTGTCGGATGGGGAGCAGACCTATGTCTGGGTGTCGAATGATTTGATCTGGACGGACCGCTCACTGGTTGAATCCACGCACCGCCTGGTCCGTGGGGCTTATGGACTTGATCCGGCGCATGTCGTCATTACGAATACGCATACTCATTCCGGTCCTGCTACTATGAAGACGGTCGCCTGGGGGGCATGGAATGAGGACTATGCGGATACGCTGCCCGGCAAATTCGCTGAGGCCATTGGACAGGCGGTTTCTAACATGGAGTCGGGACGCATCGGATTTGGTCGGGTGGCCATTCCAGAGTTGTCTGTCAATAGGGTTGACGAAGGCGGCATCGTGGATCAGGACGCCTTACTGATGCGTATTGATGATGAAGAGGGGCATTTACGGGTGGTGACGATCAACTTCAGTGCGCATCCGGTAACGCTGGGCGCCAGTACACTCGTCTGCGGGGACTATCCGGCGGATGGCATCGCGAAGATGGAGCGGGAGTTGGATGGCGTCCGCATGCTGTTCTTCCAGGGGAGTTGCGGCAATCTGAACTGCCGGGGCTTTGGCGATGGGCTGGACGCGATGGATGCCAACGGCACGTTGCTCAAGAACAGCGTGTTGCCTGCTCTGGATGAGATTGAAACGACACCGGACGTAACACTTTGCGGCGATATGGTCGAGATGCCGCTGCCCACAAAAGTGCCTGAAAGGGAACCGCTGGAAGCCGAACTGGTGGATTACGCGCAGCAAGTGGCTAAGTTTGAGGGCGACATAACATCCAGAGATTATCGCCAGCTACGTTTCGAGCAGGACTGGCGGAAAAAACAACTCGAGTTGATCGACACACCGCATCCACAGCGCATAGAAATCAAGGTCGCCTATCTACGGGTCAACGACGGCGTGCTGCTATCCCATCCCATGGAGCTATTCCTGGAATACGGCAACGGCATCAAAGAGGCGTCGCCCTATCCTCATACCATGGTCATCGGATATGCCAACGAACCTGTCGGCTATCTGGCGCGTCCGCAGGATTTTTCGCAGGAAGGTTTTGGATGGTACGCGGCGGTTTTTGCCCCGCGTATCTGTCGCCATCTGGAATTCGAGCCCGAGGCCGGTGAGGTCTTCCGGGATCACCTGATTGCATTATTGCATCGGATTAAGCAGCGGGAGGGGTAGTGTAATCTGCCGTCATCAGACTGATAGGCATCTTGAATTGGACCGATAGTACACCTATTGTAATATCTTCATGATATACCTGCACTCGTTCATCGTGTCAGCGCCTTTCAAAGGCGCATTATTCTTGCAATCTTGAGCACCTACCTCTATACTAATTAAATTCTAACATGTAATCTAGTCGAAAATATCCTCCAAATCTCGTACCCAATCGACAAAATTGAGGTCCTTATGTACAAATTGCATGCAAGTCGAATAGCGCTTGTCCTATCTCTACTTATCTCTGGTGTAGCATCTACTAACGCCCAGCCCGCTCCAAAACCCCGCCTGGCGGTGCTGATCATCATCGATCAGTTCCGGTATGACTTTCTGCTGCGATTTGATGACCTGTTCGTGGAAGATGGTTTTCGACGGCTGATGGACGGGGGCGCATGGATGACGGATGCAAGATACAGCCATCTGCATGCGTCTACCTCGCCGGGACACAATGTCATCACCTCGGGGATGTACGGCTACAAAACAGGGATCATCGCCAATTCCTGGTATGACCGGTCGTGGGGGAAACGCCGGCCGTCGCTGGTGGACCCGGACAGCCACATCCTCGGCAAAGAACCTACGGCAGACGGCAGAGCGTCTACGAAAGAGTTACAGGGCACGACGCTGGCGGATGAACTGCGCATGGCGACCAACTTCCAGGGCAAGGCGATATCGATTTCCGCTAAAGATTACAGCGCCATGATCAGCGCCGGTAAGATCGGCGCGCCGTACTGGTATGAAGCGTCGCTGGGTCGATTCACATCGAGCAGCTTCTTCATGGACGACTTGCCCGATTGGGTGAAACAGTTCAATGCCCGTAAGTTGCCCGACAAATCCTTCGGACGTACCTGGGAACGTCTGTTGCCCGAGGCGGAATACCTCAAACGGGCAGGCCTCGACGACCGGATCGGTGAGGAGGACAACCGAAAAAGCGGCATCACTTTCCCGCATGTGACGACCGGCGGACTCGATGCGCCCGGACCGGCCTATTACAATGCCTTTAAACACACGCCCTGGTCCAATGATCTGGAACTTGAGTTTGCCCGGCAGGCCATCATCGAGGAACAGCTCGGGCAGGATGACGTCCCCGATGTGTTGATCATCAGCCTGTCAGCCAACGACTATGTAGGACACGATTATGGACCGTTCAGCCAGGAGGTTATGGACATGACGCTGCGTACAGATCGGCAACTGGCAGATTTCTTCGGCTTTCTCGACCAGCAGGTAGGGCGGGACAACACGTTGCTTATCCTTACGGGTGATCATGGCGCCCTGCCGTTGCCGGAGCAGACGGCTTTAAAAGGCATCCCGGCAGCAAGGGTAGCGGATGGGCCTCTGACCGAGCGTCTGGAGTCGGTCCTGGATGCAACCTATGGTGAAGGGGCGTGGGTAGAGTACCTCAACAAAGTCGGTCTCTATCTCAACTATGATACGATTAAGAAGTACCATTTGACCAGAGCGGAAGTCGAACAGACGAGCGCCGATGTCCTGATGGCCGACCCTGCCGTCTGGAAAGTGTTCACCCGAACCCATATCGAGCGGGGCCAGTTGCCCGATACCAACCTTTCAAGGGCCGCGTACCACAGTTTTCATCCTGATAAGAGCGGGGATGTCATCCCGATATCCACCCCGTATTATATGCTCCTGGACATTGAATACAGCGTCACCAACTATGGCACGACGCACGGCATGCCCCATGATTACGATATCCATGTGCCGCTCCTTTTCCACGGCCCGTGGATCAAGCCCGGCAAATATCGTCTGCCGGTCGACATGGCGGACGTCGCGCCGACCATCTGTGAGCTGTTGGGCATTACCATGCCGGCAGGGCGGGATGGGCGGGTGTTGGGGGAGATGATTGGTGATGGATGATTCCCTTCGGGAACTCATCGAGCCCTTCGGGGTTGAGTGATGGCATGTGGCCTGCGGACACGATGCGAGCACTTCGTCGGTGGTGAATGGTGATTGGTGAAGACCGTTCCGAGTTCCGATAGACATGTCGCATGTCGGCAACCTTTGACGGCGTGGTCATCATACGCCTTCGGGGCGCCGAAGGGCCCCATGATGCTGTCGCCTTCATAGTTATCCAACACGCCTTCGTACTGAAACAGAATGTCCGCCATCTCGGACATGTATTCATAGAGGGCGTCTATCCACACTTCCGGCGGATAATCGGTGGTGACGCCGGCAAAACCGGTTATATCGGAGAAGAAAATTGTGATGTCACTGACTTGAAACCGTTCCTTGAAATCGGGCGAAAGCCTCTGCCTTGAATGTGTCCGTTACCATGTTCAATGTCTCCTTTTGCAATTGTTTTCTGGCGCGATGAATGCGCATCTTAGCGGCCTGACTGCTGGTGCCCAGGGCAAGTCCTGCCTCTTTTATCGATGATTCACCGAGATAGTACATAGTCAAGGCCTGTCGGTTGGGTTCGGGCAGACGGTTAAGCGCCATGAGGGTCGCTCTTTTCAGATCTTCATGTTGTTGCTGTTATTTGGTTTTAACCATTCACCAATCACTAATCACCATTTTATTCTCCACCCTCAATAATCCCGACCACACCGCCCCAATCACGCAAATCAGACCTGTTGAAAGGAACACACCGCTCAAGCCAATCCAGTCACCGAGCATACCGCCGAGCACGGGGCCGCCGAACATGCCGAGGGCATAGACGGCCTGATAGATGCCCATGGCCGTACCGCGTTCCTCCGGCGGGATCGATTGCACCGCCAGGGTCATCAGCATGGGTTGGGTCAGTCCCCGGCCCAGACCACCGATAAGCTGGGCAATATAGAGTATGCCTACGGTCTCACTATACGGAATCATAACTGTACCAAGGCCGATAATGATAAATCCGAGAATTAGAACAAACCGCATCCCCCATCGCGGCGCCAACCAGATACCGCTGGCGTAAGCGGCTACGGTCGTCCCTGCCAGACCGATCAACGTCATCGTCCCGAGTTGCGCGCTGTTGGCGCCGATTTCGACCGCGTAGACCGGAACAAAACCGAAGATGGTGATAAAGGTGACATATTGCCCTAAAGCGGAGATCAGGGATACCGTCAGCAGGCTGCGGGTTGTGCCTATGGATGCGATACGGTGCCAGGTCAGCTTTTGTTTGCGGATTTGAACGGGTTCAGGCACCGGCATGAGGACCAGCATACTGAGTACCGATAAAATCGCGCCAATATAAAATGGCATCGTCCAGCCGTAGAGATCGGTTATCCACCCTCCCGCGTATGTGCTGACCATCTGGCCCAGTGCTGAACAAACGCCCAGATGACTCATCGCCGCCGGCAAACGTTCTTCAGGGAAAAAACCAGCATACATTACCACCCAGACCACCCAACTGCACGCCGCCAACCCGCCCAGTGCTCGGGTCGCAATCATCCATTCTGGTGTCGGCGACCAGGCCAGGCCAAGTGCACTGCCTGCCAGCATCAACAGACTTGCATGCAGAAACGGCTTCCAGCGACCCGTCCGATCTGACCAGATCCCGAGAGGAATACGGAACAGCAACTGCATAAATCCATATGAGGCGATAATCAGCCCGACCACCGTCATCGAGCCCTCCATATGCCGCGCATAGGGAGCAAGGATAGGCACATAAACGTACAAGGCCGTCCAGAATAGAAAGGTGCTGAAGAGATACAACTGGGACCTGGACAATTAAACTCCGTTTGTGGGGAATGAGCCTTTATGCATGGCATCTACGTGCCGTTTTGTTGCGATATCGGCACGGTGGCGTCCCAAAATCGGACACTCTATTTTCTTGTCTGCTTCAGTGCTCTTCTATAACCTGAACAAACACGGGAAATCACAGGGCTACCTCACAGGGGCATGGCTCTTGCAATGAGATCGCACCGCAGCACATAATATATCGAGCCATGTCATAAAAACCATGTAAAGATGTTCGGAGGAAATGATGGATATCCCTCGCCCGCAGAATGCACGAGCAAAGCGCATACGTCGTATTTTCTATGTGGGGGGAAGTATCGTCGTCTTGTTACTGATTACGGTGGACCTTTCCCGACTGAAACCTGCGGCGCCTACCGTGGCGGGCGCCACGGTCTACACGGATGTGGTAAAACGCGGGTCCATGTTACGCAATGTATGCGAAATTGGGACGCTGATACCGGAGGAAATTCTGTGGATTCCGGCTGAAACGAGTGCCAGGGTGGATCGGATCGTTATGCTGCCGGGGGCGGTGGTCAATCCTGAAACGGTAATTCTGGAGATGAGCAATCCGGACCTGGCGTTTTCTCTCGTGGATACGCGCTGGCAGATTCGGCAGGGGGAGGCCGGCTACGTGAGTACAGAAGCGGGCCTGCAAACCGACCTGTTGAACCAGCGGGCGATGGCCGCTGATATCGAAGCCCAGTATCAACAATCTCTTCTTCAGGCCGAAACAGACGAAGCCCTGGCCAGAGAAGGGTCCGGCTCTGAATTGAACGCCAAGTTGTCGAGACTTCGTGCGGTAGGACTAAAAAAACGATTCGACATCGAGCAGGAACGGTCTGTCATCTACCGCCAATCCGTGGAAGCCCAATTAAATGAACAATTTGTAATCAGTATTCTATTCCTGGTCGGTGTCGCTTTCCTATCCTGTTCTATCCCCGCCTACCGGGCCACACGGGTTGATCCCCTGGTCGCTCTGAGGCATGATTAGAACAGGTCATTGAACGACGGCTTCCGCCTCGATCTCAACCAGGTAATCCGATCCGATAAGCTCCGCCTGAACGAGCGTATTGGCAGGCTTGATCTCCCGAAAGCGCTCGCCGTGCGCACGCGCCACCGGTTCCCAGTCCGCCATATCACGAACATAGACCCGCGTTCGGACAACCTCTTCCAATTGGCCACCCAGTGATCGTATCGCCCCTTCGATTTTGTCGATGACAAAATCGAAGGGGCCAGCGTGCCGAAAGCCAGGAGCGTGATACCATGAGCCCGGCAAAAGGCCGTCATGTCGTTGGTGCGGGCGCGCTGATCCAGAAGAGAAAAACAGACCTGATTGGACACAATATCGATGCCGCTGTTTACAATGACGCGAAGGTGGGCGGTGTCGACATAGGACAGCCCCAGATGGCGAATGAGCCCTTCTTCCTTCAGCTCCTGGAGGTAGAACAGACAGTCCAGGTAACCCGGATCAGAATAAGCCCAGGTGTGGAATTGTAATACGTCCAGACAATCGGTCTGCATCCGTTTCAAAGATGATTGGACCGCATGCCTCACGTCCTCACGCGTTTTCGGCCCCGGCTCCGGCACCCATTTCGTCAACAACTGTACCGTGCCCGTTTCTTGTTCATGGGCGTACCGGCCGGCAATCTCCTCCGCCGATCCGTAATGATCCGCCATATCGAACGTCGTGAACCCCGCTTCTACATACGGCGCCATCGCTCGGGCTGTAGCCGCGACATCCAGCGTCCGGCCATCACGCTCCATATCCGCAATCTGCCAAAGCCCCGTAAGCACCCGAGAGATGCTGAAACCCGGCGCCAGATCCCAACGTTCAATACCTTTGTTCATATATTATATGCTCCTTAATCCAGAACCAGTTCCTCGGCCGCCAGGGCACGGTTATCGAGGATATGCTGATAGATATGCATACAGGACGCCATATCCATCTTCTGCCGGGCATGATCGAGTAATAAAGCAATCTGACCGGCTTGCTTGTCGATTCGATAAATAGACCAGGGATGAAAAATAGGCATATAGTACAGCAGGTCATGCTCTGAACAGTAGTCGATGCCCGGTGCGTAGGCTTCGTATACCCCTTGTGCGTTGTCCGGCATCTCACCAGGGTAACCCCAAGGCAGAGCCGGCGGCCAGCGAACCACGCCGGGTTGACCGGTCAGAATATTATCATGCCAGGCGTGAGAAGGGATTTCGAGCAAGTTCGGAAAACCGTCCTGCGTGTACCAGAAGGGTTGATTGAGCGGGGCGGGCATCGTTCTGTTGGGGCCGGTTCCAACGCTGCGTAAGTACCGATATCCAGTGTCCCACATGAACTCCAGAATGCGTGGGTACCCTGTTAACCCGTGGGTATACCCTCCCGGTGCGGTCAAACCGATCACCGGTCGACCGAAGGTATCCTCTATCAAATTTTTGGCATCGACCAGTTCATATCTCAAGGCGGCTTCGTCTTCGTCCAGGCCGATCAGGTCCGGATGCGTAAAGGTATGGCACTGGATATCAAACAGTGGATGGTCGAGAATAGATCGCAGCTCAGGCCCGGCGAGTTTCAACAATTTAGCCACGAGAAAAAAAGAGGCCGGCGCTTCCCGCTGAAGGTGCGCTTCGGCGACCGACCGCACACCGGCCAGAAACTCATCAATACGTTCGGGAGTATAACTGAACCCATTTTCCCGATGCGAACGCTCACCCTTCTCCCACCAGGGATACACGGCCTCCGTATCATAGGCGGCTGCATAAAAAGACATGGCCTCACTCCTTAAATGTATATTTTATTTCTCATATCTTTCCCAAATGTTCAACCGTGCCACCGCCGGTCACCCAGGCAGTGAATCCGCCACCGAGGTAGGCCACCTCCTCCAAACCCATATTCATCGCCAACCTGGCGGCCAGGACCGACCGACCGCCGCTCTCACAGTAGAAGACGATCTTTTTTCCGGAACTGAAGAGGGCCATGTGCATTGAGCTCGTTTCATCAATATAGAATTCCAGCACGCCGCGCGGCACGTGTACCGATCCGGGGATCTTTCCTTTTCTGATAAGCTCATCCCCTTCACGGACATCGACAAAAACCAGAGAGGTATCCCCACCGGCCGCTATGGCATCCGCAACCTCTAGCGTGTCTACGGTAGCGTACGCTCTGGCCAGATAGTCTTTGACGCCGAATTTCGTTGGTTCTTCCGGCTTCGGTTGTTCGGCGCAACCGAACCCTGTTACACTCCATAGAAAAACAAGTAATCCCCAGCGGCCCATGATATCTCCTTATAATTTGAATATTATTCTACATACATATTGTTATACATTTAAATGTACATGGCAAAATGTTTCTATCATACATAAAAGAAGGCTCGATAAAGATGATGCCCATAGACCCTTTGTACTTGCGCATCATATATCCTTCAACGATATTGGCGGAAACGGTCTTTGACGATCGTGTACTCAGTCCTTATATCACAGAAGGAGTTCTCCATGCCCATCGGAGTATGTGCCTATTCTTTCAATACCGGTTATGACGCCTGTCAGCTTATGGACATGGCTGTCGAACAGGGCCTGTCGGGCGTTGAATTTCCACCGGATGGTTGCCTGCCGGACCTGAAACTGGAAACGATTCAGAAAGCACGGGCATACGCTGAAGAACGTAATCTTTTTATCGTGACAGATGGCGGGCAGGTAGAACTTGAAATGCTCCAGAGGCTCATCCCGGTCGCCAGCGCCCTCGGCAGCAGTACCTTACGCGTAGTGATGAGCGGGGTATTGGGCGGTGACCGCAGACCGCTGGCCGGGCAGTGGCAGTCCCATCTTTCAAATTGCCGGGATATCCTGCGTGACGTCCTTTCGCTCGCCGATGATCATGGGGTTTCTATTGCCATAGAAAATCATTCCGACGCCACCTCCGATGATATGCTCTGGATGTGTGAGGAACTCGACAGTAACTATATCGGCATCACGCTTGACGTGGGCAATGTCCTGGCGGTCTGCGAAGAGCCTATGGGGTATACCGAACGACTGATGCCTCATCTGCGCAATATCCACCTCAAAGATTATACGCTGCATCCGACCGATGAAGGCTATCGTATGGCGCGGTGTGCGCTGGGCAAAGGGGTTGTGGACTTTCCAACCTTGTTATCGATGATTGATGCGCACCATCCCAACATCACCAAAACCATAGAACTTGGCGCCATTTATGCACGCCATGTCCGCATGCTGGCCGATGACTACTGGGCGGAATATCTCGACAGGGACATCAAAGAGATGTTGCCCTTTCTGCGTCTGTACTGGCAGCATGTTCAACCCAGGGACCAAGACTGGCGATCACCGAAAGAGAAGGAAGAGTCTCAGGGCGCCCTGCTCGCCTACGAAACGCGGGAATTTAAAGAAAGTGTGGCGTATTTGAAGGAGATCGGAGCAGTTTAAACCATGGCTAACCCTGCACAATTCAAACACCTGGACCCCTCTAATATGTTCGGCTCCCTCGGGGCGATACCGGATCAGGTGGAAGCAGCCTGGCAGGCTATCGCCGACCGGACTTTTCCTGCCTCACTTCGGGATTGTAAACATCTCATCGTAGCGGGGATGGGCGGCTCCGCGATCGGTACGCATCTGATACAGAGCGTGTTTCGCGATCGGTTATCCCTGCCGGTCACCATCGTTTCGGACTACCGGTTACCGGCGTGGGTAGACCGGGAGACTCTGATCCTGTTGTCCAGCTATTCAGGTGGTACGGAAGAGGTCATGTCCGTAGCTGAATACGGGCAAGCGCATGACCTACCCATGATGGCTCTGACGACCGGCGGTGATCTGGCGGCGTTTGCTGAACGACATAAGGTACCGGCGGTCCTCTTTAAGAGTGAACATAATCCATGCGGACAGCCTCGCATCGGATTGGGATATGCCGTGACTTACCAGTTGGGTATCTTCCGGCAACTGGGATTTATCGATCTGACGAATGAGGAAATGGGGGCGGCTCTTTCCCTGCTTCGTTCCGTTAATGCCATCTATGCAGATCTTTCCGTACCCAATCCGTCTCTCGATCTGGCCTATCGCGCCCGGTTGCGGGCGCCGCTGATTATCGCCTCCGAACACCTGACGGGCAATGCGCATATCCTGGCCAATCAATGGAACGAGAACGCCAAAAACATGGCGGCCTGGTTTGCCATACCGGAGTTGAACCATCATCTGCTTGAAGGCTTGACCGGTCCCGCCGCCGTAAGGAATCGGTTGCTGGCCGTTCTATTGCATTCCAATCTGTACGACGAACGCAATCAAAAACGCTATGACATAACCAGGCAGGTACTCGACGAACAGAAGATCGCCTCTATCTCCATAAATCCCCATGGAAAAACGCCCCTCGAACAGGCTTTCGATACGCTTCTTCTGGGCGCGTATGCCAGTTTTTACCAGGCTGTGCTCAATAAGATCAATCCCTCTCCCATCCCCTGGGTGGATTATTTCAAGCGTCTGATGAGCGCGTAAGTTTGCAGAATACGTTGGTTGTAGTCGTATTTTGGCGCGGAGTTGGTCCAGTAATTTAGACGAGCAAGTGACCATTCATGGGCTCGCTTGAAATGGGTTCCGACGCCATAGTATGTTATTCTACATAGTCGAAAAAAGCGCCATAATCCCGAACAATCACTTTCCTTTTTATTAACATAATCGTATAATAGATTTACTCCCTATATAGCTTATACTTATAAAATATGTGCCCCAATAGGCTGCTACATTTCACACATATTGAGCCATTTTTATTATAACGTATTGTAAACATAAAGATTACGGCCGATGGCTGATTTTACGACCTATTACATCTGACACGTAGCCATACCGTCTAAGTGGCGTGCTATATCTCAAAATAGATATGTAGCCCACTTTATGAAACAACAGGTGATATAATTTGTGATTTCAATATGAAGAGAAATTCGAGTGTAAGCCGTCCTGGGCAAGGGGGCACGTGATATGCTGGTCGCTGCCCTGGATCCGTTTACACAGGAGGGATTCACCCAAGGACTGGCGAGTAGTGGCGACCGATAGCCATCCGGAAGCGTTCTCGCACTTGTTGCCTCGGGTACCTGGTGCGTTGAAACCGCATTTGACTGCTGTTGAGGTGAATTTCGAGCAGATGCAAGTTCCTGCCTGTGACCTTGTGAACGCGAGCTTTGCCTTGCCGTTCTGCGAGCCACAGCACTTTCCGGGTCTCTGGAACCGGATCGTGGCGGCGATTCGTCCGGGTGGCCGGTTCGCCGGGCAGTTCTTTTGCAGACGGGATTCCTGGGCCTCGCTGCCGGGTCGGACGCACCTCTCCCTTGACGAGGTATTGAAGTTGCTCGAGGGTTTTGAGATCGAGATGATGAGAGAAGAAGAAGCTAAACGCTCCCCCGACTCCGATGCTTCCCACAGTTTTTTCACCAATTTTGGCCCCATGGGCACCACACGCATCTTCAATGATCAACGGACCCTTCGCACGAGAGGGCTGGCCCAACATGTGCAAGGCGAGC
>CAJXCW010000016.1 GCA_913051705.1 uncultured bacterium
CTTTATTAGTTCATAAAGTTGCTTTCAATAAGTATATTTAACATAAAATAAAATAAATGTTTTGAATACAATATTTAGAAATGGTATTGTGTAAATATCAATAAAGCTCCGGATGCAACGCGATACGCCAGTAAAACCCGTTGCCCCCCAGGTACATGAAATGACCGCCCTGTTCGCGATATTGTTGCAGGGCGTCCAGGGTCTGTGGGGTATGATATTCCGGGTGGGCGCCGGTCGTGACAGCCTGGTAATCCCTGATGGCCGCCACGCCTTCCTCATGCAGTTCCTGGTCGGTCACGAGGTCATAGGCGATGCCATTTTTTTCAAGCCATGTGATCAGATGGCTGTCCGCCTGAAAATGACGCAGGCCGGAGCAATCCCCTTCTGTCGCCCCGAAGGTGATATAGCCAGGGCGGAGTGTGAACAGCGGGCGTTTGTGTGAGGCATGACAGATGCCACTGCCGTCAGTATGATCGTTATAGGTGGAGAGACCGTACTGACGATGTACTGCCGGGTTCCAGGGGTAGGCGCTCCAGTCGCGAATACGATCCAGCCAGCCCGGCTCAAAATTGGGGCGTGCGTGGTTGCCGTACACCGTATAGGTAAAGGTCGATATCAGGACGCACAGCCTTGCTGAGGGCTTGCCCTTAGGCGGGCAGACAAAAAACGGTACGGCCTCTTCATGTTCCCCGCAGCGCAAGCGGGCAGCATAGACCCCTGATTTCAAGTCATCTGGAATGGTAAAAGAGAAGTCCGTTTCCCAGCCGAAGTCATAGATGTCATCGTCATGAAAATGAATGGCGGCGTATTGATCCGGGGCATGCTGCCAGCACATTTCCTCTCCGGTCCAGTTTGACCCGGTCATGGCTCTGGCAGGCATATTGATCAGCCGGCCATGTTTCTGATGCGTGCCGACATCTTCAATGCGTGTCGAACGTATCCCCTTCGAAAAATCCCAGTGGGCTTGCAAGCCTTCCGGGATCTGCATCGGCAACTCTGAGATGTCTTCTTCGGTTAAATTACGATTAAAGATCATCGGTGATTCGAGCTTGCCGTTGAAATGACTGTGAACCGAATTTCCGCTGACGGCCGCAAGAAGGACGCGGTCGATGTCCTGGAGGAATATGTTCTGATCAAGCTTTATAGCGACCTGTGCTTGTCTGCCCGATAGGCTTAGAGATTGTTGCCCTACGGCCAGTATGCTGGTCTCTGCATCATACGTCGTCCAGACGCGATACCAGTGGCGGGTTTTAAGCTTCTCGCCGGAATGTACCGTTATCGTATTTTGATTTGATCCGAGGTAGGTAACTGAAGGACAGCCCTGTTGATCTATACACAAACTCAGTCCCTGGTGGTTGGCTGACTCGCTGCAGCTGACGATGCCCTGAATACCTTTATCAGGGGTGGTCGGCCAGATGGTGGCGACGATGGTAAAACTGCCGAGGGATTGGAACAGGTCTCCAGTCTCAATAGAGGCATAGGAGCCGGGATAAAAGGGCTGTGGTCGGGATGGGAACGTACCGCCGAATGGAATGTTGACTTCTTCTTCGATGAGCCCCGGGCCGATCGGGTTGGGATCCGCGGAAATAACGCGAACCAGACCGGCATGGTAAGGTTCATCGGTATAACTACTTACTTTAAACTCAATCGTATCACCTGGCCGTCCGGACAATCTATCCGTATAACCCAGCAAAGGAATTTGACTCATGCTAACAGCAACTCCTCGTGCTACCTAACGCATTATCATTGTATCAAGGTATTGAAAATCAGTTTGAACGTCCCATGCGTCTGCACCCGATGTTGCGCCCGAAAGCCGATGAGGACCACCTTGCCCTGTCCATGCTTCACCGAGACCATCGCCGCTTTGCCTGCGATCACCTCTTCACCGAGTAACCAGCCGCTCTGCAGGATGTCCCGATCTACAAACGTTACAATGCGTTCGATATGGTCGTTGTTTGGTGAGGGGATCACCTGGTAGACGTGGTTGCCACCCAGGAAAGCTGCGAGGGCGTCGGCAGGCATGCCGTATCCCAGCGGGTTGGTTTGATCCACCTGGACCCTGAGCGTCGAGCCGGGCGACCAGAATGTATTGGAAGACAGATTTTCCACCACATTCCTGATGGGCAATTTGAACTTTTCGATCGGGAGGGCGCCTGCCTGCGCAAACGTGACCAGCGTGCCGCCACTTTTTACAAAGTCTTCAAGGGCAGTGACGCCCTCTTCTCCGAACCCGCTTCGATACTTCGCCGGATAGTCTTCCGGTCTGCGGCCGAAATTCCTGGTGGTTTCAGACTGTTCTCCGGTCATCCGATTTACACCGTCCGCAGGGAGTATGATAACGTCATACTTATCCTTCAGTTTTCCGGTTTTGATCTCGGCGTCCATGAGGGAGGCATACGGAAAGCCGAACCGTTCGAGGAACAGGCGTGTCCATCCTTCGTCCATGTTGCCCCCGTAATATCTCTGATACATGCCGATGCGATGTCTCTTAACGAGATGTCGTCCTTCTGTTCCTGTGGTGTTGAGCGCAACAAAATTCACCCCGGTCTGTCGGGCCGTCTCTTCAACCAGCGTCGTCGAGGCGCCGGCTTCTACAATAAAGTCACCGGGCTGAAGCGGCCCTGCAGCCTGATCCACGCGATGCACGTTCACCTTCTTATCAAGCAATAGATTGACCGCCTTGAAACTATCATTCAGCCGGCCGTCCAGCACATAACCGGCTACGCCTTTCGTCACCTGTCCGGCCTGCTTGACATGGTCAGTGACGCTGGTGAGATCCCTCCCAATCATTTTGCCTACCGCGTCCACCCGTACGCCCATAAACTCCGCCATATTGTCCGTAGCCATATCATAGGGACGGATCGGATTATTATCCCGGTCCCGCGTATAGGTATTGTCCGGGTAAAACGTTCTGCCCAGCAGCCACCGGATCAACCCGCGTTTCGGCTGCGCCATCGTTACCACGAACGTACCGGCCTCGTATACACGGCCCTCATGGGTGAAACCCTGATCTGCCTGTCTGATATCGATGCCCTGATCGAGTAGTTTATTGACCATTTTGAAGGCGGTAAGCGGATCATGTTGTACGGCGGGAATCACGAAGGCGGCCGTTTTCCCCTTCATACCGCGTTCTGTTTGACGTATGGCCTTCAGATAGGCATTGCGAAGTACCGTTTCCCTGTTTCGGGCAGCGATGTCCAGGGCGGCCAGGGCGGCAATCTTCTGCTGTTCCACGATGTCGCGTACACGCCACCAGCCGCCGGGCCACGGATTGGGGAAGGTCGTCTGAGCCTCGTAGGCAGGCATGCCCCGACGTGAGCCCTGCAGTTGATCCGGATGCAGGAAGAGGGGCGTCGCCAATCGGGCGCTTGCCGACTCGGTCAGCATACCGGCAATATTATGAAAGGGCGTTATCCAATGAAAACCGAAATGGCCCCATCCGGAATAAATAGCGGCATTCACGACGCCGGGTTTCCCTGCCTCTTCTTCTTTATACGCGATATGCGCGCCGTACCAGCTCATCTCCCGCCATACCAGTGGATCGGCCTCCGGACGAATCGGCTCTGCGTAGGGTGGAACGTATATCCTGGCACCGTACGCCCCCATCTGGTGGTGGTCGATATAGGCCTGGGGAATCCAGTCGCGAAACATGATCTTCGCGCCGTATTGAGATTCCACCGTATTTGTCATGAAGGCATCCCGGTTGTTGTCATGGCCGATATAATGATGATACAGCCAGGGCAGCCCGACCCCTTCGAACTCGGTACCGACGGTCTCATTGTACCAGTCCGTCACCATAATCTCCCCATCTGGATTGAAGGATGGAATCATAATAGCAATGGTCTCGTCCAGAATACGCAGGAGTTCATCATCTGTACGGATCGTCATGTCGTATATTAGTTCTACGGCCATCTGACTCGCCGCCACCTCAGACGAATGGAGTCCCATGGATTGGACGACGACGGCTTTCCCCTGGTCAATAGCACGTTCAATCTCGGTCTCAGGTACCCCACGAGGGTCGCTCAGGGTCGCATTGAACTGCCGGAGTTCTTCGAGCCTGGCCAGGTTCTCAGGCGATGAGATGAACAGTACCAGGAATGGATTACCCAGTGTGGAAGGGCCCATATCGAGCACATGCACTCTGGGACTCTTCTCCCCGATAAGATGGTAATATTCTACCATTTTATCCCACCGGGCAAGCTTACGGTCCGCCCCCATTTGAAATCCGAAATAATCTTCCGGAGAAGGGATCTCCTGGGCTATGGTGACATGCGTCCCGAACAGTAGCAGCATAAAAGGAACAAACAGTATGGTGATGAGACGACTTTTAAAGAAAGACGATTTCATAGATCACTCCTGGGAAAGAGGATTATTTTGTAAGTTATAGAGGGAAGAGCGTACGAAATAATCTGTACTATGGGAATATAATGAGGAACCTGCAGGCCGTCTATCAAAAACCCCCATTTTGCCCGATTTCTCGAGGCCATGAGTTTTTCTCACGGGGCTGTATTGAACACATCCCAGGTGGCAAGAGAGTGCCAGGTGGGTCGCAAAACAGTCGAGGGGTATATAGATAATTTAGAGGACTTACTGCTGGGCTATAGACTTCAGGTTTTCACTAAACGCGACCGTCGCCATCTACAACACCATCCCAAATTCAACTTTATTGATACGGGGGTATTTCAATCTCTGCGGCCCAAGGGACCGTTGGACAGCCCGGAGTCTAGCGGAGGACCTGCACTGGAAGGGCTGGTAGCCCAACATCTTCGTGCATAGAATGCCTGTCAGGGTAACACCTGCGAATTATTTTACTGGCGGACAAAATTAAAAGTAGAGGTTGATTTTGTGATATACGGTCCCGATATCTTCCTGGCTATCGAGGTTAAACATGCCCGTACTATTCGACCTCAAGATCTCCGGGGGCTGAAATCTTTTAGTGAGGATTATCCGGAATGCCAAAGGGTGTTGCTTTAACGGGGTACAGAGCCATTGAAAAAAGGGAACATCCTGTGTCT
This sequence comes from uncultured bacterium, assembly GCA_913051705.1. GTDB lineage: Bacteria > JAAXHH01 > JAAXHH01 > JAAXHH01 > JAAXHH01 > CAJXCW01. The sequence continues at coordinate 5,016 of CAJXCW010000016.1, forward strand.
GCCGTATGAACCATTCCTCCAAAACCTGACTCCCGGCCGGTCTATGTTGAATACATAAATAAGTGATGTTACGCGCAAGACCATGTGTCGCCCGCAGCAGCGGGCTCCTACCCTTCAAAGTGCCTGCATATCGTGGTAGGAACTCGCTCCTGCGAGCGATATATGCGAAAATACACACGCAGAGGTCGCATTATACTCCACTCCCTCTATAACAGGTCGATTCGCTTCATTTCCTCCTCATCCAGCGTCCACGAGAAGATATCCATATTGTCCTGTAAATGGGCTTCGGAACTGGCTTTGGGAATAGCAATGATCTGTCGTTGTACCAGCCACCGCAAAGCGACCTGGGCGGCGGACTTGTTGTGGTCGCCGCCGATCCTGGCCAGCGTGGCGTCGTTCGCTATAGCGCCCACAGCCAACGGACGGTGCGCCGTGACGACAACCCCGTGGTCGCGGCAGTGGCGCCAGACGGATTCCTGGAAATGACCGACATGGAACTCAACCTGATTGTTGCATATAGGCGCTTGAGCCAATTGTATGGCCCGATCCACCTGTTCGTTGGAAAAATTGCTCACGCCGATATGGCGGACCCGGTCCGCTGCTTGAATCTCGTCAAAGGCTCTGAGCGTTTCCTCTAAGGGCACGGTTTCGTTGGGCCAGTGGATGAGCAGGAGGTCCACGTACTCGACCTGTAACAGGTCCAGACAGGTTTGGAATTGTTTCATCACCTGGTCGTATCGTAGCGCATCCTGCCATATTTTGGTGGTAATAAATACGTCCTCTCGGTCGATGCCGCTTTGCTTGAGTCCCTGACCGACCGCATCCTGATTTCGGTACATATGGGCGGTATCGATGTGCCTGTAGCCCATATCAAGCGCGCGTTCCACGACCTCAGCGCACTGGTCGCCGCGCAATTCCCAGGTGCCCAGGCCCAACAACGGCAGGTCACATCCCGAAGCCAGTTTTACAGACGACATACTATTCTCCTATTAAAGATAGTACAGAGTTGGAAGAGTACAGAGTGAAGAGGGAAGAGTAATACAAAAGATAGGGAAGAGTACAGTAGTGAGGGGGAAGAGTAATACATAGGCTACGTCCATACTCTCCACTCTTCACTCTTTTCAATTTGAGTCTTACTTCTGGATACGATTTACTTGATCTATTACGGCGCACTGCTCTTGAGAAAATCCCTGTTGCCGCAGTATCCCCATAATGAAATCCGTCTTGCCTTCTACATAGCTGTCGATATCGTGAGGGAATTGGTCGGCAAGCTGTTTTTTGAGGTCGCCATATGCCTGGGCGATGTCAGGATGCGTACGCAGATAGTCGCGCAAGGCCAGCGGGTTTTTCAGCCCGAGGCTGCTTTGAGGACATAGATACAGATGATGGCGGGGCAATCCGTCAGGCTGCTTGAACGCTTCGCGGCCCTCAATCCCTAAATTGCCTCTGTGGATATATCCCAAAGTGACCAGGCGTTCAATAGTCAGGGGTACTTCGGCGTCGGACGGTGTCACGATACTCAAATCGATAATCGACTTCGACGCCAGCCCCGGCACGGACGTACTGCCGATGTGTTCAATCGATATAGCTATATCCTGAACGACCGGCCACACCTGGTCGCGCAACCGATCAAAGACGGCAGGCCACGCTGGATCGTAATCCACTACTACCACCTTTTTCATCGGTGGATGCTTCTAATTTACCAGCTATCAGGCGTTCCCAGGGAGGAGCTCGTCTCCTTCACCTCGTTCACGGTAGCCGCTGACGACCAGTCCGGGCCGCCCGAAACTCTGGCCGTATTCCTGGCGATTATCGGGATCGCGATAGCCCATGCGGACCAGACGGCGGGGCTTTTTCGTCTGATTGATATAAGAGCCGTGTATGGTATCTATGCAGAAGAGCACCACGTCACCGGCCTTAGCCGACACAGGCACGGTATCTTCCAGATGGTATTCGTCTGTAGGCAGGTGTGGCGTGCAGGGGCCGTCCTCTGTTTTGAGTATGTGATCCAGATGGCCCATCTTGTGCGAGCCGGCCAGAAAGCGGATTTCTCCATTTTCATGACAGGTGTCATCGAGGTGTACCAGCGTATCGATATAGCGGCCGTCCCGATGGCCGTAGAATGGGTTGTCCTGGTGCATAGGGAAAGGATGGCCGGTCTGGGGCGGTTTGATGTGGAGGGTAGTGTGGTGAAGCTCGATATTCGGTCCCAATAACTGAGTTAACGCTTCGACCAGCGTCGGATTCATTACGGCGCGCGCCCAGGCCGATGAATAGAGATGCAGATCGTGCATGGCGGTGAGTTTGGATTTGGCTTCGGTCTCCGGGTCCATGTACGCCTTGCGCCACGGTCCCGACCAGCCGGGACTGGTAAAAGCCCAGTCTTCAACGAGCCGGTCCAGCTCGTCAGAGAGTTCCCGAGTCTCTTCCTGGGTGAAGACCTCGGGGATGTGTAGAAAGCTGTTTTCGTGATAAAACGCGACCTGCCCATCGCTCAATACGGTTTGTTCTGTGGTCAACGACATCGTGGGCTCCTTTGCTCAATGAGGTCATGCACTGAATAGTTTATGCCAGATCCTACTTATATTAAATTACAAATTCGATGGACGAACGCAACCCCTTAAAACAGACCGCGCCGCCTGGATGTCTCTTATTGGAAATAAGTTCAGACCAGATCCGAATAATGAATAGCCGCCACGTCCGGGTGGGATCTTACGCGGAATTTAAGTTTGTTGGCGCCGTACACGGAAAACACCGGATCATCCGGATTCGGGTTCTCTCCGCCCGGCGCCTGTGTCATCAGATCGGGAGGTAAAGAAATCGGCACTATGTTCGCTTCCAGAGCCGGATTTACAAAGTAGGCCAGAGAAATCCGCTCTAACCCGGGCGGCGGCATGATCACACGGTGTTTAGTCGCCCGAAGATATCCGTGCGTCGCCATTTGCAGCATTTCGCCCAGGTTCATGATATACGTGCCGGGTATCTGTTTAACAGGTACAATATCATCACCCAAGCCGACTTCGAGGCCCGGTACCTCATTCTGGAGGATAAGCGTGATCAACCCGGAGTCCTGATGCAGGCCCACCCCCTGCTCGGAGTCCTGATCGTTTTCGACATGAGGATATCTGATGACTTTCATCAAAAATTCCGGCTCATCACCCGCCATATAATCGAAATAATCCGGCTCCTGCCCCAACCCCACGGCGAGGGCGCTGAGCACAGACGTACCCAGCGAAGCCATGCATCCAAGCCAGGAGCTGATGATATCCTGCATAGCCGGTAATGCGGGCGGCCATTGATTGGGGCCGTGCAATTTCAGCCACTGTGGATCATCCGGTCCGAGATTGACGGTCTCTTTCTCCGGTCCGAAATCGATCTGGTCGCGCCAGTCCTGCGTGTTATTCGTGATTTCCATACCTAACTGCGTATAGCCCCGAAACTGGGCACTCTTCGTGTTTTTTATGGCGAGTCTGTCCGACACGGGCAGGTCGAAAAACCGGTGCGATATGTCGATCACGTCCTGCTCTAATCGGGCATCGATGCCGTGATTCGCCAGATAGCAGAATCCGGGATTGTGACAGGCCTCTCGCAAGGCCTGGGCGCAAGCCTGTCCGCCGGGTGACGTCGGGTCCACCAGAAAATTACCGAAATCGATGACTGGGAGGAGAGCATCCGGTTTATGCTGGTTATTTCCCATAGGTGGGTTCCAGGTGTAAGTCAATTGGTGATTGGTGAATGGTGATTGAAAACCCTTTTATTTACAGTTGGTGATAAACAAACATATGTGGTCTTTACATGACAATCAGTTTTAATGCAAACAGATTTTCAATCACCAATCAAAAATCACCAATCACCACTTGATTTTATTTTTGAATTTCATAGGGCGTTTTGTGCAGCGGTTCGGCGCCGTTGGCTGTGATCAGATATCCGTCTTCAATCCGCAAGCCGCCCCAGGGTGCGTTGAACAGGGGGATATCTATGGAAATGACCATGTCTTTTTTTAGTATGGCCGGGCTGCTCGGTCCGAATATGGGCGGCTCAAACTCGATGACCCCGACGCTGTGGACGCCTGAATAAAGAAAATACGAGGATAGATTCCCTTCGGCCACTATTTTTCTGCCGATGGCTTCGACTTCACGACCTTCAAGATCGGGGTGCAAGGCATGAAAACACGCCTGCTGAGCCTGAATAGCCACGTCCAGCGCATGCCTGATTGCCTGCCCGGGGTCACCCACCAGGACAGGCCGGCCGATGGCGGCATGATACCCTTCATAGCGCGGAGCAACGGTTAATAAGACCAGTTCATCCGGTTCAATGGACCGAAAGGTGGAACGAGCGAGAATAGGACGGGCATTGGGGCCGGAAGCGACAATGGTGTCGATTCCCGTGCCTTCGGCGCCGGCCCGGCGCATAGCGGCTTCGATTTCTGCCGCAACCTCACGCTCTGTCACCCCGACTTCAATCGCATCGACACCGGCTTGAAAACCTGCTTCTGCGATCTGATAAGCGTATCGAATAACCTCAATTTCAGCCGTCGATTTCTGCGCTCGTATATCACACAGGTCGTTTTCCACATCCTGCCATGCCACATTCGGCAGGGCGGCCTGCAAAGCAGCCAGTACATCGGCGGCGATCAACCCCTGTCCCCCAACACCGACACGCCGTACAGCAGGAATGTCTACACCGATATCGGCCATGATATCGGTAACACTCTGCATGGTGGAGTAAGGGTAATCCTCATCGGGATGGGTAAACTCCCGTAGGATACGCACGTCGGGAATCTGTCCGGCCAGGAGCGCGTACTGGTCGCTCTCAGGGCCTACCAGCATGACCGGGGGCCCTTCCCTGGGCATGAGAATAATCACCGGTTCAAAATGAACCGGAAAGTTCGCCAGCCACCGGGCATGGGCCGCCCCGAAGGTCGCCCGATCATCGGCATACGCCAGCAACAGATCAAGCCCCTGTGCTTCCATCATAGCCTGGACTTTTGTCCAACGCTCCGGATATTCCGATGAGGGTATCACGGGTTTATCAGGTTGTTCTGCCAAAGTGGATCTCCATGAGGTTCAGATGCAGAATGGATCACGGTCTTTCAGGTGGGGCGAAACAGAACATGTTTACCTCGCCGGCCAGCCGCCGTCCACGGTCAGGGCATGGCCGGTCACGAAAGACGACGAGTCCGAGCCTAACCACAGCGCGAACGTCATCCGCTTATGTCACACCCGCCGGTGACGACAGCAACTTTAGCACTGAAATCGAAGGTCATATAATTCCCCTGAATCCCTCTGGATGGATATTGGAAATGTAATAGCGTAATAAAGAATAAAATCGTCATTCAAAATTGAAAAATCAACCATTCTTTATATCCAATCGCTCTCATACCGTAGTCTGCTGTCGGATTGTGAAAAGTATTTTCTCAAAACAGTATGTTGATGTTGAAATCGAAGACAAGATGTTTTATACTTGTATTGTACTTAAATTAGCACCCAATTGTCAGACTCAGGTTTTCTAATTCACCAACTCACCTGTACACGCACGGCGCGCCGTGCGCCTCCAACCTATTCTTTCACCAACTCACCAACTCACCAACTCCAAGGTTTCCATGCCCCATATCATCATTCTCGACAAACTGGCCCCGGAAGGGCTCGAACTATTGGATCAGACCGATAATATCACTTACGACGTACGTACTGGCTTGAGTGGCAACGACCTGCGGCAGGCGCTGCTTGAATACGACGGCGCCATCTGCCGGAGCGGCGTAAAGATCACCCCGGATACGCTGGGAGGCAATCGGCGGCTCCGGGCGATTGTGCGCGCCGGCGTCGGTACGGACAACATCGACAGAGACGCGGCCACCCGTCAGGGCATCATCATCATGAATACGCCGACGGGTAATACGCTCAGTACGGCGGAACATACATTCACGTTAATGGCGGCGTTGTCACGCAACATCGCGCCAGCACATCAGAGTCTGGTTGAAGGGCATTGGGATCGCAGCGCATTCATGGGTACCCAGCTTGCCGGTAAAACGCTCGGTATAGTCGGTCTGGGGCGTATCGGCCAGGAAGTGGCCAAACGAGCCCTGGCATTTGAAATGCATGTGATCGGTTATGATGCGTTCGTCTCTGCAGAACAAACGGTCAAATACGGCATCGAATACGCGGAACATGTGCATGCCATGTTACCGAAAATAGACTATCTGACGGTCCACACCCCGCTTACACCGGAAACCCGGCATCTTATCAGCCGGGCTGAGATCGACTTGCTCAAACCGGGCGCCCGGCTGGTCAATTGTGCCCGGGGCGGTATTTACGATGAATCCGCCCTGGTAGAAGGACTCAAGAGCGGCAAGTTAGGCGGCGTAGCGCTGGACGTGTATGAAGAAGAGCCCTGTACCGACAGCCCGCTGTTCCACATGCCCGGCGCCCTTTGCACGCCGCACCTCGGCGCCAGCACCGAAGAAGCGCAGACTTACGTCGCGATGGAAGCCGCAGAACTCCTGGTCAACTATCTGACCACCGGGGAAGTTCGTCATGCGGTTAATACGGCCTCTATCGATCCCAACACGTTGCGAGCCTTACGCGGATATCTGGATGTGGCGCACCGACTTGGTATCCTTCTTGCGCAATGGCACAGTGGGGGAGCCCGTGCGTGTCGATTGACCTATAGGGGACAGGTGACCGATGAAAACACGCGGTTGCTGACCGCCGCTTTCTGCGCCGGATTGCTCGAACAGGCGCTGGATGAAGAGGTGAATATCGTCAATGCAGAGGTCTTGCTCCGTGAGCGCGGTATCGAACTTTCTGAATCCAGTCGTAGTACGTCCGGCGTTTTCAGCTCAGCCATCAGTGCGGAAATCGATTGCAGTGGGACGATCTATCGCGCCGAAGGGACGGTCTTCGGTAATAATATGCCCCGATTGATCCGTCTGCGAGAACATCGTCTGGAGGCTTATCTCGATGGGAATCTTCTGATATTCACCCACAATGATGTGCCCGGCATCATCGGCGCCATAGGGACCACGTTGGGTAAGCATCAGGTGAACATCGCTCAGATGGCTGTAGGCCGGTTAGGCGAGGAGCCGGGTGGCGAAGCCATCGGTGTGCTCAATCTGGATCAGGTTGCCCCGAAAGAAGCGATTGATGAGGTATTACAACACCAGGCAATCAACAGCGTTCATCTCATTCGATTACCGGGCCATGGCGAATTACCGCCCTGGCTGCCGGCAGGATAGGATTTCGGATGGCTGGTCCCCTATCGGAACGCATCGAACACTGCGTGGTTGTGGATTGGGTTTGAGGCCTGTTTAGCCCGGTGTTTCAACGCCGGACATCGATGTTATTTACCGGAATCGGGAATCGATTGAGGTGACCGGTGTGCCAATGGTCCGTTTGAAGAAATTGGAAATGGGTCTTGTATATTATGTCATTAGTAAATATACATTAAAGTAATAACGAAAATCATGCCCGGATGTAAAGTTTGATCAATCCATCTGACACCCTATTAAAGAATCGGAAATCCCATGACTCAGCTGAGCGTTAATGTCAACAAAGTCGCCCTGTTACGAAACACCCGAACCATCGGTATTCCGAGCGTCACCAAAGCCGCGCGCACGGTCATTGAAGCGGGTGCTTACGGGGTTACCGTACATCCCCGTCCAGATGAACGACATATCACGGCGGACGATGTGGATGATCTGGTGGAGCTGCTGAAAGAATATCCCGATATTGAGTTCAACATCGAAGGCAATCCATTCCATAACCTGATGGATATCGTCCGTAAAGTCAGACCTGATCAGGCCACGCTGGTACCGGATGATCCGAATGCGCTCACTTCGAATCAAGGCTGGGATATCGCCGCCGATGGAGAGCGGCTCAAGCCGATCATCAGCGAGCTGAAAGACCTCGGATGCCGGGTCAGCCTGTTTATGGACCCGGATATCGAACAGATAGAACGTATACCGGAGTCAGGCGCCGACCGGATTGAATTATATACAGAGCCCTATGCGGCGGCGTTCGAAGAAGGTCCGGAGGCGCTTGACCGGGTGTTGCCGTCGTTTGTCGCGGCCGCCGAAAAAGCGCAAGCGATCGGCTTGGGCGTTAATGCCGGCCATGATCTGAATCTGGACAATCTGACGCCTTTCTGTCAGAACGTACCCCATGTGCTGGAAGTATCCATCGGGCACGCGTTAATTGCCGATGCCCTGGATATGGGGTTGAAAACGACGGTCGAAGCCTATTTGCATATCCTGAAAATTACCGCCGGTCCTGTTCACGTCTGACCACATCTGACTTATAACCAAGCGAGGTATAGCATGAGATATGGCTCATTTCGATTATGGCTCATAGCGCTTGTCGTCATGGCGCTCGGTCGTGCGGGACAGGCGCAGGATCTGGCGGCATTCGAGAAGACCGTGACGGAATTCACGCTCGAGAACGGCCTGACATTTATCGTAGTCGAGCGCCACGAGGCCCCTGTGGTGTCGTTTATGACCTATGCGGATGTGGGGTCGGTAGACGAGGTCAAGGGGATTACCGGTATCGCCCACATCTTTGAACACATGGCGTTTAAAGGCACCAAAACGATCGGCACTAAAGATCTGAACAAAGAATATGCGGCCATGAGCGAAGTAGATGACGCGTTTAAAAAACTGCGTCTCGAACGCCACAAGGGCCATCTCGCAGATCCGGAGCGGATTGCCGCGCTCGAAAAACTGTTTGAAGACGCCAGGAAAGCAGCCCAGGCGTGGGCGGTCTCCAATGAAATGGATGAGGCGATTGATCGGGTCGGTGGGGTCGGTCTTAACGCCACAACGAGCGTGGATGCTACCCGCTATTTCTACAGTCTGCCGTCCAATAAAATCGAATTGTTCTTTTCCCTTGAATCGGACAAGTTCCTTAACCCGGTTCTTCGTGAGTTCTATACCGAGAAAAATGTCGTCATGGAAGAACGCCGGATGCGGACCGAAAGTAATCCGGTCGGCCGTTTGCTGGAAGAAATGGTGACCACGGCGTATAAAGCACACCCCTATGGGGAGCCGACCGTGGGGCATATGTCGGATCTGGCCACGGTGACGCGTAGTGAAGGTCAGGATTTCTTCGATACATATTACGGGCCCGCTAATCTAACGATCATGATTGTCGGAGATGCAGATCCCCTACAGGTCAAGCAACTCGCTCAGACGTATTTCGGTCGTTTACCTGCCAGTGAAAATCCCGGACCTGTCGAAACGGTCGAACCGCTGCAATTGGGCGAGCGGCGTGTGGTCATCGAAGACCGGGCGCAGCCATTGTTGTTGATGGGCTACCACAAAGTCGATATCAACCATAAGGATGACCTCGTCTTCAACGTCTTATCGGATATCCTGGGAAGCGGGCGTACAAGCCGTCTGTACAAAACGCTGGTCAAAGATAAGAAAATCGCCGTCAACGCCTCCTCGTTTACCGATTTTCCCGGCAGCAAGTATCCCAATATGATGGTCTTCTTCGCCTTTCCCAGTCAGGGGCATACGGCAGAAGAATGCGAAGCGGCGATCAGTGAAGAGATCGAAAAGATTAAGAACGAGGGGGTCACCGAAGATGAATTGGATAAAGCCAGGACGCGCGCTCGGGTAAATCTGGTCCGCCAGCTCGATTCGAACACGGGGCTGGCTGCTCAGATGGCCTATTTCCATGTGCTGACAGGCGACTGGCGCAATCTGTTCTACGGCATAGACCAAATCAATGAGGTGACCGCCGAAGACCTAAGCCGGGTGGCAAATGAATATCTGGTTAAAAAGCAACGGACGGTGGCGTTGATTAAGACGGTGGAGAAGTAAAAGGAGACACGGGGGTTTAGAGTGTTCCGGTCAGTGGCAAAGTTCTAAATCGGGAGCGTATAATAATATGAGTAGACCATTTGTTTATCTGACGGCTGTAACGATAATGATTGCAGCCATGAGTACGCCGGTGGGCGCGCAGAAGCATTACAAAGAGCTGGTCTATCCGTCGATCAACGATATTCGGGCGCCTGATCCGACGCGGGTGACGTTGAAGAACGGTATCATCCTGTATCTGGTGGAAGACCATCGATTACCTCTGATCAGTCTCCGGGCGCGTATCGGCGTCGGGGGAATCAATGAATCCGCAGATAAAGTCGGTCTGGCAGGAATTACCGGTGCGGTCATGCGTTCAGGCGGTACTGCGACGATGAGCGGCGATGAGATCGACGAAGTGCTGGAGAGCATCGGCGCCTCCATCGAGACCAGTATCGGGAATGCGTCGGGCTCGGCTTCCATGTCGCTCCTCAAGGACAATATCGACTTAGGGCTGTCTATCCTGGCGGATATCCTGATGAACCCGGCCTTCCCTGAAGACAAAATCGAATTGCAGAAGGTGCAGGAACGCTCTTCGATAGCCCGGCGAAACGACGACCCGACCAATATGGGCTTTCGGGAGTTCAGCAAGTTGATCTACGGAGCGGAGAGTGTGTTCGCTCGGCATACCGAATACGCCACGCTCGATGCCGTCACGCGGGATGATCTGTTGGCGTTTCACAAAGCGTATTATCATCCGAATAACTTGATGATCGGCATCTGGGGCGATTTCGACACCGGAGAGATACGAAAGAAAATTGAAACGGCCTTCCAGACCTGGGAAAAAACCAACTTCAAACGTCCGAAGACACCCACGGTCGACTACACCTTTGATAATACGGTCGATTTCATTCGTAAGGAAGATATCAATCAGAGTACTGTCGTCCTGGGACATATCGGGGGCTTGAGGAACAATCCGGATTATTTTGCGTTGCAGGTTATGAATGATATTCTGAGCGGTGGGTTTTCCGGTCGGCTTATGCGTCATGTCCGATCTGATCAGGGTCTGGCTTATGCCGTGTTCGGCCAGTATAGCGGCAACTACGATTATCCCGGTATTTTCTATGTCGGCTGTATGACCAAATCTGAAACGACGGTGCAAGCCATCCGTTCCATGCTGCATGAGGTCGAGCAGATGAAGCAGGAAACCGTGACCGAAGAAGAACTGGCGCTGGCCAAGGAAAGTTTTCTCAACTCATTCGTTTTTAATTTTGATACAAAGGGTGAAATCATCAATCGGCAGATGACCTACGAATACTACGACTACCCACGGGATTTTCTCGAGAAAACCAAAGACGGTATTGAGAAGGTCACCAAAGCGGATGTACAGCGTGTTGCCCAAAAATATCTACAGCCGGACAAGGTGCGTATACTCGTTGTCGGCAATGACAAAGATTTTGATGAGGCGCTCAGCGTCCTGGGTGAGGTGAACGAGATCGATGTGACCATTACCATGCCGGGGATGTCATCAGATACGCCACCGGCGTCCGAGGATGATATGGCCCAGGGCAAAGCCTTATTCGAGCGGTCCATAGAAGCGGCCGGGGGCAGCAACGCGTTCAAAGCAGTACAGGGAATCAGGCAGAAAGGGACGGTCCTGATGGTCACGCCCCAGGGTGAAATAGGCCTTGATATCGAGATCCTGGTATCGCTGCCGAATAAAATGCGGGTCACATCCCAGACGCCGATGGGGGAAATCGTGCAGATTTTAAACGGCGACCAGGCCTGGATGATCACCCCCATGGGCACGCAGCCGGGACCGCCGTCGGTCAAAACGTCGATGATGGAAAATATATGGCAGAACCTGGCGTTCCTGTATGGTCAGGCGGAGACAGAAGGCCTGACCATACAGCATATCGGTCAGGAAGATGTAGAAGATAAGACCACGGAAATCTTGCTGATCACCCCGCCCGGTTTCACCGGCTTTAAGTTGTACCTTGATACGGCAACCATGCTGCCGGTCAAGAAGGTCGCCCGGGCCATGTCACCGCAGGGACCTATGGAAATTGAAGATATGCTGTCCGATTATCGTGAGGTGGCCGGCATGATGTTGCCCTTCAAATCCACCACGAAACGAAACGGCCAGCCCGGTGGTGAAGTGACCATAGGGGAGATTGAAATCAACCCCACGTTAGCAGAAGAGCTGTTTACGGTGCCGGAATAGGCAGAGTGGAAGGATGGGAGGACAAGTTCCCTCTACCCCCCCCCTTCCATCCTCCCATCCCGTTTTACAAGGACCATGTAATGACAGGCATACTGAAACATCTGGTGGACTGGAAGTACTGGAGTGACGAAGATGTCGTCCGGGTGCTGGATCTTGCACAGCGCGTTAAACACCATCGCTGGGAATACCAGGGTCATATGCAGGGGAATACCCTGGTCATGATTTTTCAGAAGACATCGACGCGCACCAGGGTATCTTTCGAAGCAGGGATGACAGAGCTTGGTGGGCATGCCATCAATCTGGATTGGAACACCACGAACTTTACGCTCAGCAAGATCCGTTTCGAAACCCGTTATCTTGGCCGTAATGCCGCTTTGATCATGGCGAGATTAAAGGAAAATGCGGATCTCCTGGAGATGGAAAAGGCATCGACCGTGCCTGTCATCAACGGATGCTGCAATTTGTATCATCCCTGTCAAGCTCTGGCGGACATGCTGACCATTGCCGAAGATCGCCCGGAAGGCATACGGGGCGCCAGATTAACGTATATAGGCGTGTACAATAATGTGGCAAATTCACTGGTGTCCATCGCCGCACCGCTGGGTGTTCATCTGACGCTGGTGTGTCCGATCAGAGAACAGGGAAGCATTGATGAGGAAAGCAGACAGCGGTTGCTGAATGAGGGCTTGCTTACGGAAACACTGGATGCAAAAGCGGCCGTCAAAGAGGCGGACTACATCTATACAGATACCTGGCTGGATATGGAATATTTTAATGATCCCGGTTATGCCTCAGAGAGAGACAAGCGCTGTGAAATTATGATGCCATATCAGGTGAACCGGGAACTCCTTGAAGGCTGTCATGCCAAAATCATGCACGATATGCCGATCCACCCGGACTACGAAATTGCAGAAGATATGATCGAGGATGAGAGCTCGATTATTTACGACCAGGCCGAAAATCGTCTCGATGCCCAGAAAGCGATTATGCTGCACGTGCACCGCCACATGAAGTGAGCTGATGCCCTGCATCAGGGCTTGTAGCTTGTAGCCGGTAGAATCTACAAGCTACCGCTACAAGGCATCTGTCACTTGCCGTCTATATATACCCCGTCGATCCATCCGGCCTCACCGGGCAGGTGCGTTGCCAGTGGAGATACGGATTATCCGTAATGGCCTCTTCGTTGACATCGATGCCCAGGCCGGGCGTGTCGCGCAGTTCCAGATAGCCGTCCTTGGGCAAATACGGGTCAAGTACGCATTTTTCCCATGCCGTACCGACCGGCATGACGTATTCCAGAATCTTGAAATTAGGTGTAGCAGCCGAGAAATGGACGTTGACGGCGGTTGCTATGGGCCCCATGGGGTTATGGGGTGCTACGGTCACGTAATGGGCTTCGGCGATGGCGGCAATCTTACGCATTTCGAGCAGGCCACCGCAGACACAGACATCCGGCTGAATGATATCGGCGCCCTGAGCGGTGATCAGATCGAGGAATTCAAAGCGGGTGTAGAGTGATTCGCCGGTGGCCAAAGGCACCTGCATCTGTTGCCGTAAGCGCGCCCAGGCGGGAATATGCTCGGGGCGCAATGGCTCTTCGTAGAAATACGGATCATACGGTGCAAGCGCATTGGCCAGTTGCAACGCCTGAATCGGCTCAAAAATCTTAGCATGCGGATCGAAGGCGAATTCCCATTCCTCCGGCGTATTCCGGCGTATCTCTTCAAAATATTGCGCGCCGGCTTTGCATACCAACCCCCAGCGGTTCGCATCGGGATTCAACTGATAGGGACTTGTTTTAAACGCGGTAAACCCCCACTTCTCATTTAGCTCATGCGCCCGTTCTGCCGCTTCCTTCCCGTTGCTTCCCCCCATACCCTGATACACCCGAACCCGATTACGCACGGCGCCGCCCAACAGCATATAAACCGGCAGACCGGCGGCTTTGCCGCTAATGTCCCAGAGGGCATGGTCAATACCGGATATAACGGCCAAACCTGTACCCCCGGACGGGAAACGGAACTGCTGCATCAGCTTGAGCATGATATATTCGATGCGGCGCGGATCTTCCCCTTTGATCATTTCGAAGATATAGTCAGCGATAGGCTCCACCGACCGGTCCGGTCCCACCGAATAGGCCTCTCCCCAGCCATACAATCCTTCATCTGTTTCTACCTTGATCAGTCCACGAGATCGGTTGCCGAAACTGCCTAAAAAGGTCTTGATCGCTGTAATTTTCATAACAAGTCCACCCCGGTGCAAAGAGATGTTCGTGACGAATTTTATTTCATAACGCCGGTTGTCATAAATTAGACCGGCGCCATAGCAGAACAGTAATCTATACAGGCGCTATGGCCCTGTAAAATAGGGATAGGCGCAAGATAGAGGGCATAGGCTGGGCTGTCAAGTACGGTTACTGTGGCATGCCAATTGCGCTGGGTGGAATTCAGAGGCCGTTCCGCTCCAGGCGTGTAGATAAAATACGGGCGGAAGGCCGGAGAGATGGAAGGATGAAACATCCCCTTGGGGTTTCCCTTCCATTACGCCATCCTCCTGTCCTTCCGTCCGCGTTACTTCGTCCAACCAACACGCCTGTTATATTCCGTTTCATGTAAACCCATCCTGCAGCAACGTCCGCCTGTCGAAACAAGCAGACTATCCCTTGACATATTCCTTCCAAAATATTGTATAATAATAAGGTACCGCAAATTCAGAATATCAGAATTACATATTCAGGAGGAGACAGATGATGAAATTTCAAAAATGGCTTCTTGCCCTTGTCGTGCTGCTCATCAATACCACAAACACGTATGCGCAGCAGGATAAACTCAAAATCTATATTTCCGTCGACATGGAAGGCGTGGTTGGGGCGGTGACTGGTGAGCAGCTGGGCCCGGGCGGCTTCGAATATCAGCGGTTTCGTGAATTCATGACGCAGGAGGTCAATGCGGCGATAGAAGCGGCGTTTGAGGCCGGGGCTACGGAGATACTGGTGAGTGACTCCCACGGTAACGGCCAGAACCTGTTGATCGATAAGATGCCGCGAGGTGTGCAGGTCATCCGCTCCTGGCCCAGGCACTTCGGTATGATGGCCGGGATCGACGAGACGTTCGATGGGGTTATCTTTTTGGGATATCACGCCAGCACCACCAATCCCGAAGGAGTGCGCGCGCATACCATATCCAGCGCGCGTCTGGCCGCCGTCAGGCTCAACGGCATGGCCATGCCCGAGGCGGGCATCAATGCGGCAGTTGCCGGGCATTTCAATGTGCCGGTAATCATGATATCGGGTGACGACGTCGCGGTCAAGGAAGCGCAGGACCTGATCGGTGATATGGAGGGCGCGGTCGTCAAATGGGCTAATAGTTTCCACTCGGCCCGCTCCCTTCATCCGGAAGATGCCTACGAACTGATTCGACAAAAGGTAAAAAGGGCCATCGAACGGATCGATCAATTCAAGCCGTATAAACTACAGACGCCGATCACACTGGATGTAACCTTTAAAAGTTACCGCCCGTCGCAGGTCATGGCGTTTCTATCTATCGTGGAGCGGACCGATGCACACAGCATCAGGTATGTAGGTAAGGACATGGTTGAGGTGTCGGATTTCATGACCTTCGTGACCAGCTATAATATTGCGCTGGAGCCGTAACGGATGCCGAGTATCAGAGCAGGTTGCGGGTTGTGGATGGATGCGCATCTTTTTGTGGTTACGGGCAAGGTAGACATTTCATTGGATTTAATTCTCGGCGTGATGCGTGGATTTATGACCATCCAGACAACGTTTGATGCCGATGCTGAGGATATCGGCGAGGATGAAATAGATATCATGTTCAGTGTGATGCAGATCGATCTACAAGAAAACTAGGGGAAATTTTATTTGCTGAAAACGTTATATACATTTCGTAACACCTCTGACGAAGATCTTGTCGCATATATTAAGATATGGGAATCTGAGGCAGGCAGACGTTTCGTTAACATCGGCAATGCGGGTTTGAGAAGCGTATTACAAGAAGCTGCCGATCGGGCGGTGGACCTGGCAAAGGTCAATGGTGATATGTGATTTTTGATTGGTGATTGAAAAAGCGGAGATAGGATCATTGACGTATTCATATGTAGCGTTCTTTGACCTATGTTTTTCCCGAAAGGGTGGCTATGGCTAATTTGCTTGTCAACGGCGGTAAACCGCTTTCCGGTACGATTATCCCGTCGGGTAATAAGAATGCCATGTTGCCGATCCTGTGCGCCACGGTATTGACGGATGAAATCGTCACATTGCGGAATGTGCCGAACATTACGGATGTTCAGAAGGTGGTTCGTTTTTTGGGCGCTATGGGTTCGAAACTCGACTGGGACCAGGCCGCCGGCGTTTTACGTATCAACAACGCGGCGTTTCATGATGAACTTGGTGATGTTCCTCTACCTGCGGGCATGCGTTCCGCAGTACTTTTGCTGCCTGCCTTATTGCGGCGAGTAGGGAAGATCGAATTTTCGAATACAAAAGGATGCGCGTTGGGCGTTCGTGAACTGGATCCGCATATTGATGTGTTAAGGATCTTAGGGGCGGATGTCGTGTCCGATGATCCCATCATACTCGAATTAAACGGCAACTTCAAAGGTGGTCGGCTCTGGCAGGACTATATGTCGGTCACCACCACGGAGAATTTTGTGATGGGCGCTGTTCTGGCAGAAGGGCATTCCACCCTGATTAACGCAGCCAGCGAACCCCATGTGCAGGATCTTTGCCGTCTTTTGAACGAGATGGGCGCCAGGATCGAAGGCATCGGGTCGAGTATTCTTCATGTCGAGGGGGTGGAGCGCCTTGGAGGTGCTGAAGTCGCTATTTCCCCCGACCATCATGAGATCACGACCTTTCTGGCCCTGGGGGCGATTACAGGCGGTGAGATTCACGTTGAACAGTCGGTGCCTCAATATTTCGATCTGATCAATCGGTCGTTCAAAAAACTGGGTGTAGAGATCGAATATGACGGCGATACGGCGATCGTTCGTGAAAACCAGCCGTTTCGTATAGATGCCCCGCATACCACCAATTTGCTGGCAAAAATAGAAGCGGCTCCCTGGCCGTACTTTCCGGCAGATTTATTACCGCTCATGATCCCTCTGGCCGTCCGGGCAGAGGGTCAGATGATGTTCTGGAATAAAGTGTATGAAGGCGCCTTTTTCTGGATGTCGGAACTGGTCAAGTTCGGCGCCCATGTGGTCACCAGCGATCCGCACCGTATCATTGTATTCGGAAACCGGCCGTTGCGGCCGGTGACGGTAGAGGCACCGTATATCATCCGAGCGGCGGTGGCGCTGTATATGACGGCGGCGAGTATTCCGGGGATCAGCGTCATTAAAGGTGCGGAATCCATTCAACGGGCGCATCCGCATTTTGTAGAGAACCTGCAGGCATTAGGGGCGGATGTGGAATGGGAGGGCTTGAGCGGTATCGAAGAAGATGACCAGCCTGCCGGATGATCCTCTTCTTCTTAGACTATCCGATCACTCGCATTGGAATTAGCGGTTTGGATGAGTCTACCTTGAAATCCAGGTTTACCTCCTGCTCCCCACGACGGAAGACCATTTTGCCGGCCCCATCGGCAGGAGCATCTACACCCGGTGCTTCATAGAGCGGATACGCCTCATAATCCAATATTTCACCATCTACGCTATGCGGGCCGTCGTAGATTAATTCCAGACGGCGACCGGCCAACGTATCGACCACCACGCGGTCCTGTGTCGGCCAGCCACCGATATCCAGGTGCGCGGTCGTACGGCGATCACAGAACGTTTCGAATGACTCTATTTCAGACGCTTCGGCAGCTTCGATAATCAAGCCGGCATGTACATCCGGAATGCGCAACATCCAGCCGTCTATCTGATTGGGATTATTCGTCAAAAACCGGACCGAACCCGTTTCCCGTATCTCAGTCCATTCGTAGGCGCCAATAGGGCGTAGTGCGATGTAGGCTCCTACGCCGGTATCACCCATGATCCAACCGTCCCGCTCGACCCAGGCGATGGTTCTGGGCAGAAACATATTGGCATACGGCGCCTCATCCTCTTCCGGAATACGATACAGAATAATAGCTGTGCCCTCATGTTGCATCATCTGTTCGTAAGGCGAAGCGCCGAACAGCCGGTCGGGCCATTGAAGATACGGTTTGTCGGACCCGATCTGATGGCCGATGTTCTGGGGATAACCCACAAGAAACGCGCTGAAACGGTCCGGGCTGCGATATGGATGATTGCAGGTGATTTTACACTCCTGATTTTCCCCTTTCCAGGTCAGGTCCCAGGATATCAGATCAATAGGTCCCGACATCGGACCGGGCAGCCCCGTTTGGGTCGTTCCAAGCGCAAAAGAGGGGCTCATATACGTATATTTACGTACAGGCCGGGCTTCGCGTTCTACGCATCGGTAAAAAGTACGCGGCGCTTTGGTCTTTTTTACCACATGGGGCGTCGACCGGTCCCAGGCCATTTCAGCAAACAGGGCAGGCGGGCGGTACCGGGCCGTAGTCGCCGGGATGCCGAAGCCGTGGATGTGAATCTGCGAATTGAACTCCTCACCGCCGAAGAACATAAATTGTAAGATCGGAATCGCCCCGGAGAACCGCCATGTATTCTCACGATAGCCTTCTCGGCTGTGTCCGCCCGCCCACGCGCCATGGAAATATTCCAGGGCCATATCGGCCACATAGAGGGACAGCACTCGTTCTGCCTGTTTTCTTAAATGTGGGTCTTGTGCATGGTCCACCAGGGCGATCATGGGCACCATATGTTCGATATGATATTGCGGGGAATCGTACTCGTGGTGGCCGTTGACGGCCGTCCGATTGATCATACCCAGTATCCAGCGCATGGCTTCGGCCCGCATGGCATCCGGTGGCAGTCCGTTCCATGTGCGGTCCAGGTCCGGCCACATTTCTGCGGCCAGCAGGTTGCCGACATAGTACATCAGCCAGTGGTTTTCCGTATTGCCCCGTTCCAGGACACCTTCGGTCATGAATTCTTTGATGATGGCCATGGCATCATCCGGCATTTTATCCGGCCACCGGCAGGCCAGGGCCATGCAGGGAAAGATCTGAAACGGGCCACCTGTAGGCCGCCCGTTCGGACCGTCGGTCCGCAGGTTGAGGCCGTTCTTAACGATATCTACGATGTGATCGTGATGTTGATCTTTGGCTAATAAAACATGGGCATCCCAGAGCCCGCGCCCCCCCTGTTCCGCTTTGTAATCGATAATCTGTTTTGCCCGGGCATCCACCTGCGCCCGGTAGGCATCCTGCGTCATACGAGTCCTCCTTCTGGTGGTAAAATTGCCTGCACATGGACAAATCCTTCTATCTGCCGCCAGGTATGCCCGGCATCTTCCGTAGACCAGAGGCCGCCCGGGGTGGCACCCGCCATCCACACATTCGGCTTATCAGGATGTACAGCTACAGCCGCGCATAGCATCCGTGGACCGGATTGACGCCAGTAGCCTGATTCGTCGCCTACCGTCACTCCATGTACGGTCGCTGCGACCATAGAACCATTGCAGGCAGCCAGATCGTATATAGCCCCCCCGTCCTTCGAATGTCCGGCGGCGTTCCAGGTCAACCCATCGGCACTGTGCCACACGCCCCGATCATCCGTACCGGCCCAGAACAGGTCGTGGGCGTAAGTCAGGGCGCGCACTGGTGTGCCGATGAGGCTGCTACGAGTCCATCGGGCGCCGCCGTCCTCCGCGATTAAGACGCCGGCCTCCGTACCGATCAACCATCGAGAACTATCTGCCGGATCAATCTGTATCGCATTGGTAAACCGCTCGTTGACATTCAACGTGTCTGAAAGATGGGTCCACCGCACAGCACCTGTGTCGTCGCGTCGGCCTGTCGAAATGCTGAACGACGAACCGGCGACCACACCGGGATCACCATCAATTGAAGCGACGGCCATGACTTCGGTAAGCGTTTCATCGTGCAACTGTTTCCAGTATCCAGCCTGATGCGGCCATTCCCAGAGGCCGCTGCCCTGACAGGCGCCGGCCACGAGCCGTTCCGGCTCTCGAAGCAGGCTGGAAATGCCGGACGAAAGAGACCCCACGCGTGTCCAGGCGCCGCCAATGACACCGTGATACAATCCTTTTGAACCAATCAACCAATCCTGTTGCCAGGTAGGCATTTGTTCACTCCGTTCATTAGATATTATAGGTTACGTTCGACTCTTTAAGCTCTTCCGCTATAGAGGTGACGGTGTATCGTTGACAACCGTCCATCCGGAGGTCTGCAATTGGTCTCGAAGATAATCCCCCAGAGCAGCTTGCTTACGAATGACATCGGCATAACCCTTCCATCCCGCGACGGCCAGAGTAAGGGAGAGTTTAAGGCCGATAAATCGCCGGGACCATTGCATGAAGTAGCGTGGATGGTTGGTATGCGTCTGACATGTTCGAAGGCCTTCCGCGATAAAATCCGGTTCCAACAGCAGTGGGCTTTTTCCCTTCATTCTTCATCCTTTCAACTCACCAGTTCACCACGCAGGACCGTCACCGCCTGACCACCCAGACGAATGCGGTCGCCGTCGACGTGTACCTTTACCAGGCCGCCGCGTTCCGAGACTTGATAAGCTGTAAAGGTGTCCTTGCCCAGGCGTTTCTGCCAGAAGGGGCCGAGACAACAATGGGCTGAACCGGTGACAGGATCTTCGTTGATACCGGCTTTTGGTCCGAAAAAGCGGGAAACAAAGTCGAATTCCGGTGAAGAACTTGCTGCCGTGACGATCACGCCCCGTGTTTCGATTTGAATCAGAAGAGAGAAATTGGGTTTTAAATTTCGTACCGTCTCTTCAGAATCCATCTGGACGATATAATCCATCGTGCGATGCCGTCCTACATACACAGGTTCGGCTCCCAGGGCTTCCACCAACCCCTGGGGTGCTGTGGCTTCCTCTTCGAAGACCGCCGGAAAATTCAACTCGATCCAGTCGCCACTCCGGTCTGCTGTCAATCTGCCGCTGCGTGTGGAAAACCGGGCCTGTTCATCCGGTTGCAGATAACCTTCCTCCCAGAGGACATGGGCACTGGCCAGCGTGGCATGGCCACAAAGTTCCACTTCGATTGCCGGCGTGAACCACCGCAGACCATATCCATCTTCTTCTTTCACCAGAAAAGCCGTCTCAGACAGATTCATCTCCTTTGCCAACTGCTGCATCCAGACCGCCTCCGCGGGTTCTGGAAGTATACACACTGCGGCTGGATTACCACCGAACGGTTTATTTGTAAATGCATCTACCTGAGTGATTTTCAAAGCCATAGTTTACTCCTTTAATATAACAGTGGTTGAGTCTACTCCCTCAGATCATATTCCAGCCTCAGATACGTCGCTGTGGCGTGGGCGATCAGGCGGCCGGATGCGCTGGTGATCGAGACTTCACCGTAGATGATCTTTTTCCCGTTTTTGATCACACGGCCTCTGGCATGGAGATCCTCTTGTCTGGCAGGAGATAGGTAATTAACCCCCAGGTTAGTGGTTACCGTGTTTTTGGTAATACCATTAAGCGTCGTCTGTGCCATGTAGACCATGGTATCGGCCAGGGAAGCGATCACACCGCCATGCACAAGACCATAATACTGCGCGAGTTGATCACTATAAGGCAGTCGGCCATGACAGATGCCTTCCTCGACGGCCGTAATCTCGAGACCGAGCAGTTTAACAAATGGGACCTCGTTGATCATAGCCTGCAATTGTTCAATAGTAACCATAAAAATTTGGTGATTTTTGAAAGGTGATTGGTGATTGAAAAACGAAAACCTTCTGGATTTCATCGATCAGAGTGAGTTCACCGTCCGTTCTATGTATGTCCCGATAGATCCTCAACTGTACTGAAGCCTTCTTTGCTGAAGCCGATTCGATCAGCACCCATCACCTCTTTTAACGTCTTGAGCAGAATATGATGCGCATCGGGAGCATACCAGGTTTCATATCCATATTGCGCGTATAATCGTCGAATACCGAGCCTTTCCGTCCGTTTGCCCCCAGCGCCGTCTCCGTCAAAATAGGTATCCACAATCACCCGATGACAACGGTCTTTGAGCAGATCGGCGAAGGCGACCGGATCATTAGGTAACATCGGACTGACCGTCACCTGCACGGTCAAACCAGTTGCCATAGCGGCCTCAAGAGTTTTTAGCCGATGTGACACCGAGGGCACGCGAGGCGTAAGACGACGTCGTACCAGGTCATCATTTGTTTCCAATGTCATACTCAGAACACAGTGCTTGATCTGTTTGATCAGATCGAAGTCACGTCGTACCATCGGACTGCGTGTCTGGACGACCAGGAGATCGGGTGGATCGGCCGCAAAGGCTTCCAGACAGCCACGTGTGATACGATATTTCGACTCAGCACCCTGATAGGGATCAGTGGCAGAACTTAAAAAAACGCGCACCGGCTTCCCTCTTGATTTCAACCGGGCCAGTTCTTGCGCAAGCTGTTTCGGTGCATTCATCTTAACATCCACATATTCGCCCCACAGGCCGCCATGGTATTGATGCACCGGCAAAGCCTGGACGTAGCAATACGGACATTGAAAAATACAACCGGTGTAAGGCTGTAACGAGTGGGTATAGGCCGACAGGAACCCACCGGTTTTGGTCAAGGCCGATTTGCACGTAATTTCGCGAACCGTTAAAGGCATGGGCAAGTTGGGCAGGTTGTACCTGTAGACCCGTATTAATAAGCAACTACGGTCGATAGAGATACCAGGCTGCAGCAGTCAGATTTCGGTTGGTACTCAAAGCGATATGACGCACCTCGATACCGAGTTCGTCGATCAGTAAGAGCATGGGATGGGCAGGATACACATTCATTTCAGTCACCGGATCTGTCAATGGATGTTCTTTCCTCAGCAATAATTCACTCAGCTTGAAAGTAAACGGGAGCATAAAGCGCAGTTGATTGATGAAATAAATCCATTTTTTTCTGGGCATCATAGGCGCCTGAATATAGGATTTTCCCTTTTTTTCAAGGCGTTCCAGAAGCTGCCGGATGATCTGGAATCCTGTTTTAGCCGGAATATGTTGTAAAACCAGGCGGGTGTGAATAAATGAGAAGGTATCATCCCCTAAACAGGAAGCAAGATCATTGTTTTCGACTAATCTGACTTCGGTCGTGTCTACATTGATATTCTGTTGCGCTTCTTCCACCATCGCCCTGGAAACATCGATGCCCACCGCCTGCTGAAAATACTGGCCGAATGGTTTTAATACACGGCCTACCCCGCACCCGTAATCAAGGGCTTTGCCTTCCGGCGTCAGCGGAATGGATAGATGATCAAAACCCTCCTTCATGTGGAGGAAATTCTGCTCGCCTGAGGCAAAGAACTCCTCCATATTTTCTCTATTTCTATATTTCGGAGAAGCTAATACGGCGTAATAGAGATCGTCTTTATCCCATTTATTCCATTCTCGATCCGTATTACGGAATACCATACATCGGGTCCTTATGACTGATGTTGTACATCAGTGCGGGTAGCTTGTGGCAGGTGGTAGTGCAAGTAAAATCGTTGATACCGCTACCCACTACCCGCCACAGATGTCACGTAACATCTGGTATATTATATCACCACCATATATTTGTCAATTCACACGCATTCAGCCATTATCTTTACATCATTCCAACCGGGTCTACGTCGATTTTGACATGCAGTTTTTTACGGTCGGCATCACGTTCCCACTGATGCCGTGATGTCTGGACGGTTTCCCGCAGGTGCTTTGAATGGGGACCCCGTACGATAATGTGCCAGCGGTACTGGTTGCGAACACGGGCTATGACCGATGGGGCGGGACCAAGAATAGTGAGGCCACGGCCATACTTCTTCAGCAGTCCGGAAAACCGGTGGGCTTCCCGTATGACTTTGGGTTCGTTCTCTCCCTGGAACAGGATGCCGATCATACGGCCGAATGGCGGATAGCCCAGTTCTCGCCGGTCTGCCACTTCCTGCACATAAAAGGTATTAAAGTCATGCGTCTTAGCGTTTGTGATGCTGTGGTGACCCTGTGAATACGTTTGGATGATCACTTCGCCGCCTAATTTACTGCGTCCTGTTCGTCCGGCCACCTGAGTCAATAATTGAAACGTCCGTTCGCTCGCCCGGAAATCCGGTAAGTTGAGAGTGGTCTCCGCTGAAATAACGCCTACCAGAGTCACATGCGGGAAGTCGAATCCCTTGGCCACCATCTGGGTGCCTAACAGAATATCGGCTTCCCTGTTTAAAACCCGATGAAAAATATCCTGATGCGCCCCCTTACGTGTCGTGGTGTCCTGATCCATACGCGTAATACGGGCGTTGGGGTATAGTTCCTTGAGCTCTTCCTCAATCCGCTGGGTACCGGTGCCTTTAAAACCAATCGAATGGGACTGACATTTGGGACATTCATCAGGCGCGTTCATCCGATAGTCGCAATAATGACAGCGAAGTAACAGGCTGTCTGCGTGATAGGTCAGCGTGACACTGCAATGGGGGCAGGAGAGGGCGTGTCCGCAATCGGTACACTGAATAAAGGTGGAGAACCCTCGACGATTGAGAAACAGGATCACCTGTTCTTCACGCTCCAATCGGTCCTGGATCTGTTCGATCAGCATCTTGGAGAAGATGGACCATCGTCCCTCTTTCTGCTCTTCTCTCATGTCCACGATGTGTACGTGGGGCAGTGGCCGTTTATCTACCCGTTCGGTCAGATGGCAGCAGGTGAATTTCCCGTTTAGGGTATTGGCGAACGTCTCCATAGCGGGGGTGGCGCTGCCTATCAGCGTGACGGCATGTACGAGGCGGGCTCGGACAATGGCTACATCACGTGCGTGGTACAGCGGCGGATCATCAAATTGCTTGTAGGACGGCTCATGTTCTTCATCTACGACGATCAAACCGAGATTGGGAACCGGTGCAAAAATGGCGGACCGCGCCCCAACGACAATGCGGTAACGGCCGGTTTTGATCTGACGCCATGAATCGAATCTTTCTCCGGTAGACAGGCCGCTGTGAAGCACTGCGACCAGATCGCCGAAGTGAGCGCGAAATTGAAGGACTGCCTGGGGGGTCAGCGCCAGTTCCGGTACCAGGACAATCGCTGAACGGCCGGTAAACAACGTCTTTTCTATGGCTTTGATATACACATGGGTTTTTCCGCTGCCCGTCACGCCGTATAGAAGAATGGGTTTGGACGACCCTTTATCGATCGCCTCCTCAATTGTACTCAGGGCCAGCGCCTGTTCGAGCGTCGGCTTGATCGGTTTGGACGGCTCGACTTTGTAATTCTGATACGGATCACGTATCACCTCGACTTCATAGATCTCTATCAGCCCTTTTTTTTCTAACGCCCTGATCACGGCCCGATCGATACCGCCAAGATGACGTAATTGATCCGTCGTTAACTTGCCGTCGTGCTTAACAATCAAATTGATACAACTGGCCTGTTTGGGAGCGCGAGCGGCTAACTGAGAAATGAGTTGTTCGACTTCTTCGCGCGGTGTAATCGTTTTGACCCAGGTTTCATATTTAATGCCCGGATCTGTTGCTGGTTTTCCGACAGTAAATTCGATAAAACCTTTGGCTTCAAGCGAACGCAGTGAAGCAAAAGGTTGCCTGATCTTAACTCGGCGTTTGAGGCTATTGATGGTAATGGCCTGGTGATCGGCGATTGTAGAAAGGAGGAGCGCCTGTTGCGGCGCCGTGCGTTGAAGTCGTTCAAGGACATCGGGCGGAAAGGATCTGGTTAATGAGACGGTTTGCTCCGCTTCGTTCAATAGTCCAGCCGGTAAGGCCGTTTTTATCGTCTCCCCCCAGGTACAGAGATAATAGCCGGCGACCCAGTGCGTGAGTTCCAGCAAAGTCCTGTCCAGTACCGGCTCATGATCAAGGACATCGAGGAGAGGTTTGGGGTTTTTTACCGGGCACGAGTCTGCCATACCAGTGATTACACCGGTCATCAGTCGATTTCGGAAAGATACAAAAGCGCGACATCCCGGCTGGGCCATATCGCGTAGTGAATCGGGAATGCTGTAAGAAAAAATCTGATCTATGGGAAGCGGTAGGACCATCTCAGCAAATCGGGCGGATGCGGCCATGGGTGGGGTTCAGGTATGGAGGAGGTATGGAGGGTTAATACACCCGATATAGCTGATAACGGCCGTAACCATCGAAGTCGACAAACACAAAACGCCGGCTGATGTTGTTGTAATGCCAGACTTGATAGGGGTTGGTAGCGGATTCAAACGTGAACCGCTCTACTTCATTCGGCGGTCCAAAAATGATATAAATACGGCCCTGGTCACTTCGCCAGCCCTTGCCAAGACCCATTCTGAAATTGCTGTTAGCATACTCTATCCTGCGGTAGTACATAATCATAAATTCGTTCTGATCCGTCTCTGGTGTGGGATCCCGGCGTTTCCAGAAGTCGTACAGGGCGATATGCTGTTCATCTCCCGGCCCCTCTTTCAGTTTTTTGAGCAGCTCTATTTCATCCCGTTCGGCGATATATTCCAGTTGATCTACAATTTCTTTAAAATGTTTCGCCGTCGTAAGTGGCAGCAGATATTGCCAGTTAATATAAAAATCAGCTTTTGATTTAGCTGTTTTTCGAACGTCCTTATCCTCTACTTCAATTTCGAGGGAATAACGGCCCTGGGAGAAATCCTCGGTATCAAAACGCATACTGTAAGCGCCGACCGGTCCCTGCCGCTCGAGTTCTTCTTCATGAGTCAGGATGATACGGCCTGTTGGAGATTTAATTTTATAGGTTGTCTTTAACGCTTTCTTCGTATCTGCTTTCGCTTCGGTATATATTTCGTAGTAGATGTATAATTCGGTGTGTTCTTCCCCATAAGAGCGGGTCAGATTGGGGACGACCGTCAAGCCTCTTTTGTTCAACCCGATAGTCGAAGGCTCCGAGGTGACCAGACCGGCGAATTGAATGTCACTGATGCTGAGCTTTTTTTTGAAATAATCCGGGACCTTAAACGACCGAACCATATCCAACTGTCTGTCCGTATCGATATCGTAGAGTTTGAACTCCAGATCATATTTGCCCGGCGGCAGATAGGTCGTGAACATTTTAGCCCTGGAATTATCCATCATTTGCGTTTCGACCTCGGTATCCACCGTAATCGAATCACGGAC
The DNA here is from genome assembly GCA_913051705.1 of uncultured bacterium. GTDB lineage: Bacteria > JAAXHH01 > JAAXHH01 > JAAXHH01 > JAAXHH01 > CAJXCW01. The sequence continues at coordinate 32,198 of CAJXCW010000016.1, forward strand.
TGTTTCAGCCAGGATCTGGTATCCCTTATCATCATTGACAAGCAGGGAGAGTTCGTAATGGCTGACAAACTTTTCACCGGATTTAATAAAGTTAAACAATTCATTCGATAGTCGGTAATAGCAATCGATCCGCGTGCTATCAATGACATTGCCACGTGCCGTCATAATGTCCACGATCGCGTAGATAGGGTCTATAACATCTCTCTCTGTATTTTCCGGCAGAGCAAACTGGGCCCGGGCAGAGGAAGGTTGACCGACCAGACCGACTATAATACCGATCCATACCCAAAATGTGTGATTATATTGGTACATTGAAAGTCCTCCCAACGACCGATCAGGCTCAAAGGTGGATGTATACCTGGTGCTCATCTACTGGTCTATTGGGTCGTATTTGGAATCATTGCCACGAGGTTTAAGAAACAATATATTGAAATAGTGCATCCCGACAAGGTTTTCTTGTGTTGTTGGCCATTGGGCATTTACATTATTATAGAACTACCTATTATAGGGCTCGGTTCCCAAATTCCCGGAGATATTCTGATGACTGGCCAGAGGTTCCCATTGATTGAGGTGTCCGGTGATGCGTATACGATGGGTCGCGCCCATGGTGAGCAGGCACAGACGCTTGTACATAGCTATCTGATGTGGATCGATCGGTTGACCGGCATGGCGCGTGACGTTTTATGCAAAAATGCGATGCAATTTGTTCCCATGATGGAAGCGGCCAGCCCGGCGTTTGTCGATGAAATACGGGGTCTGGCAGACGGCGCCGGCATTGCGTTTGAAGAAGCGGTATTGTGCCAGGCACGAGCGGAAGCCTCTCATACGAAGGAAGGGGGTTGCTCCGCTTTTGCATTGACGGGCGCGGCAACGGCGTCCGGTAACACCCTGGCCGGCCAGAACCAGGACCTGGAACCGGAGTATGCGGATGTTGCTATTCTGCTCCGGGTACAGCCGAATGACGGCAGACCTGAGGCTTTGATGTTCACCTTTGCCGGTCAATTAGGCTATGCGGGGATGAATGCTCACGGCGTCACCCATTTTGCCAATGCATTGTACGACTGTCCGTGGCGTCCGGGCTTACCACATTATCCGTTAAAGCGCCTGATGCTGGAACAACGCACGGTAGACGAATGCATCGGTCTACTGCAACGGTATCGTACGTGTTCCGCCGCCAATGTGGTGGTTGCAGACGGTGAAGGGCATATCGGTGATATTGAGGTCCGTCCGGAAGGCATCGCTCTGTTCGAAGATACCCGTCCGGATATGCGGTTGCATACCAACCATTATTTAACATCCGAGTATGCAGCGTACGAAACCCATTCGCTCCCGGATTCCTGTCCTCGTCTCGACCGGCTGCGGCATCTGATCCGGGAGGCGTGGGGTGATATCACCGTGGATGTATTGAAAACATTTCTCGCCGATCACGAAGGCGATCCCGGCGGTATCTGTCGGCATGGCGATGTCCGGATGCATTCCATCTCGGGTTATATCGCAGAACCTGAACAACGGCTGTTTCACGTCAGACGCGGGCATGGGTGTCTGGGGAGTTGGGAGACGTATGAAGTTTAGTAGGGTGCACGGCGCGCCGTGCACGTACGAGTGCGGAGTGAAAATTAATTGTTCATTTGAAATTTCCTTGAAAGGACAAATCTGTGGCGAAGACGAAGAAGAAGGCGAAGAAAACGAGGGTTGGATTTATCGGGGCAGGGGGGATCAGCCGGACACATATGGGGTATCTGGCGGATATGGAGGATGTGGAACTGGTGGCGGTGGCCGATATCAGTGAAACGGCACTGGAGCAGTGTAGTGAGACGTATGGTTTTTCCAACTGTTTTACCGATTATAAAAAGATGTTGAAGATGAAAGAGATTGATGCGGTCACAGTCGGGACACCCAACGGGATGCATCATCAGCCGACGATCGACGCACTCAAGGCCGGCAAAGACGTGATGGTAGAAAAACCCATGGCCATGACAGCTGAAGAGGCCGCAGAAATGATCAAGGCGGCCAGGAAAGCGAAACAGATGCTTGTGATCGGTTTTCAGCATCGGTTTTCAGCAGAAGCCCAGATGCTCAAGCGGTCCATTGATCAGGGAGAATTCGGGCATATCATCTATGCCCGTTGCTTGGCTTTACGTCGGCGGGGCATTCCCAACTGGGGAGTGTTTGGCCGTAAAGATTTGCAAGGGGGCGGGCCGCTGATCGATATCGGTGTCCATATGATCGAAGCCGCGCATTATCTCATGGGTTCGCCGCAGCCAGTCAGCGCCTTCGGCAGCGCGTATACCTATATGGGTAACAAACCCAGTAAGACGGCCTGTTCCTGGCCTGATTGGGATCACAAAACCTATACGGTTGAAGATCTGGCGATCGGTATGATCCGGTTCGACAACGGCGCGACGCTGTCTGTTGAAGCCTCGTTCGCCGCACATATCGGAAAAGAAGAATGGACTTTCTCCCTGATGGGTGAAAAAGGGGGCGGCCAGTTCCGTCCTCCCATGATCTTCAAGGACGAAGCCGGTACTATGGTTAACCTGGAGCCTGGTTTCCTGCCTAAGACCGACGAGTTTCAGGTCAAGATGCGCCATTTCATCGAATGTGTCCAGACCCGCAAACCTTCCGAAGCACCGGGCGAGCACGGGCTGCTTGTGCAGCAGATGCTGAACGGGATTTATCGGTCTGCTGAGTTGGGACGTGAGGTGGCTTTAGAGCCGCTGGTGTGACCTAAGGGTCTGTCTAAAAACAACTTGCCCTGCATCGACGCATAGGGTGATGCTCGCGTCTTGGTGCGCAGGATGTGAAGCCGGGGCCGTGCGCAATACTCCTTCCAATATTTCATATCGCCAGCCGGAATGTGAGATCAAAGCGCAATGTACACTTTCTCATGTCAGGGCTTGATTGATGAGGGCAGCGCCATCCGAATGGCCGCTGGTACCACACACACATCCAGCACGGCTTTGCCGGGCACCTCATCGCCATCCACCTGTAGCGGTACAGGGTTGTTCCGTTCTATTTGTACCCTGTGCGTTCGAAGCATTCGTACCCCCGGCATCCGGTCGATTGTGCCGGTCAGCAATCGCCGGCTGTGCCAGAGCAACTGCAGGAAGCCGGGGTCCTCAACGATACACAGATCCAGCCATCCGTCGTCGGGCCTTGCGGCCGGGGCGATTTGGATACCGTAACCGTACTGAGCGGTATTAGCCACGGTCAGGATGATAGGTCGTATCTGTAAGTCGCTTTCCTCTTCAAGGGTAATTCGGACAGGCTCCGGGGTGTAGTTCCGATAGGTATCCAGTGTTAAACAGGCGTAGGTCAGCAGGCCATGACGATTACCCTGCATCTCGTTGTACCGGCGGCTGACTTCCACCTCCAAACCTGTACCTGCCGTACAAAAAAATATATCGTCTCCGATTTTCCCCACATCTATCGGCCGGACGTCGGCCTGAAGCAAGGCGCTGCACGCCCGTTTCGGGTCGAGGGAGATGCCCTGCGACCGGCCGAAGCCGTTTCCCGATCCGCAGGGCAGCAATCCCAGTATCGTCTCCCTTTCCAGCAGACCTTTCCCCACTTCATTCAGCATGCCATCGCCGCCCACGGCCACGACAAGCTCAATGCCGTCATCTGCTGCAAGCCGGGCTAATTCTGTGGCGTGTCCCCGGTGTTCGGTGCGGATGATGTCAAACACAATGCCCGTACCACCCAGAACCTGACGGATGGTTGTTTCCACGTCTCCACGCCGGTTTCCCGCTCTGGGATTGACGATAAATCGCATGTTTGAAAATTGGTCCGGCATGCTTCTGTCCGTTTTGTGTCAATGTTTGCTAACAAGAGTTACCAGGATTAGAGGATGTTTATCGTGGACTTCTGTAAATAATAACATCATAAACAAGTGTTAACTGCCGATTTGAAAAAAATCACCGTTTTCTGGCATAAAGCTTGCATTAGAAACGAATAGGTACCGATAACTATTTAGTCACCCATCAAGGATAAATCAACAATAAAGGGACATCATGAAACGCTCAATTTTAATACTGGCCATCATGTTTGGTTCAATTACAGACCATGTTTATGCAGAGGTACGAAAGGTTTTGTTGGTTATAGGGCTGGTAGGCGTTGGGGCTATCGTTGTTGATGCCAGTATGACGGCCTGGGATATCGGGATGCTTCAGGGAGGTCAACGGGCGTCCCGCCGTCACGGTATTTTTGAAACGGCGTTTGCTTTGCCCCAGACCCTTATCTTTACGGGGTTGGCGAGATCGTCGTCTGACGACAATAAACCCCTACACCTTGCCGTGTGGGCGGCCGCATTAACTACACACGGTATATGGCCATTCTGTCCGCTGACGCCAAGGCAGATCTCAGCATGAAGAAATAAAAGAGGTTTGACATCCGGGTAGCACCGACGGTCATTCCATCGTCATCTGGATCAATGGGGATGGGCTTCGGGCTTAACATACGTTTTCAGGATGGAAACAGGACACAGGGGGGTTGCCGACAGATTCTATTATACCTCTTCACGCACACGGGGCCGGAAGGATTCCACATACCGCGTTCCACCACATTGCGGAGTTCCCGGACATTGCCGGGATAATCGTAGCTTAACAGCAGCGCTTGCACGTCTTCTGAGAATGGATTGAATTGAAGACCCCTGCGGGTCGCGTAAAGGGAGAGAAAATGCGTTGCCAGCGGGAGGATGTCTTCCTGCCGGTCCCGTAGCGGAGAGAGATGAATTGTATATAGGTTGAGTCGGTACATCAAATCGCTGCGGAACGTGCCGGCTTCAACCAGATCCTCCAGCACTCTGTTGGTGGCGGCCACGACCCGGACCTCCACGGTCATCTCCTTCTCACCACCTCTTTGCCTGTACCCGTATCTCCGGTGATTAAAATGGTATCACAGGCCGCCTCCACCGCCTGCTGGATCTGGTCGGCGACCTGCTTTATGGCGGTGCCGGCGCCAATCAGGCTACGATTTCCCACGGAAGTCTGGATCCGGCCTACCGTCTCGCGCAGGAGGCGTTTTTCCCTGCGAAGCCCCTGGAGTCTAACCGCTTTCTCCAGCACCGCATCCAACTCCAACAGTTTAATGGGCTTGGTCAGAAAATCCGCCGCGCCGAGGCGTAGCGCCTGAACGGCGGTATCCATATTGCCATGACCAGTGATGATGACCACAGACAGGTCCGGATGATCCGCCTGCACACGGGAGAGGAGAGACAAACCGTCCATACCCGGCATACGGATGTCGGTCAGGACGAGATCCCACTCATTGTTCTGAATCATCGTGATCCCTTCCGCGCCGGTTTGAGCGTCGCCTACCCGATGTCCTGATTCACGGAGATAATCGCCGATGGTCTGATGGACGATGTCTTCATCATCTATGAGAAGAATATCGAGATGCTGATCCATCGTTAGGACTCCTTGTCAGATGGGTTTTGATCGGTCTGTTGAGGCCCAGGAGACTGATTGTGATGGCCGTCATGGCGCAACCATAGGCGGCCATATCTCCCACCCGATGCCTGGAAGAGGTTTGCCTACTCAACAGATAGAGGGAAATGCCGAGGAGAGAAAGGATCAGCGCGTTTCCACCCGGCATAATTCCCGATGAAATCCGGGTGATGGAAGTGAGGCCAATCCCTTCCACCACGGCAAATCAGCCACTGATCAAACCGGCAACAGCCGTGATTCGAGCTATGGTTATATATGAATTGATAAGACCAGGTTTGGAAGACATGGGGATTGAAATTGGTGATTGATGCCGCTCCGCTTCGCTCGCTGTCCTTATTGGTGATGGC
>CAJXCW010000017.1 GCA_913051705.1 uncultured bacterium
TCATCGATGGTCGCGCCCATACGGCCGCAGCCGATCAGCGCCGCGGTATAAATGGGCGGCATAGGAAAGGTCCTTTGGGGAGAGTTGGTGAGTTGGTGAGTTAAATGATCATTCAAATTATTGCCTGACTTATTTACTGTTTTTGATTTTTCAATCACCCAATCACCCAATCACCCAATCAACCTCCCCGGAGCAAACCGCGGCGGAATCGGTTGGATAATACCACGTTGCCCCTCATCCATGTCGGCCAGCAGTTCTTTGCTCGGGACGTAGTGAAAGCGGCTGCGCAGAAAGCGGGGAGAATAGCGGTAGAGGATCATCCGCCGATAGCCGTCGTTCGTTCTGGCGGCGGAGCCATGGGTCATGGCATCGGTAAATAGCACCGTATCGCCGGCCTCCAGATGCATTTCTTTCATACCGACCTGATCGCCGGCGGCCTCATCGCTGCGGTATACCTGCCCGGATAATTTGGGATGTCTCATCGCCGACTTATGACTGCCCGGAATGAGCGTTGGCGCGCCGTCACCCGGCCCGATGTCGTTCAGGGCGCTGATGACGTTGATCTGGCCGACCATCCATTCCCCGGTGTTTTCCTGACGGAAGGTGAGATAACAAAGTGGTATAGCACCACCGCCGTGGATGCCGATGTACCCGCTTTTGCCTCGAACGTTGAGCAGGTTTTCATGGATGGACAGGCCATTGGTGGGATTGACCCATCGCCGACAGTGATCTATCCAGGCCGGATAGTTGATCAGCCTGCGGAAGACGGGACCACCTTCGATGATATTCTGGAAATTGCATCCGTCGGGACCGCTGTACGTATGCGTTTCCACATGCCCGATCCAGGCCCCGGCATCCCGGTCGTTATCGCGCCGCTTGCCTTCGACATATTCCCGGTGGTCATCGACCCACTTATTCATCTCGTCGAGGTCTTCCTGTTTGATCGCGTTTTTTAAGATGATATACCCATGCAGATCGAACAGATAGTCGATCAGATATTCATCTTTCTCACCGGCATTAACCCAATCCTGCGACATCATTCCTCTCCCATTATATGCTGCCTTCTGAATTTCTATTTCGCCGTTGTTCCATCCAGTTATACAATGTGGGCAGCACCAGCAGCGTCAGTAGCGTCGATGTAATCAACCCACCGATTACGACGCTGGCGAGTGGCCTCTGCACTTCCGAGCCCGGGCCGGTGTTGAATGCCATGGGGATAAAACCCAGGCTGGCAACCAGGGCGGTCATGAGTACCGGACGCAAGCGGTCGCCTGCCCCGTTAATTACCGCATCGCGCAGGGAAAAACCGCTCTGACGCAGGGCGTTGATATGTGCCACCAGGACGATCCCGTTTAACACCGCGACACCGAACAGGGCCACAAACCCGATACTGGCGGAGATGGACAGGTACAGATCACGCATCCAGAGGAAGAAAATCCCCCCCGACAAAGCGAACGGCAGATTGATGAAAATCAATAGCGCATACCGCATCCGGCCGAACATCATATACAGCAGACCGATAATGATAAAAAGCGTGAGCGGCACGACGATGAGCAGATGCTGCATCGCCCGCTGTTGATTCTCGAAAGACCCGCCGTATTCGAGAAAATATCCGGGCGGTACGTCCACGTCGGACTCGATCGCTGCCTGCAGATTGGACACATAGGTGCCGATATCGATATCGGTCAGATTAATACCCACGATGACCCGACGCCAGCCGTTCTCCCGTGCGATTTCCCGTGGACCTTCCTGCGCAGAGATATGAGCGACGCGTTTGAGTGGAATGACGCCGCCGGTGGACAGGGGCACGGGAATTTCCATCATGGTTTCAAAGCTGTTACGGATCGCTTCCTCAAAACGGATCATAATGTCGAACCGGCGCTGGCCTTCAAATACCTGGCCGGCCGTCTGACCGCCGATGCCGAATTCAATCACACGTTGTACCTCATCAACATTCAATCCGTATGAAGCGACGGCCTCGCGGTCGATCTCGATGGTCAGGTACGGCTGACCGGTGATATGTTCCATATAAAAATTGGCGGTGCCGGGCAGGGTCTGAACCGCCCCGATGATATCTGTTCCGATTTGTTCCAGCCTGTCCAGGTCTTCGCCGTAGATCTTAACCGCGACATCCGATTTGACGCCGCTGGTCAGCTCATCCACCCGCATGGCAATGGGTTGTGTAAAGTTATAGGCCATCCCCGGCTCGGCTTCGAGGTAGGGCCGGATCAGTTCGTTGATCTTTTCTTTGGTTATGCCCGGCCGCCAGGTATCCGGTGGTGTGAGAATGACCCACACATCGGTTTGATGTACGCCCATCCAGTCGTTTGCCAGATCAGAGCGTCCTGTCTTGGGTACGACAGTCTGAATTTCAGGAATGCTGCGTTTCAATATGGTGGCCAGCCAGTTGGCATTGCGGACAGATTCCTCCAGGGTAACGCTTGGCATCCGAATCTGCTCTACGAGAATGGAGCCTTCGTCGAGTTCCGGAAGAAATTCGGTGCCTAAGAAGGGCACCAGCGCAATGGAGACAAGGAAAACCAGAGCGGCTATCGGCAGGACGATCCGTTTACGATCCAGCGTACGGTCGAGAAACCGTTGATAACGAGGTCCCAGCCAGCTGATCAGATAGTTGCGGCGGGTCCGTACGCCTTTTCGAAACACCAGGGCGGCAATTGCCGGCACATACACCAGCGTCAGGAGCAACGAACCGAATACGGCGGTGGCCACGGTGATCGCCATCGGCCGGTACAGGATACCTTCCATCCCGCTGAAGGTGACAATCGGGACATAGACCATCAGGATAATAAGCACACCGAAGAAGATCGGGCGGGCGACTTCATGGGCAGCCTCCCTGATGACATCCGTTTTCGGGCGATCCGGATTCGTCTGTAATTTATGGACCATATTCTCGATCATCACCACCGACCCGTCGACCACCATCCCGAAGTCGATGGCGCCAAGGCTCATCAGGTTGGCTGCCAGCCCGAACTCCCGCATACCGATAAACGCGAACAGCATCGAAAAAGGGATCACCAGAGCGACGATCAAAGCGCCTCTAATCTCGCCCAGAAGGAGCAGAAGGACGGCGATTACGAAAAACCCGCCTTCTATCAGATTGGTAGAAATGGTATTCGTGGTGCGTGCGACCAGATCGGCCTGATCGTAAAATTTCTCGATGCGCACGCCGTCGGGCAGACTCTTATTCACCTGATCCAGTTTCTCCTCGACCGCCTGAATCACCTCACGCCCGTTGCCGCCGCGCAGCATCATCACGATGCCGGTCACCACCTCGCCCTGACCGTCCTGTGTCACCGCCCCCTGCCGCAACTGTTCTCCCACACTCACCCGAGCCACATCCCGGATAAAAATCGGCCGGGTATCGAGCGTGGTGACGATGATATTTTCGATGTCCGCCTGGCTGCGGATCTGACCGAATCCTCGCACGATATACTGCTCACGGTTGTGTTCCAGGAAATTTCCACCGGAGACGCTGTTGTTGTTCTCGATGGCCTCAATGACTTCCTTCAGCCCGATGCCGTAGGTGCGTAGAATCCGGGGGTTCACCGTCACATCATACTGCTTGACGAATCCGCCGAATGAAGTGACTTCCGTGACTCCGTTGATCGTTTTGAGTTGCGGTATAACCAGCCAGTCCTGCATGGTCCGCAGTTCCGTCAGAGAATAGCCGTTGCCGATGACGGTATACTGATAGATTTCTCCCAGGGCCGTGGAAATCGGTCCCAGCTGAGGTGAGGAGATGTCGGCGGGCAGCGCATCTACGATACCCTGCAGACGCTGGCTGACCATCTGGCGAGCGAAATAGATATCCGTGTCTTCCTCGAATTCGACCGTGACGGCCGACAGGCCGAATTGGGAAACAGATCGCACCTCGACGATAGCGGGCAGGCCGTTCATGGTCGTTTCAATCGGGTAACTCACGAGCTTTTCGACATCATAAGGCGAATAGCGCCCGGCCTTGGTGATGACCAGCACCTGCACCGGCGTCACATCCGGCAGAGAATTGATGGGGATGTTCTGCAATGCTGAAAAGCCGGCAAACGCCATCAGGATGACCAGAGACAACGCGACCGCTTTTTGCCGTAAACTGAAATTGATGATGGCTTCCAGAATCATTCTTCTTCGCCTTCGCCCATTTGACTGAGGGCCTTCAACGTGAATATTTGGCTGACTGCTATTTCCTCACCGTCCTTTAATCCGGACTCGACAATGGCATCGAGGCTGCTCACGCGCCGTGTGGAAATGACCTGTTTACGGTAGGTGTATTCATCCACTTTAAGGAACACCAGCGCCTGGGCGCCTTCATAGGTCAGCGCGGACAACGGCACGGTAATGACCGGATCGGGTGTTTGAACCTGAATCTCCATTCTGACATTGATCCCCGGCATCGGCCATGCATTCTGTGTGTTGATGATGGCATTGACGGTAACGGATCTATTGATGGGGTCCAGAGCCGGGTTGATGGTGGATATTCGTCCCTCGACTATTCGATTCGGAAAGTCTTTCAATAAAATCGTCAGAGCGTCCCCCGGTTTGAGCAGGCCGGCCTCATCCGGCGAGACATACCCCTGAACCAGCACTTTATCCAGATTGATGATCGTCGCCATATGTTCGTAGGCTTCAACCGACTGGCCCCGATCGATCAGATGTTCACTGATCACGCCATTGATGGGGGCATACATTTCGAGCCGAGCATTCAGTTCCCGGGTGGGTTCCTCCAACTGCTCGATGCGTGATGCACTCATCCCGACAGCCAGCAGGCGGGCTTGCGCAGCCCTTGCGATGGCCGTCGACCGGATAAAGTCAACCTGGAATTCTTCAAGGTCGCGTATCGGACTGAGTTCCTTCTCCACCAGGACGGTGAGGCGTTGTTTCCGGCTTTCTTGATACGTCACTTCCGCCCGGGCCTGTATGTATTCTGCTACGAGATTGGCAAATTCCAGACTTTCAAGTTCCAGAACCGGCTGGCCCTTTTTGACCGGTTCGCCTTCATGGGCATACAGGTCAGTGATGCGGGCATTAAACGGGGCGCTGAGTTTGAAAATATAATCGGGCGCCGGAAACACCGTACCCGGAACCTTGAGCCGATATGAAAACCGAGCCGGCTGTATAATCGTTGTTTCGATCGGCACTTCAGCAGCCTGTTCGGGCGTCAGATGAACCAGCTGGTCATCCGGTATGCGTCCGGACGGGGGTAGGGATATGGTTTCAACAGGCTCTTGAAAGATCTCTTCACGTCCACACGACATGGATATCAAAGTAGCCAGAATAAAAGTCGTGATTACGAGGGTTCTGCATGGTCTAATCGAAGGTTTCAACGGTGCACCTGTCCTATCAAACGATGAGATGATCATTAGGTTTGTATCCGCCGTGCCCTGCCCTGGACACCGACAAGCATCGCAGCTGTTTGGCCCATGATATTCTCCTCAAGGTTTATTTTTTGATAAACGTGCCGTTTCTGTACTCCTGGAATGCTTGCTCTAACTCTTCGCGGGTATTCATCACGATAGGCCCACGCCAGGCGACGGGCTCCTGGATCGGTTTACCAGACACAAGCAAAAACCGGATACCGGACTCACCGGCCTGCACCGTGACCTCGTCACCGTTGTCGAAAAGCACCAGTGATCTGTTACCTGCGTCGTCGATCATCGTATCCTTGGGCAGGCCTTCCCATTCTGTTTTTACTGCCTGGGGCCGTGAAGTGTCCCGAAACGTTCCGGCACCCTCGAATACGTACGCAAACACATGTCGGGAAGTTTCTACAGGCAGGGTTTTGCGTGTGCCCGGCGGTACCCATATATCCAGGTACTGCGGATCAGCGGCAATGCCGTCCACGGGGCCGGTTTTCCCCCAGAAAGAACCGCAGACGACCCGCACATGCGTTCCGTCGTTGTCGGTGACTTCCGGGATCTCTGCGGATACGACATCCTGATAGCGTGGGGCGGTCATTTTGAGTGAGGACGGCAGATTCGCCCACAATTGGAAGCCATGCATCCGGCCCTTCAGATCGCCCTTGGGCATTTCCTGATGAAGGATACCGCTACCGGCCGTCATCCACTGAACGTCGCCCGCCCCGAGTGTGCCGCTGTTACCGAGGTTGTCCCCGTGATCCACCGTGCCTGAAAGGACATAGGTGATGGTTTCAATGCCCCGATGTGGATGCCAGGGGAACCCCGCGATATAATCCTCCGGGCGTTCGTTACGGAAATCGTCGAACAGGAGGAATGGATCGTAGTCTTCCGTTTCACCGAATCCAAACGCCCGACGCAAATGTACCCCCGCCCCTTCGAGAGCAGGCCTGGCTTGTATGGTCCGCTTTATTGGCCGCAAGGACATGTTTTTTCCTTGTATCAAGAGCAGAATAATAATAAATTATGTATATCTGACCAACGTTGAGCATCCGATTAACAAAGTACGTGCCCAGGTCTTTGCGTACCATCAGTTATTTTAACATCGGTTCCTGAAAATGTCCAATTATAATTTGAATTGAACCATATTTAAAGAGCAGGCCTACTATTTATGTCAACAGGATCATCTAATGGCCATACAGCACCGCTGACCACTTTACTGGCGCTGTACACCCACACTGATTCGGCAGCACTTGAACAGGCCGTTCTGGAGGCCTATTCTAAAGAGCAGTTACTTTCTCTGGTCCTTGAAGACGCGGATTTTGAAACACGCAAAGCGGCCACCTATGCCCTCAGTGTGGTGGGAGACCTTTCTTACGCCGAACCGCTCGCGGCCGCCTTGCACACGGATCTGCCGGGTGTTCATCAGACCGTTGAGCAGGCGCTCTGGTGTTTATGGTTCAAATCCGGCAGGGTGGATGTGGATGCCCTGATGCAGGAAGGGGTGCGATTGCTCGAATCGCAGCGTTTTGATGACGCAAGCGCTCTATTCGATCGCGTCATTGCCCTGGCGCCCGACTTTGCAGAAGGCTACAATCAACGGGCGGTCGTTTACTATTTGCAAGAAGACTGGACACAGGCTATTCAGGACTGTCAGACCGCCGTCTCTCTCAATCCGGTTCACTTCGGCGCCCTGGCCGGTATGGGACATTGTTATCTACAATGCCAGGAATTACAGGCCGCCCTGACGGCCTATGAAAAGGCATTGGCCGTTAACCCTCATATGCCGGCCATTCAGTCAAATATTGATCGAATACGTAAGTTTATGGATGAGGCATGAAGGTGCATTGTGGCTAAACGCCGTCTGATTGATCTGGTGCTTGACCGGGATTTAAGCATCGACCGGGATCAGGCTCGCCGATTGATCCTGACAGGTTCTGTGCAGGTCAACGGCCATACAATGGTTCAACCGGCCGCGTATGTCGGTGTTGATGTGGAAGTCAGGTTGAAAAATTCGGAGACCAGCGTTAGTAGAGCAGGTCAGAAGTTGTCCTTTGCCTTGTCACAATGGAATATACCGGTCGAGGAAAAAATTACAGCTGATGTCGGTGCGGCTGCCGGTGGTTTTACCGAAGGCCTGCTTCGCCACGGCGCCCGCCGAGTCTATGCGATTGAAACAGGCAAAGGGCAATTGGCCTGGAAAATTCGTCAGGATAAACGGGTGGTCGTTATGGAAGAGACGAATATCCTGCAACTACACACGTTGCCGGACCCTATAGATCTGGCGACCATCGACGTGTCCTGGACGCCGTTGCGCCAGGCTCTGCCGGCATTGGCGCCCTTACTCGGCGAACCCAGTACGGTCATCGCTCTTCTCAAACCGAATTACGAACTTCAGAACCCCGGACAGTTGGTCAACGGGGTGCTGGTAGATCCTCAGATCAGGACGCAGGTCATACAAAATTTCATGTCGTGGGCAGAAAATCACGATTGGCAGGTCCTGGATGAAACCAGATCGCCCGTGACCGGGGATCGGGGCAATGTCGAGTGGTTATTCCATCTCCGGTATAATGTGAAATAGGAAATTATCCACCATCCGACCGGTCATGCAGCGATGTTATTAAAGACTCATGGATTATTCTTTTAAACATAGTCAGTATGTGATGCATAAGGAAACCGGTGTCGTTGTTCCCGTGTACATACCGTCCGGGGTTGATGCCGATCTGAGCGAATCGTTACTGCACGACAACATAGAGGCCTTGCTCCCCTGTGTCGATAATCCGGCGGCCATCTGGCTTAGCGTAGACGGGGAAAGCAACGGGGCTGATATCGCACAACGCCTGTCCGGGAAGACGGGGATAAGTATTACGGTTGCGCCGACAAACAGAGGCAAATTACAGAGTATCATGCATGGGGTCTATCATCTGACCCAGCAGCAGTCCTATCGATATCTGGCGGTCATCGATCAGGACGGCGATCATTTTGGTAATGAGATGTTGAACTTTATCCGGACCGGGGAATATATTACGGAAAAACGCGGTGATCCGCGGGTAATCGTGTTGGGGCACCGACGCTCTCTACACCGGCCCATGGGGTTGTTACGCGGGGAATTAGAGGAATTGGCAGACCGTGTTCTTCTGGATATGCTGATGTATCATGCCGGGGTTATCGATAGGCCATTGCCGTTGGAATACGTCCTGACCCTTGGTGAGGTGCCGGATTTCCATTCGGGTTACAAGCTATTCGATCGGGAGACGGCTCAAGCTGTTTTTCTCTCACCGACCAATCAGTCGGGCGTTTCGGATCGCTGTTACTATCACCATGCCGTGGAGGCGGTCGTTGTCGTCGAGGCTTTAGAATCGGGCGCCTACCTCGGCGCTGTCACCAGAAGCACCGTAAATGAGCAGCCGATCTCTACCTTCGGCCTCTATAACCGCATTCAGCTTGTAGCGGATAAAATCATCTGGCCTGCCCGGCGGCTTGCCATACCTCCCCCTTTTATCGCCCAATGGCTGGCGAATCATATCCCGCCCTTATTATTAAATACGCTTGTTCCGGAAGGCAAAGATGAATTGGAACAAATAAGAAAAACCGTCCTGGACACCTTAAACGGCGAACAGGACGGCCAATATGATGAAGTCTTACATCCCTTGTTTGTCTGATGCAATGCATCGTATGGCAATGGTATTGCCGTGTTGTCTAAGGGTTTGTACCGGTGGTCAGACCATCATCTGTGACCAAAGTTACATTACCTGTGACCTTGGCGAGGGTACCGTTACGAAAGATCCGATAACCCTGAACACCCCCTATACCAGTGGTATTATCCGTGGCGGCCGACCAGGTCAGGTTGACTGTGGTAGTCGTAGCACCTGTAGCCGATAAGCCACCCGGTGCGCTCGGATTCGAATTGTCGGATCTATTGAAGCTTTTGTCATCGCCGCAGCTCATGGCGAGCATGCCAATTACTAAAAATACACCGGCGAAAGTTGCCGGAAAAAACCGAAAGCGGTTTATTTTATACCTTTTCCTTTCCTTTGGAGTGAAGATTACAGGACCTGGGGTCTACAGGGTATACTCTTTCTCTCATTTACCGCACCGAACGCATACATTCTGTTTCGGATACAGCCGGATTTCAATGGTGCTGAAACTTTCACCTCCTTTCAGGCCGGACTTCTCTTCCAGGCCTTCCCTGTTCCCACCGCTTCCCTTAATACATTACGCCATCCATGTTTCAAGGGACTGGGGTTCTCTTACTTCACTTCAACAACCCCTCATGTTTACAGTTCTATTATGCGGCGTGTAATCTACAGACTAAATGGTCAAAAACTAGTGAAGGATTATTTTACTTTAGTCCTTTATTTTTAGTTGATTACCCTAAAGACGGTATCTGCATTTCCACTTCGTATCCGATTGATAAAGCGGATCATTCTGAGGTATCGGTACGACTTCTGTGAGAGTCGCTCCAAGGATTTCGCATGTTCTCCTTGATGGGGTATTATCGGGGTTACAGGTGATCCATAGAGGGTCAATCCCATGTCCTCTGGCCAGAGGAAGCACAAGATGACAACTACGGGCTGCATAGTGATGCCCGCGATAGGCTGGTTCTACGGTATAGCCGATATGCCCGGCATACATTTCAATGTGCTCCGTGTGCCCGATTCGAAGGGATAACCGCCCCATTACAATCTGCGGCCGTCCGACCGGCGTCATATGAAAGATATATACCGGCACATACCTCTGGCTCGGATCACCGGAATGCGTATCGGTCAGCACCAGTTCCAGATCATCGTCTACCAGTGGCCCCGGATCTCTAAAACGAAATCGTGACGATTTTGTCTCCTGCCTGTCACGAATGTTGAAAACGAAATTTTTGATTTGTTTCATGAGCAAATGAGTAGATGAGCAGTTCCGACGAGCAGTCCGAAGACAAAATAATCGTAAGGCTGATATCTCCGCAAGAATAAAAAGCCCGGCGGACAAATTGTCTACCGGGCTATATCTAACGTTCTAAAGCTTTACGACCTGTAACTTTAATATCTGTAATGATCCGGCTTGAACGGGCCTTCTACCGATACACCGATGTAATCGGCCTGGTTTTTGGTAAGCTGCGTGAGCTTTACCCCCAGTTTATGTAGATGCAGGCGCGCTACTTCCTCATCAAGATGTTTCGGCAGGGTCGTTACGCCGATCTCATGATCATTCTGCAAGAGATCAATCTGCGCCAGCACCTGATTGGTGAACGAGTTGGACATCACGAAAGAGGGATGGCCGGTTGCGCATCCCAGGTTCACCAGACGCCCTTCGGCGAGAACGAAGATCGATTGGCCGGCCGGGAAGGTGTATCTGTCCACCTGCGGCTTGATATTCTGTTTTACGATACCTGGAAAATCATTCAGGGCATCGATCTGTATTTCGTTATCGAAATGACCAATATTGCTCACAATCGCCTGATCCCGCATCTTTTCCATGTGCTCGATACGAATGATATCGCGATTGCCTGTAGTCGTCACGTAGATATTGCCTTCGGACAGAGCATCTTCAATCGTGGTAACTTCAAACCCTTCCATAGCCGCTTGAAGTGCGCAGATGGGATCTATTTCGGTGATGATTACCCGGGCGCCGAACCCGCGCATCGACTGCGCACACCCTTTGCCGACATCGCCATAGCCGCAGACCACCACCGTCTTGCCGGCCACCATGACATCAAGCGCCCGTTTTAGGCCATCGGCCAGGGATTCGCGGCAACCATATAGATTATCGAATTTAGATTTGGTGACCGAATCATTTACATTGATCGCCGGAAACAGCAGTTTGCCTTCTTCCATCATCTGATACAACCGATGAACACCGGTTGTGGTTTCTTCCGATACGCCCTGTATATTGGCGCTCATATCGTGCCAAAAACGCGGGTTTCTCTCCAGTTGGCGCTTCAATACCGTATTGATGATCTGTAATTCCCTGCTGTCGGTCGGGTCGTCCAATATCGAGGCATCGTCTTCAGCCTCAACGCCGCGGTGAATTAATAAGGTCGCATCACCACCGTCGTCTACAATCAGGGAGGGGCCTGTTGCATCAGGAAAACTTAACGCCTGCACGGTACAATCCCAATATTCTTCCAGTGTTTCGCCCTTCCACGCGAAAACAGGCGTGCCGCCATCTGCGATCGCCGCCGCCGCATGGTCCTGTGTGGAAAATATATTACAGGACGCCCAACGGACGTCTGCCCCCAGTGCTTCAAGCGTCTGGATCAATACGGCGGTTTGGACCGTCATATGCAGTGAACCGGTAATTTGCGTGCCTTTGAACGGTTGTTCTTTCGTATATTTTTCACAGATCGCCATCAAGCCCGGCATTTCCTGTTCAGCGATGGTTATTTCCTTGTGGCCGAATTCCGCCTCGGATATATCTGCTACTTTATAGGGCATACCGGAATAATCCGGAAGCTCGATGTCCTGTATCACATCCTGTGACATTAAAAAACTCCTTATAGTGTAGATTACAAATTGCAAATGATCATGGAGATCTGGATATTTGTAATAGATCAAATGTCATCTGATCGAATCAAATTATAGCTTTAAATTAATAGAGGGTCAATAAAGAGGTTGTTGATTTCAATCAAGATTGCGTTGATCCATCCCTATTAGAACCGCACGCCCACCTTTATCATCGACAGCCGCTCCGTTAGAAAAATACTACCCCTTTAGTGTACAAATAACGAAGAGATTAAAATGTTTGATTGACTCATATGAAGAATTTATATTGCCTAAATCCTATTTCATATTATTTTATAGGCTGGATGAAGTATTGCAAGCGACTACCAATTTATTAACCCTGAACATTATTGAGGTCGTTATTCCGATTCAATGCGTAACGGACTCAGGAAGAAATCATCAATATATGTCCAGAAAAAATGCGTTTTCTCGTTCGCAATCTGCCCATTTCCCGTCAGAGGAGAAATTACCGGGGCAGAGCATGGCCACCAAATATTTCCATTCAAATTCACTTCGGAGTATCTGGCAGATCGCCAACTCTCTGCCACCCTATCTTTTTATCTGGTATCTGATGTATCTGAGCCTGGACATCTCCTACTGGCTTACATTGGGCCTGGCCTTCCTGGCCTCCGGCTTTCTTATCCGCGTGTTTATCATCTGTCACGATTGTGTTCATGGTTCGTTTTTGAAATCGCGAAAACTTACTAATATCCTGGGGGCTATCACCGCCTATTTCCTGTTTTTGCCGTATAAATACTGGGGCATATCGCATATTAGACATCATGCGACAGCGAATGACCTGGACCACCGTAAAGATGGGGACATCAGTATCCTTACCGTTCAGGAATATATAGATGCCCCTTTCTGGAACCGTGTAAGGTATCGCGTATATCGTAATCCCGTTATGTTGTTTATGGTCGGCCCGGTCTTATTTTTTCTTTTTAGATTTCGCATACCGTTTTTTGACAAGAGAGCCAATCAGCGCAATAGTGTCTATTTAACGAATGTGGCCATTGCCGGCACACTCATTGTGATGTCCTTGCTTATCGGTTTCAAAACCTACGTCTTAATCCAGGGTCCTATCATTATCATTACGACGATGGTAGGGGTCTGGCTCTTCTACGTACAGCATCAATATGAGGGCGCTTCATGGGAGCGTCGTGACCAGTGGAACTACACCGACGCAGCGCTTCGAGGCAGTTCTTTTTATAAACTGCCTAAACTATTCCAATGGTTTACGGGTAATATCGGCTTTCATCATATCCATCACCTCTTCCCTCGCATTCCCAATTATTATCTGGAAAAATGCCAGAAGGAGCATAGCAAGCAATGGCCGGTGAAACCGTTGACACTCGGCAGCAGTTTGAAGGCCTTCAACTACAGGTTATGGGACGAAGAAAAAGGGGACTTCGTGGGATTCGCTCAGGTTAAAAAAAGGCGACATGCACAGGTCGCGTAACTGATTTGGTGATAACGGTCAATCAATCAATAATAATTCTTCCAGCGTGTTTATTTCTACATCCGGTGTAATGCCTTCAGGACACGTTGCCCCGAATCGGTTGAGCCATACGCCTTTAATACCGCATTGTTGCGCGCCCTGGACATCATTGACCGGGTTATCCCCGATCATCATGGCGGTTTCCGGTTCTATCTTCATCTGATTAAGCGTATAAGTGAAAATATCTCGGGCCGGTTTACTGATCCCGATCTGTCCGGACACCACAACCGGATTAAAGAATCGTTCCAGACCAGGCATATTGAGTTTTTCAAGCTGCACATCGGGCGCGCCGTTGGTGATCATGGCAAGCCGGTAAATGCGGTGTAAATCTTTTAGTACGGATTCTGTTTCCGGAAAGACGATATGCCGTTTACGACGTTCCCGGACAAAAATCTTCGCGAGTTCCCTTCCGAAATCTTCATCATCAATGCCCAGTTTTTCGAGGGCCTGCGTCCACGATGTCCAACGAAAATCCGGAACCCAATCATGAAGCGCCTTAAGATTCGGATCATCCCCTTTAAATGTTCCGGCTAAGCCTTCCGGGGAACTGATACATACAGCAAGGCAGTAATCATGGACAGGACCCTTTCTCCATAATGCGCGGGATGTTGACCTGATAGTGCCTTTCATCACCTCCGGATCAATGCCATATCGCCTTTGCACATGGGCGCATGTCGTTTCAAATGTCGCCTCCACGGATGCTTCTTCATACAGCAACGTTTCGTCCAGATCAAATATCAGAGTTGTAATCATGGGAATCTGCCTACCGCCCTCCACTGCCACCGTGCCCAATTTGGTGATTGAAATGCCTATCGCCTACTGCTTGCTGCCTACCGGGTACTGCTTTCTGCCTACTTTCTTTTTATTTCCCACAACTCCACCACCATCTCCGACGGGTAACCAATCGGATCAAAATCGTCCGTTTCACGGGCGTCATATCCTACGGCTTCGAACAGATCTTCGATGGTTCGGGATGAATGGTGCTGCGCCTCGCCTATGGTGTGGTAAAGGTATACAGCCGACGGCAATATTATCGGGTAGCCCATTTCATAGAGCGCGTATGCCGTACCACCTTCCTTCAGGTTATTCACCACCTCCCCAAAGGCCTGGGTTATGTGGCGTCCCTGATGATTGATGTTCACATCAAATCGAAAGGCAAAATGGCTGCGTAGATACCCTTGTTCGTACAGGAACGCCCCCACCCTGTCAATACAGGACGACACCTGTTTCACCTGCTCTGCCGAAACCAGATCGTCAGGCAAGTCCAGATTCAGGTGTTCATAGACGCGAGCAAAGAAATTTTTGCCTACGCGTTTGGTAAATAAGCGCCATTCCCGTTCATGATCCTGGTCGTATTGATCCGAATGTTGTTCGATCAGTTCGAAGGCCGAGCGATAGAAGGCATAGGACAGCGCGTCGAACTCTCCGGACTGAAGCGGTTCTGAAAAGGTCCGGGCCACAAAATCTCCGACCAGCCCGGCCCGACCGGTCGGACCGTAGACCACGTTGAGGTATTCTTCGACATACCGACGAACATTGCTCATATCGCCGCTATTTTCGTGGAGAGAGATCCATTCGGTGACCACTGCTTCGGACATGAAGTCAGAAAAATAATTACCCACCGGCCACCAAGCCGCATATTCGGGAAAAGGACGCTCCTGTACTACCTGACTGAGGGATTTTACGGGCATAGACATGGCTCCTGTTCCTGGTTATGAATACACAAACCCTGATTCCTAATTCATCCTTTTCAAGAACGTCTCAATCTGTGGCAGCAGCATGGGGTCCGTGACCAGTTGGATATATTGTTTAATAGCCTGTTGCGCATCCCGGGTGCGTCCGATACGATGATAGGCGATACCCAGGCGAAAATGCCCGATGGCCGTGTCGGGGGAGAGTTCCACCACTTTTTCGTAGGATGATATCGCCATGTTATACCGGTGCAGTTGGTCATTCAGGATGCCGAGGTTGAAATAGGCTTTCGTAAATCCGGGCCGTAATTCAACGGCTTTTTCGAGGGCGGTAAGGGCCTTGTCCGCCGCTTTTTCGCGTGTTCGCATGGTTTCCAGGGCTGCTCGGGCCGCTTTTTTTTCTGTCCCTTCAGCCCGTTTGACGGTCTGTTCCCAAGTCTCTACCGCCCGATTATACGCCCCATTCATGGCCAGTCCGATGGCCAGGGAAGCATGACCCAGAGGGTCTGAGGGATTTGTTTCTACCGTCTGCTGCAACGCAGAGACCGCGTCTGCCCATCGTTCCTGTGCCAGCAGGACGGAGCCGCTCGCCAGTTGGGCGGCGTGCCACCCCGGTTTTGCCTGTAAGGCCGATTGAAAACTGCGATGGGCTTCGTTGAGCAATCCTTTGAAAGCCAGGCTGGCCCCTTCGCGGTAGGCCTCACGCGCTGCACCGCCTACCTCCGATGATTGCGCCGGAACACGCCGCAACAACAACCAGTCCTCCTTTTTGGGGTTTGCCTGACCATCCGTCAACTCCCTGCCTGTCCAACCGCTGGCGATCGTACGCCAGGTGTCGATTACATCCTCCAGATACACACGGAGACCGTACGCCAGCCCCAGATTATTATAGGCTTCCGGAAAATCACGATGCAGTTTAATGGCTTTTTTACTCTGTACAAGCGCCTCTTCGAAATGCCCCTGTTGTAAATAAATCATGCTAAGATTGTTATGTGCTTCAGCAATACCCACATCCGCTTTGATCACCTTTAAATATTCAGCGATGGCATCATCGAACCGACCAGATTCCGCATATAACAGCCCCAGATTGGTCCGGGCTTCATAAAATCGTTCATTCAAAGAAAGCGCCTCCTGATACGATGTCATGGCTTCTTCAACCCGGCCTGATTCCGCATAGATGCTGCCCATATTGTTATACGCCTCTGCAAATGCCGGGTTGGTCTGTACCGCCTCCTGATACGACGATATGGCCTCCTCGGTACGCCCCTGTCGGACGTGGGCATTGCCGATGTAGAAATAGGCCTCTGCCAGGGAGGGGTCTTCAGACAGGGCACGTTGGAATGCATCTATAGCCGCCGCATCGTCCCCCTGTTCGTAGTAGGTTATCCCGAGGGCGTACGTATAAGGGGGCGGCTTCCTTTCCACCGTGGCTTTCGGCGCTTTCGGTCCTCCCATTTTGCCCAGTTTCGAGCGGAAAGCTTCAATTCGGTTTACACGGCTTCTGTCCACGGTATTCAGTGAACTGCCCTCTATGGCGCCACCTAATTGATCCGGCAGATCCGGCGTTTCCGAAAACAGGGTGACAGCCTCATCATATCGGCCTGTCTTGGCATATACCAGCCCCATATTATAGCGCGACATCGTATGAGTCGGATCAATATCCAGCGCCTGCCGGTACATCTCTTCCGCCCGGTCGTACTGCGCCTGCCGAAAATAAATATTTCCGACACCAGCCAGAAGTTCTACATCCTCAGGAGAAAAAACCAGCGCCTCCCGATAGGCATCCAGCGCTTGAGGAAACTGTTGTGCCAGTTCACACGCCCGTCCCAGCCCGATCAGCGCACTGCGTAATAGCATCCGGTTTTCATCCCGAAGCCGCCTGGCCAGATCAACAGCGCCTTCATAGGCTTTCATCGCCCGGTCATGGTTCTCTTTTTTTGAATACGCGGCCCCGAGATTAAACCGCCAGTTGAGTTCGGTCGGCGCCATCACAATGGCCTGTTGGGCTTCTCGTATAGCTTCATCCTGTCGTCCCAGGTAATAATAGGCCACACTCAGATTGCCATGGGCTTCCGCTGCGGTAATATCCATGGCCAGCGCCCGGTTATACTGACGGATAGCCGATTCGTAATCCGCCTCGGTAACGAGCGCATTGCCGGCATCAATCAGTTGCTCGACGGTGACCGGAGCGGAGGTCCTCGATGGCGTTGAGATCGTGGCGCAGCCGCTCCATACAGCGACCAGGCAGACGAATACCCCTATCCCCAGGCTTCTCTCATGGATCCGAAACATAGGTCGTCTCCTGTGTTATCAGGGTTTCTATTTTATGAGCATAATGCATACTTTAATGTACGCTTTATTTTAGAAATGCCCTATTATTTTTTCAAATCACCCACCTGAAGGGCTCGCATTGTGTATGCAGGGCATATGTCATCACCAATTCTCCATTAAAAATGCTTTACATTCCATCCCCTATCACATATTTTTTTCGAGATTCCTCAATCTATTCCGACTATGTATAACAGCCGGCTGCATCAAATCAAAAAAACGACTTGCTATCTAAACAAAGGTTTAGTATATTGTACGAAACAATATGAATCTGGCCTTTTGCAATTTGTAATTTGCAATGACCCTACGAAGGAGGCAGACAGTGGCTGCAAACGGTAAGGTGGATGCAGAACGTGAAAAAGCACTGAGTGCTGCGATTATGCAGATAGAACGGCAATTCGGCAAAGGCTCTATCATGCGGATGGGGGATAATCATCCCCTGATGTCTGTAGAATCTATCCCGACAGGTTCCCTGACGCTCGATCTCGCCCTGGGAATCGGCGGGGTGCCCCGCGGTCGTGTGGTTGAAATCTATGGAAATGAGTCCTCCGGTAAAACGACGCTCGCCCTGCATATTGTCGCAGAAGCCCAGAAAATGGGCGGCATAGCCGCTTTCATCGATGCGGAACATGCGATAGATGCCCGGTATACCAAGGCACTTGGTGTTGATCTGGACAGCCTTTTAATTCATCAGCCGGATACCGGTGAACAAGCGCTGGAGGTGGCGGAAACGCTGGTGCGTAGCGGTGCGGTAGACGTCATCGTGATCGATTCTGTCGCCGCGCTGGTGCCGAAAGCCGAAATTGAAGGCGATATGGGCGATTCCCATGTGGGATTACAGGCGCGTCTTATGTCTCAAGCCCTCCGTAAATTAACCTCTGCGATCAATCGGTCACGTACCTGTATCATCTTCATCAATCAGATTCGTCAGAAAATCGGGGTCATGTACGGCAATCCGGAAACGACGACCGGCGGGTTGGCCCTGAAATTTTACGCCTCTATTCGTATTGAGGTGCGCCGGATCGGTTCCATAAAGGGTGACGGAGATTCTTCAGGCATCCAGGTTAAGGGGACGGTTAAAAAGAACAAAGTGGCGGCCCCGTTTCGGGAAGGCCTGTTCGATATTATCTATGGCGAAGGGATCTCGAAAGAAAGCGATCTGATCGAACTCGGTGTCAACAACGGTATCATCGACAAAAGCGGAACCTGGTTTTCCTATAATGGGGAGCGATTGGGGCAGGGGAGAGAAAATGTCCGTCAGTTGCTGAAAGAGCGGAAAGACCTGAGTGAAGAAATAGAACAAAAAGTCCGCGCACTCTTTATGCCTTCAGACAAGAGCGAGGCAGAAGAGGCAAACGGCGCCGTAGAAGAACCTGTGGCAGAATTAGAAACGGCGGACAGTAAGAAGAAGTGAGAACCTGGATGGAAGGATGGTGGCGTGGAAGGGTGGAAGTAGATCGGTCGTGCATATCATCATCTACCTCCATTCCCCCATCCTTCCGCCCATCTTTATATCTTTCCCAGCGCCTGATCCAGATCGGCGATGAGATCCTCTGCATTTTCAATCCCTACCGAAAATCTCACCAGTTCATCCTTAATACCGATT
Organism: uncultured bacterium; assembly: GCA_913051705.1. Classification (GTDB taxonomy): domain Bacteria; phylum JAAXHH01; class JAAXHH01; order JAAXHH01; family JAAXHH01; genus CAJXCW01. The sequence continues at coordinate 18,984 of CAJXCW010000017.1, forward strand.
TCCAGACGTTCTTCCTTCGTCATCTCGTAAAACGACATAATGGCCGGCTGCTCGATCAAACTCTCTACCCCGCCAAGACTGGGGGCAATGTATGGAATTTTGACCTGATCGATAAAACGGATCGTGGCCTCCATATCTCCATCCACCTCGAAGCTGACGACGCCGCCGAACCCGCTCATCTGTCGCCTGGCAATGTCATGGTTACGGTGGCTTTCCAGACCGGGATAATAGACCTGTTTAATCCGGGGATGCTTTTCGAGATAGTGTGCAATTTCCATTCCGTTGTGATTGTGCTGAGCCATACGCAGGGCAAAGGTTTTCATGCCCCTGATGAGTAAATAGGCACAATGAGGATCGACGATGCCGCCGGTGATATCGCGGAACTCTCGAAGGGCGGAAATCAACATCTTATTGCCGACAACAGCACCGGCAAGTAAATCGTTATGCCCCCCTAAATATTTGGTCGCGCTATGGAGAACCAGATCAATACCGAAATCGAGAGGCCGCTGATTGTAGGGGGTTGCAAAGGTCCCATCTATCAGCACCTTCACCCGGTGTTGTTTGGCAATATCGGTTATCCGCTCCATATCAATTACATTCAAATAGGGGTTGGTAGGTGATTCTGAGATGATCAGCCGGGTCTTTTTCGTGATTGTCTGTTCCAATTGCTCATAATTGTTCGTTTCCACAAAACTGACATCAATCCCATAACGAGGTAATATCTGCCTGCAAAATTGTCTGCTACGACGATAGCACTCATCCATGACAATGACATGGGCGCCTGAAGAGAGCATAGCCAGCAGAACAGACGTAAAGGCGTTCATCCCCGAGGAAAATAAGGCTGCTTCTTCACCGCCTTCCAACTCGGCGATTTTCCGCTCGGCCACCGCCATGGTAGGGTTACCATATCGGCCATACTCCTCCCGATCCTCAGGGGCGCTTTCATAGTCAATCCGCTCCTGGCTATCACGGAATACATAGGTTGCCGTTTGCACAACCGGATTGGTCACGGCATGAAACGGTTTTTGGCGGGATTCGCCGCCGTGGACCGCTCTGGTGGAAAGACCCTTAGATGGACGTGCCATGTAAATAATATCCTCTCATCATAGATCACCTGTAATCCATAATTTCAAATCAGCTAAAATACCGCTGGTTCATCATATAAAACGTACACTTCCTGTAATACAGCCACGATCTCCCCTCTAAGGTGGCATATGCCTTGACCGCTTCCAACAGGGGTGGCATGATATTTCGTCCGGCCTGTATCGTCTTTTTGAGGTGGTCAAGCGTTCTGATTACTTCACGACTATTGCGACGAGATCGAATTGATTGAAGACGTATTTTCTGCCTGGTCTCGATACGGGGGTCAATATGAAGGGTTTCGATGTCAGGCTCGTTCGGATCGACATAATCGTTGACGCCGACAATGATCTTCTGTCCGTTTTCCAATGCCTCCTGATACCTGGCTTCCGCCGTCATAATCTCACGTTGGGGATAACCGGCCTCAATAGCTTCAACCATCCCGCCATACGCATGGATTTGCTCAAAATAGGCTTCGGCGCCAGACTCCAACCGGTCTGTAAGCGACTCGATATAATAGGGTCCTCCAAGTGGATCAACCGTATTGGTGATGCCTGTCTCGTGGGCAATGATCTGCTGTGTGCGAACGGCTATTTTAGCGGCTTGCTCCGAAGGTAAAGCATAGGCTTCATCGAGGGCATTTGTATGGAGAGACTGGGTGCCGCCGAGCACGCCGGCAAGCGCTTCTATGGTGGTACGGACGATATTATTCTCCGGTTGCTGAGCAGTTAAGCTACACCCGGCGGTTTGAGTATGAAACCGTAATATCCAGGACCGTTCATTTGTGGCGCCGTATTGTTCTCGTAGTGGACAGATCCACTCCTTCTGAGCAATATATTCTTTGAGGATGTCGTTCTGTATGGTCCCCCTTAACGAATCCCAGGCTATGCCCTGCTTTTCAGCCAGGACAAGGTACATGGCAAAAATAACGGCGGCCAGCGCATTGATCGTCATGGACGTACTGATGGTATTGAGCGAAATCCCCTCGAAAAGTTGCTCCATATCTTCAAGCGAATCAACCGCCACACCGCAGACGCCCACCTCACCTTCCGATAGAGAATGATCGGAATCGTATCCCATCAGGGTAGGGACGTCAAAGGCAACAGATAATCCTGGCTGACCCTGGGCGAGTATATATTTAAACCGCTGATTCGTATCCGTCGCCGTACCGAACCCGGAAAATTGCCTGATGGTCCATGGTCGCCCACTATGATTTTTACCGGCCATAGTCTGCTCCAACGCTATACTATATAACAATCGACTAATATAGGAAAGCGGGCTCGAAACGTCAAGTCGCAACATGGAAGGCACGGCCCTGAAAGCACGTGGTTTTTTCCATTGACAGGGTCATGATCTTCGAGTTATGATACGAATAGATTATGACATAATGACCTCATATTATGCTATGGAGCTTGCAACCCTCATGAAACCCATTGAAATTCCTTTGTTCCCATTGAATATCGTTCTCTTTCCGGGCATGAATCTGCCTCTGCACATTTTTGAACCTCGTTATAAGGATATGATACACTACTGTTTACAGAATGAAAGCGATTTTGGCATCCTGTTATCTAACGAAAAAGATTTATGTCAGGTGGGATGCACCGCGAAAATATCGCATATTATAAGACAGTATGAAGATGGTAGATTGGATATTGTAACGGAAGGTCAACAACGATTTCATGTCCTTGAATTTCTCCAGGCCAATACATATATGGAAGGCGTCATTGAATTTTTCGATGATGACAGCAGTGAAGATCTTCCGGATGAATTACTTGACAATGTATTAAACGCCTACCAAAAAATGATCCACTTACAAACCAGAGGGGTAGGGGAGGTCAAAGGGATTTTTGATCCGGTGCATTTCTCGTTTATCATTGCCTCCACACTGGCACTCGATCCCCCTGAAAAACAGACGCTCTTGGAACTGACCTCTACCACAGAACGCATCCGGAAATTGGATACCGCCCTTATGCATATGTTGTCTCAATTGGAAAAACAGGCCGCGTTGGAACGCCGGGCCGGGACGAATGGTCATGGGAAACACGATGAATAAACGTCCATGAATTCGCATGAGAACATTCGCCGTACCCGTCTTATCACCGAAACAGCCGTCTCGGTAGCCCTTGCGACTTTTCTTGGTTTTATACGTCTGTATCGCCTTCCCTGGGGCGGCGCCCTCTCACTAAAATTATTACCGCTGATCTATCTCGCTTTTAAACATGGGCCCAAGGCGGGTATGGCAGGCGGATTGCTTACCGGACTTATCACGCTCATCCTCGACCCGGTTATACTCCATCCTATCCAGGTGCTGCTTGATTATGGATTCCCATATATCGCCCTGGGCATTTTGGGATGGTTTCCTGCATGGCCCAGGTTGGGCATTGCCGTCACCAGCGTCATCCGTCTCTTGTCTCATGTTCTGTCCGGGGTCATTTATTTTTCTGCGTATGCCCCCCCACAGATGAATGATCAGGTCTATCATTTTTATTCCGATTCTTTCGGTCTGACGTTCCCTTTCCTGCTGAATGATTGGACCACCCCCTGGCTATATTCCATTCTGTATAACAGCAGTGTTATTATCCCCGAAGCCCTTTTAATGATCCTAATCGTCCCGCCCATATTACGTCGTCTAAATCGGATGCCAATTTAGACGACCAAAGCTAAGTCATGTGTCATATTTTTTCCAACGCCTTAGCACCGTATAGCCAGAACTGTATTTTCCTCTTGCCCCTGCATGAACGAGATACTAACTTATGGCTGCTCTATGCGACACCCGTAAATTAAAACGTTCCTACTTCAGGAATAATCAAGGAGCTAACACGACATGTCGGATTCGTTGGAATTAATCCAAATTTCCAGTGACGAGAATACGCTCTCCTTGCCGCCGGAGCTTTGTCACAAGATGTATGAAAAAATGGTGACCATACGGCGATATGAGGAAGCGGTATTGGAGGTATACACGCAGGGCCTGATGCGCGGTCTTGCCCATCTGTACATCGGCCAGGAGGCCTCTGCCGTCGGCATCTGTTCCGCATTAAATGATGATGATTACCTGACAAGTACGCACCGTGGTCATGGTCATTTGATTGCCAAAGGCGGTAAAGTAGATCGGATGATGGCGGAGATGATGGGCAAGGTAGACGGCTACAATCGAGGTAAAGGCGGGACCATGCATATCGCCGATATGAGTCTGGGCATACTGGGAGCCAACGGTATTGTCGCCGGCGGTATGGGTATGGCGACCGGTGCAGGGCTCTCAGCCAAGATGCGGGGAACGCAACAGGTGGCCGTATGCTTTTTCGGCGATGGGGCTATGAATCAGGGTGCCTTTCTAGAATCAGCCAACATAGCATCCATCTGGGATTTACCCGTGCTTTTTGTGTGTGAGAACAATCACTACGGTGAATATACCTCAGCAAAAGCGATAACGGCCGTTAAGGAACATCTTGCTGAACGGGCCGCCGGATTCGATATGCCTGCTATGGTGGTCGATGGAAATGATACCGTGGCCGTCTATGAAACCGCCAAAAAAATGGTCGACCGGGCCCGATCCGGTGAAGGTCCATGTTTCATAGAAAATAAAACGTATCGGTATCACGGTCACCATGTCGGTGATGGGGACCCGGAAAAAACATATCGGACCCAGGAGGAAACCGATATGTGGAAGGCCAAAGATCCAATTCCGAGGTTCTCCCGACGTATGCTCAAAGCCGGTATGGCCTCTGAAGAAGAATTAAAAAAAATCGATGAACAAATCAAACAACAGGTACAAGATGCGGTTGAATTTGCGAAACAATCGCCCTATCCGGCAGCTGACGAGGTAACCGATCATGTCTATGTCTAGTCGTGAAATCACGTATGGCGAAGCCGTTCGCGAAGCGATTGCTGAAGAAATGAGGTTGGATGATAGCGTCTTTTTCATGGGCGAAGATGTGGCTGTTGCCGGCGGTGTATTTAAAGTAACCGTTGGCTTGCTCGATGAATTCGGTCCAGGCCGGGTTCTCGATACGCCCATATCTGAAGCCGGTATCATGGGTACCGGCGTTGGCGCCGCCCTCACCGGTATGCGTCCCATCGTTGAGATCATGTTTGGTGACTTCATCCCTATTGCCATGGATCAGATCGTTAATCAGGCCGCCAAAATGTGTTATATGACCGGTGGTCAGGCGAAGGTTCCCCTGACGATACGAACCACCATCGGCGCCGGGCGCTCATCGGCCGCACAGCACTCACAGAGTCTGCACGCCTGGCTGTCGCATATTCCCGGCATAAAAGTGGCGATCCCCTCTACGCCGGCTGATTTAAAGGGTTTGCTCAAAACGGCTATTCGGGATGACAATCCCACGGTGATATATGAAGATAAAATGATGTACAGTCTCAAAGGAGATGTGCCGGAAGGTGACGACTTTACCATTCCCTTTGGTGTGGCAGATATAAAACGGGTAGGAACGGATGTATCCCTTGTGGCGACGTCCAGTATGGTCCATACCGCTCTGAATGCCGCGAAAATCCTGGAGAAAGAGGGCATCAGTGTCGAAGTGGTGGACCCACGTTCTTTATCACCGCTGGACAAGGATACGATTATTCAATCCGTGATAAAAACCAGCCGGGCTGTCGTCATCGACGAGGCGTATCAGAGCTACGGTATCACAGGCGAATTGGCGTCTATCATCCATGATGAAGCCTTTGACTATCTTGACGCCCCCGTCAAACGAATCGGGGCGATGGATGTCCCGGTCCCGTTCAGCCCAGGTTTAGAGCCGTCGACCATCCCGGATGAAGAAAAAATAGTAAAAACGGTGCAGAGTCTTTTCCGGGATGTGTAAATGAGCCATTATAACATGGGGTGTCGTGCTGACACCCTGATCATTCTCAAACACCAATTCGGAGTGTAATCATATGCTTAAACTGCCATTACACTGGCAGATCGTCATCGGACTTATTCTGGGTGTTTTTTATGGTATCCTATCCGCCTCCATGGGGTGGAGCCAATTCACGGTCGATTGGATCGTACCCATAGGCGATATCTTCCTTAACCTGCTTAAGTTGATCGCCGTACCACTCGTCCTTGGTTCCTTGATCATGGGGATTGCTTCTCTGTCCGATGTTAAAAAGCTATCCCGCATTGGCGGCAAAACCATCTGTATTTATATTGTCACCACAGCGATTGCCGTTACGCTCGGATTAGTTCTTGTCAATGCACTCGAACCGGGCAAGAATGTCCCGCAGGATCTCCAGCAAAAATTACAGGAGACCTATCAGGCTGATGCCCAGGTGGGTATGGATCGGGCAGCGAGTGCAAAAGAACGTGGGCCATTACAGGTATTCGTGGATATGGTACCGGACAACATATTCAGTGCGGTCGGCAATAACCGCAATATGCTGCAGGTGGTCTTCTTTGCCATCCTCTTCGGCATCGCCCTTGTATTGATTCCACAGGAAAAGGGAAAACCGATCGTTGATCTATTTGATGGGTTGACCTTTGCTATTATCAAAATTGTGAATCTCGTCATGATCATCGCGCCGATCGGTGTATTTGCTTTGATTACCAAGACGATCGATCAAGTGGCTAAAGATGATCTCAGTGCCGTGGGTGAACTCCTTGGTGCTCTGGGATTCTATTGCGTGGTGGTGATCCTGGGGCTGGTTATTCATGGCCTGGTGGTCTATCCCATCCTTCTTAAAATTTTTACCTCTATGCCGCTTACCAGATTTTACCGTGGTATCGCCCCGGCACAACTGCTTGCTTTCTCCTCCAGTTCGAGCGGGGCCACCCTGCCGGTAACCATGGAAATGTGTGAGAAAAATCTCGGCGTATCTGAGGAAGTCTCGTCCTTTGTTTTACCGTTGGGCGCTACCATTAATATGGACGGCACTGCTCTTTATCAGGCCGTCGCCGCAGTTTTTATCGCCCAGGCGCTCGGCCTCGAGCTCGATCTGACCGCCCAGCTTCAGATTATCCTTACGGCTGTTCTGGCTTCGATCGGCACGGCTGCCGTGCCGGGCGCCGGTATTATCATGCTGGTGATCATTCTGGAAACTGTGGGCGTACCCACCGCCGGCATCGCCCTTATTCTGGGCGTTGATCGCATATTAGACATGTGCCGCACCGCCCTCAACGTCACCGGCGATGCCGCCGTAGCCACCTCGGTCGCTTCGATGGAAGGTCAGTTGAATCTCGAGTTGGAAGAACCTGCGGTTGACGTGTAAGCGGCTATCGCCCGTCCCTTATTTCGCTTGACAAAACGTGTTTTTTTCAATAATATAAGGGCGTTTTAATGGTTCTGGATAGATAGTTTCTGCACGCGCAACGCCCCTCCGAAGAAGGATGTATGCAAAGCGACTGGCGACGCCTCCTCGCCTACATTAGACCGTATCGGTCCAGAGTTATCTTCGGTACCTGCTTCACTTTATTGCTTTCCTTAAGTAACCTGCCGCTTCCCCTCATCATGCAGTACTTTATCGATGAGGTCCTCATTGCCGGGCAGTGGGCGCAACTCAATCTCATCCTGATGATGATCCTCGGCCTGCACGTCGTCCGCGGGCTTTTTTCGTTTTTTCAGACCTATACGATTACCTACCTGGGTCAGCGCCTTGTCCTCGATTTACGCCACCTTTTGTTTGACCATCTTCAGAAATTATCCCTGAGCTACTATGATAAAAAGCAGACAGGGAAAATCATGTCCCGGGTTATGGATGATGTGACGAGTATTCAAAGTATGTTATCCAGTCAGGTCATTCGGGCCTTTACAGATTTTGTGACTCTATTTGTTGTCGTTGGCTTGCTCTTTTATAAAAATTGGGCGCTGGCGTTGATGAGTATTTCCGTCGTACCGTTTTATATTGCCAATCGTCAATATTTCAAACCCAAAATAAGATCGATATCTCGAGACATTCGAGAAAGCTGGGATCATATCTTCGGTAGTGTCCAGGAAACGATGGCCGGCGTTTATGTGGTAAAAGCGTTCTCCCAGGAAGAAAGGGAAACACACGAATTTGAATTGTCTACATGGGATAACACAGAACTTTCCATGGGCCGTCAGTTCATGGCCGTCAAATTTTCTGCTATAGCAGGCATCATCAGCGGGTTGGGGACGTCACTTGTGCTCTGGTACGGTGGATATACGGCTGTCCAGGGTACCATGACGATAGGTGAATTGATGGCCTTTTACGGATTGGTGGGGTTTCTGTATGGTCCGGCCGTTAGACTGGCGACCCTGAGCGCCAACATCCAGGAGAGCCTGGTCTCTGTAGAGCGGGTGTTCGAAATTCTGGATACGAAACCCGATGTAGAGGACGATGGCATAAGTCGATTACCGCGGATCAAGGGTCATGTGGAATTTCGTGACGTCTGCTTCGGGTACAGCCCGGATCAGTTTGTTCTGGATACCATCAACCTGGATGTGAAACCAGGCATGACCGTGGCTCTTGTAGGCCATACGGGTTGTGGCAAGACCACGCTGGTTAATATTATCCCCAGGTTTTACGACCCGATACTCGGCTCTGTATTTATTGATGATTATGATACCCGGGATGTGCGTATCGAATCTCTTCGTGAGCAGATAGGGATCGTATTGCAGGAATCCGTCTTATTCGATGAAACAATACGAAATAATATAGCCTATGGAAAAATGGATGCCTCGGATGGTGAAGTGGAACATGCGGCGCAGGTCGCCAATATTCATGATTATATCATCTCCCTGCCGGATGGATATGACACCCGTCTCGGAGATGAAGGCATGATCCTCTCCGGCGGTCAGAAGCAACGCATTGCCATCGCCCGGGCGATTGTGGCGGATCCCCGTATATTGATTATGGATGAAGCGACCTCCGCGCTTGATTCCGAATCGGAAAGCTTGATTCAAGAGGCGTTGAAAAACGTAAGAAAAAACCGAACCAGCTTTGTCATCGCACACCGGTTTTCTACCATCCTGGATGCCGATCTGATCGTCGTCATGGATCAAGGTAAAATAATAGAGACGGGAACCCATGAAACTCTGCTGCAACGGAACGGTTTGTACGCCATACTGTATGAAGAGCAATTTAAAAAATCCTTGAACGGCAGCGCGTCTGATAAATCACAGGTTTTGGAAACCAATGCTTAATTATTGATCCTGAGGGTCCACGGCGTGCCGTGGACCTACTCGGAACTCGGAACTACTTAACCATGCCCAATAACTTTATTCGTCTCTTAAACACCTTCGTAAAACCGTTCTGGCCGTGGCTGATTTTATCTGCTTTTTTAACCCTCTTGACTACGATTTCCACGCTCCCTTTGCCCTGGATTATCCAATATTTAATTGACGATGTGATCGGCAATAAAACCGGGGATCTGATGTATGTATTGTTTCTGACCCTTGCCGTAACCATTGGAAGTCGCGGTATTATGATGGCGCACCAGTACGTGGTCACTTTTCTGGGGCAATGCGTTAAATTTCATATCCGGCATGCGCTGGTTGCCCATTTACATCGCCTGTCCATGAGCTATTTTGATCAGACGCAAACCGGTAAACTGATGTCCCGGATCATCAGTGATGGTTATGCGATACAACAAATGCTCAGCAGCGGCATGGTCAATATTTTTACTGATTTTCTGACGCTGATCGTCATCATTACCGTGTTGTTTTATATTCATATCAAACTGGCGCTGATCACGATCCTGGTGTTGCCGTGCTACGCGATAACGCATAAAGCGTTTGCCGGGCGGATGCGCAAAACCAGCAAAAAGGTACGACGAAAAACAGACGAGGTGATGGCCAACCTTGAGGGGTCTATTTCCGGGGTACGGGTGGTAAAATCTTTCGTCAAGGAGCGATACGAATCTGATCAATTCAAGAAAAAAGTAACGCAGCATTTCAAGCTGAATATGACTCAGAACGTTCAGGGTACGCTCTGGAATGCTATTGCTGCGCTGGTCAGCGGCGTAGGCGGGGCATTCGTTCTCTGGTATGGCGGTTATCTGATACAGGCGGAGGAATTAACGATAGGCGTCCTGCTTGCATTTTATGCCTACACGGCCTATGTGTTTGATCCCATAGTGAACCTTATTTCGATCAATGTAACCATTCAAAGGGCTAATGCCGCTATCGACCGATTATTTGAAACCCTCGATACGGAACCTTTGATCCGTGATGAACCCGGAGCCATTGCTCTGCCGGCCGGCGGCGGCCATGTACAGTTCGAAGAGGTGACCTTCGGCTACAGCCATCTGGCGCCGATCTTACATCAGATCTCGATGGATGTGGGGCCGGGTATGAAGGTGGGGATTGTAGGGCCCAGCGGGGCGGGTAAATCTACGCTGGTTAAACTGATCCCTCGGTTATATGATGTCGATGCCGGGGGGATATCTATCGATGGACGGGATATCCGCCATCTTCAGCTGTCGTCCATACGAAGTCGTATTGGTATGGTACCGCAGGAAAGCACCTTGTTCTCTGCAACCCTGGCGGATAATATTCGTTACGGCCGGTTAGATGCTTCAGATGAGGAAGTGGAAGACGTGGCCAGAGCCGCCAACATTCATGATTTCATCATGACGCTTCCTGACGGATACAACACGCGCCTTGGAGAGCAGGGTGTCAAACTATCCGGCGGCCAGAAACAACGGGTGGCCATTGCACGAGCTTTATTGACCGACCCGCAAATTCTGATTCTCGACGACTGTACCTCTTCCCTCGATTCCCAGACAGAAGCCAAAATACAGACGACCCTTCACCATGTCCTGAAAGACCGAACGGGATTTATTGTGGCCCATCGACTATCGAGTGTGGCGCTCTGCGATCGGATTTATGTCCTGGAGGCAGGCAGAATCGTCGAGCAAGGTTCCCATGATGAACTGCTCCGCACGGGGCAGATATACAGTCGTATGCATGAACAGCAATATCGCGGAGACATGGAAATGGTTCATGGGTAAGTTCTGAGTTCTGAGTATGATTTAGAATTTCAATTGCTCTGAACTCGGAACTTGATTATCTAGCCCAATCCAATCCTAATTCCGCGGCCCGGTCATCATACCGGTCTAAGAGACGCATATTGAGTTCATCCAAGTCTTCTTCGCGCCATCCCCGATACCATTCCATCGTATCCTGTAAGGTTTCATCAAGCGTATAAACCGGGGACCAGTTGAGTACACTTTCGGCCTTTTCCCATGAGAGGGTCTGTTTGGGTATTTCAGGGAAAGGTTCAACTGGCGGCGTATGTTGCCAGGTGATGTTCTGGCCCCAGAGCGTACACAATCGGGTAGCCAGATCATCATTGCCGATATCGTGTTCGCGGGGACCGAAGTTGAACGCGCCGCCGCTGATGCGGTCCTGATCTAAAGCCGCTCCCAGCGTCAGATAGCCACTTACTGCATCCAGGACGTAAAAATAGTCCCGCACCATATGTGGATTATGAATGTCGGGCGACCGACCATCATAAAAAGCCGCAACGCAATCTACCACGATACGACCGGCAGACCAGTCCCCGCCACCTATAATGTTACCGCACCGCACAATACCGCCGTGGATCCCTGCCCCTTTATAATAATTGGTGATCCAGGCCTGGGTGATCAGGTCTGCTGCGCTTTTGGATACGCTGTAAATATCCTCCCCGTGCAGGCGATCCTCTTCGACATATAGGGCGCCGCCCTTGTCGCCGTACGCCTTGTCTGAGGTCGCCACCACACACCGTTCCACTGAGGGCGCATGCCGAATGGCCTCCAGGACAACCGCCGTCCCCATGATATTGGACTCAATCGTTTCAAGAGGGTTCTGGTAGGCGATTTTAACGATAGGCTGGGCTGCAAGGTGAAACACCACCTCAACCTGGTAATCTGTAAGCAGCTTCAGCATCAAGGCCGAATCACGGGTATCTCCCTGAACAAAAGTAGTCACCTGATCCAAACCCGACATGATAAAGTTCGATTTCGAGCGCCGGTCCTTATCGAGCCCGATAACCGCTTTTGCGCCTGCTTTCAGAAGAGATATCGTCAACCAGGTCCCTTTAAATCCCGCAACGCCGGTAACAAGCACCGTCTTGCCTTCGTAATATCCGTTATACATGATCACATCTTTTCTGTTATGGATGGATTGTCATGCCCTCCCACGCTTCACTTTCTTTCTACTCGGAACTCGGAACTTTCTTTCACGCTTCACTATCTTTACTGTATTCCTGATAAAACCAGGCCGCGCTTATAATTCCCCGATAAAAATTCTTCAGGTTGAACTTTTCATTGGGGGCGTGTGCATCACAATCGGGCAGGCCGAAGCCCATCAAGACCGTAGGAAGCCCCAGTCGTTCTTGAAAGGTAGCGACAACCGGGATACTGCCGCCCTCCCGAATATATACAGGAGAAATTCCGAACCCCTGCGTGATCGCCTGATCCGCAGCTTTTACGGCCGGATGGTCTCTGGGGGTAAGGATGGGTTTACCCGTACCATGGCGCAGTATGTTAATCTTGACGGAGGAGGGCGCCAGTTTTTCAACATACACTTCAAACGCCTGAGCAATGACTTCAGGATCCTGGTTCGGGACCAGGCGCATACTGACCTTGGCCATGCCTTTAGAGGCGATCACGGTTTTTGACCCCTCACCGGTGAATCCGCCCAACAGACCATTCACATCCAGGGTAGGCCGCGCCCAGATGCGTTCTAAGGTCGAATAGCCCTTTTCGCCCTTTAACTCAGCCACGCCCAATCGTTCCGCATACTCATCCTCACTGAAAGCCAACGCGGTAAAAGCAGCGCGCTCCGTATCTGTTAACGGCACGATGTCGTCGTAAAAACCGGGAATGGTAATACGCCCGTCCGAATCGATCATTTCGGCAATAATGTCGGATAAGATATTAAGCGGATTAGCCACTGAACCACCATATCCACCTGAATGTAAATCCTTATTCGGCCCTTCGATCTGAATCTCCATATAGACCAGGCCACGTAATCCATATCCGATGGCAGGCCGTTCATAATCGTACATGGTCGTATCGGAAATCATCACCACATCCGCCGTTAAATCCTCTTTGTGTTTCTCAATATATTCGTCAAGATGCGCACTGGCTACTTCCTCTTCCCCTTCGATGAGCATCTTGACGTTGACCGGAAGTCGGCCGTGTTGCTCAAGATGCGCTTCAAGCGCCTTGACATGCAGCCAGACCTGGCCCTTGTCGTCGGTCGATCCGCGGGCAAAGAGATTACCGTCTCGTATCGTTGGATCAAAAGGATCGCTTTCCCACAGATCAAACGGTTCTGCCGGCTGGACATCATAGTGGCCGTACATCAACACGGTCGGCTGTCCGGGGGCTTCGAGCCATTCGGCATACACAATAGGATGCCCGGCCGTTGGTACGACATCTACGCGTTTCATACCGATCCGGCGGAGTTCGTTTGCCAGATATTCAGCGCAATGTAACACATCCGTCTTATGATGCGGATGCGTACTCACACTCGGTATGCGTAAAAAGTCCTTCAGGCCTTCCAGCGCCTGATCGTGGTTGGCCTCTAAATAAGATAGAACGCGGTCCATGAATTGTTGAATCCCTTTCGAAAAATGGCCATAGCTTGCAAGGCATGAAAAAAAATCTTCGGATCAGGTTTTTTACACCGACAGCTTCAGAGATAGTACTATGACCGACCTGGTTTTGCAAAGAAAATTGCTCAATTTTATTGGCCTGCATGGCCACAGAGCCATTGGTTATCAGACCATTACGCATCTTCTGTTAACCACTATCTTAAATGAGTCACGCAGGTAGGAACGATATAAGCGCTTGCACCGGAAAATCAAGGGAAATAATGGATACGGGAAGAATATGGCTATGCAACAATTTTGAACCGAACTTGACACCGGCGGCCATTCAGCTTAGACTGATGATAAAAAGGATGAAGATGGGATGGATGAATTTTACGAAACAGTGATCCCCGATACGTTGTCTGATGATGGTAAGTCAATCAGGCGTCAGGCGTTCGCCGGCCTGCTATGGCGTAAGCAGTTTTACCATTATGTGGTTCAGCAATGGATCGAGGGGGATGAGACCATGCCACCGCCACCGGATGAGCGGAAAAACGGCAGGAATCATCAGTGGCCCCATCTTTTTAACCGAGTCATCAAACAGGATGGACCGGTATGATTGCCAAGTTGTTACAACAAAGTGGAGAATAATACATGAGTACGTTTCTGTCCCGATATGTCGGCTACATCCGTGATCGGATCGGTGAGGACAATCTAAAATTTGTTTATCGGTTTTTCCTGGTAATGATGGCGCTTATCCTGACCTATACCATCCTCTTCCATCTGCTTCAGGAACGGGAAGGCCATGTGCATACCTGGTTCACCGGCCTTTACTGGACGCTGACAACCATGACCACGCTGGGTTATGGTGATATTACCTTTCAGACGGATCTTGGACGTATTTTCACTGTTTGCGTTCTGCTCACTGGCATGATTACCCTGCTGATTATCCTGCCGTTCGCCTTCATTGAATTTGTGTATCAACCCTGGATGAAAGCCCAATCGAAATCGCGCGCGCCTGTTGAGCTGTCTGATGAAATACGGGATCATGTCGTAATCACCCATTACGATGAGGTGACCCATAATCTCATCACCAAACTACGACAATACGACTATGAATATGTTCTGGTTATAGCAGATCTGGATGAAGCCCTGCAATTACATGATCAGGGGTTTAATATTGTGCACGGCGATCTGGATAATCCGTCTACCTATCGCAAGGTCCATGTGGACCAGGCCGCCCTGGTAACGATCACCTCGAAAGATACGGTAAATACCAGTGTCGCATTCACGGTCCGTGACATCAGTGAAAAGGTGCCGATCATCACAACGGCAAACTCACTTGCCTCTGTAAATATTTTAGAACTGGCGGGCAGTACGCATGTCATTCAGTTGGGACAACAGATGGGCCGATTCCTTGGTCGCATGGCGACGGGGGTGGATTCCATGTCCCATGTGATCGGAAAAGTGGAGGGTTTGATGTTCGCAGAGGCCAGCATAGATGGTACGCCTCTCGTCGATAAAACACTCAAAGAAACACGCCTGCGGGAACTCACCGGTGTGACGGTGGTCGGCGTATGGGAACGAGGCCGATTTGAGCCGGCGACAGCCGAGACCCTCTTGCCGGAACGCATCATCCTCGTTTTGATGGGTACGGAAGAGCAGATTATGGCTTACAATGAATTGTTTGCCATCTATCATGTCTCTGAAGCGCCGATTATTATTATCGGCGGCGGCCGGGTCGGACGAGCTGCCGGAGCGACCCTGGCGGAAAACAATGTGGATTACCGGATTATTGAACAACGACAGGATAGAAGCAAAGATAATGATAAATATATCTTCGGAGATGCTGCCGATCTGGAAATACTAAAACAGGCCGGTATCATGGAATCACCCACGGTGATCATTACCTCCCATGAGGACGATACCAATGTCTATCTGACGATCTATTGCCGACGATTACGGCCCGATATTCAAATTATCAGTCGGGCTAAATTGGAACGAAATGTGGACACGCTCCATCGGGCCGGCGCCGACTTTGTGATGTCCTATGCATCCATGGGCGCCAATATCATTTTTAACCTGTTGAAGCGTAACGACATCGTGATGATTACGGAAGGGTTGAATCTGTTTCGTGTTAAACTGCCGGTCGAACTGGCCGCGAAGACCATAGGAGAAACAGAAATCCAGCAAAATACAGGATGTTATATCACCGCCGTGTATGCCGGAGGGAAAATGCATGTCAATCCGGATCCTTCCATGCGCCTACCGGCAGAATCCGAGGTTATCCTCATCGGCAGCATCGAGGCGGAGAATACCTATTTGAAGATTTATGGAAAAGGGGAATAAAAAGGGATTTTAATCGGTTGCCTTGCTGATCCGATTTTCAAGCGCCGGCATCAATCGCCCTATCTCGTATTCAAGATGATCCCAGGCCTCCTCCACCTCCGCAAGATTCTTGTCCCTTCCCATAATCTCGATCCGGAACGCAGCTTCCACAGCAGGTTCGGCGGCGAAGATCCGGGCAGACCCTTTCAGCGTATGGGCGTTGCGTCGGACTTCCGGCAGGTCCTTTTCATCGATAGAGGTTCGGATCGCCTGCATGATCTTAGGCGATTCCTCCCCGAATAACTGGGCCAAATCAACAATCATAGCCTCACTGCCCCCTACCTGCTCGATGGCCTTATCCCAGTCAAATAGATCGGCATCAGGATTCTGATCAGCCCTTTCGTCCTCGATAACAGGGGGAGAGGAAAGCGATTCGTCGGATAAGGAAACTGTGTCTGTTGGATCTCCATCGACCGGAATGGCTTCTACGGCCTCATACAACAGGTCTGCCCGGATAGGTTTCGACAGGTAGTTATCCATACCGGCTTCCAGGCATTTTTCCCGGTCTCCCTTCATGACATGTGCGGTCATGGCAATGATAGGAATATGCGCATCCTCGTCTTCTATACTACGGATGGTCCAGGTCGCTTCCAACCCGTCCATCTCCGGCATCTGAATATCCATCAAAATCAAGTCGAACGATTCTTTCTGAAACATTTTGACGGCTTCGATACCGTTATTTGCCACGGTGACGTGGTGCCCTCGTGACTCCAACATCATTACCGCAACCCGCTGATTTACAATCCCGTCCTCGGCCAATAAAATACGACGAGGTTGCGTGATCTTTGAAATGGATAATTGCCCACTCATCGCATCGAGGGAGGTGCCGGTTATCACATTGAATATGGTATTTAATAAATCAGATTGTTTGACCGGCTTATTAAGCATATGGGATATCCCTAACTCCTCCAGCCGTTTGAGGCCTGCCGGCTGCCCGGCTGAAGTCAGGGTAATGATAATGAGATCCTTGAATTCTGTATGCTGACGTATTTCTTCAGCCAGCATAAATCCATCCATGTCCGGCAACATAACATCTACGAGGGCTATTTTGTAATCCGGGCCATGCGCTTTAGATGCGGTTAATGCGGCCAGGGCGTCCGGGCCATCGGCGACACCGGTAGGCGCCATTTCCCAATGGTTCAACATTTCCATCAATATTAACCGGTTCGTGTCATTATCATCTACAACAAGCACCGGCATCTTATTCAGGGCACTCAGATCAGGCAGGATCTGAGCCCGAATGCTTTTTTGCTTTTCAAATTCCACAATAAAATGGAACGTGCTCCCCTTACCTAATTCACTTTCAACCCAGATACGGCCACCCATCATCGCCGTCAATTGGGTACAGATGGCCAATCCCAAGCCCGTTCCCCCAAATCGTCGGGACATGGAACTGTCCGCCTGGCTGAATACATCGAATATCTGCTGCTGCTTGTCTTCCGGAATGCCCTCGCCGGTATCGGTTACCCAACAATGCAATCGGACCGTCTCATCTGTTTCCGATTCAA
>CAJXCW010000018.1 GCA_913051705.1 uncultured bacterium
TGCACTGCCTCATGGGCTGTCAGCCAGCGTTTCCGGTCTTTTAGGTATGAGCGCCGTCCGCTCCACCTCGATCACCACGACACCATCCTGATTATTCCCAATATGACGGAACCGGACGATGCCCTGATCCGGTCTGGACCGGAATTCGCGTTTTTCCAGAATCTCGGTTTCCACATACAGGGTCTCGCCGTGGAACATGGGATGGGGATGTTTGACGTTCTCGTAGCCCAGATTGGCCACCAGCGTCCCATCGGTCTGGTCGGACACGGTGAGGCCGACGGCCTGACCCAGCGTAAAGATGCCGTTAACGATCCGGGCGCCGAATGGCGTCCTGGCGGCGAAATCTTCATTGAGATGCAGGGGCTGGGGATTCATGGTCAGCGTGAAAAAAAGGCCATTGTCCATCTCCGTTATGGTTCGGCCCTGTGTATGCTTCAGGACCACCTCCAGATCTTCATAGTATTTTCCAGGCATCGATTCTCCTCATGACGTCCCGATTCATGTAGCAGCGGATATATCGGAGTCTATTTCTACCAGCACGTCGTCCCGACTTACCGTCTCTCCGGACGCGCCATGTATTTTGCGAACCGTGCCGTCAAAAGGGGCGGATATGTGAAGTTCCATTTTCATGGCCTCCAACACCATCAGCGTCTACCCCCGCTCCACGATATCACCGACTTTTACCAGTACGGCCGTCACTTTCCCCGGCATGGAGGCCGTCAGGATGCCTGAACCGGCGCTGTCCTATCTGCCGGATTCACCGGCACGGCCGCCCGAAGGCCCAGACGGTTCAAGGATCCACGACCAGCCCGCAAGATGAATATGCCAGCGCCCATCCACTTTCATAGCCACCGATCGTATCGGTTTATCATCCCCGGTATAAAACAACGCGCCCCGCCGCGATTCCGGCGGTGTGATCCGATATCTCCGGTCATCGACGGTCGCCCATACGCCCTGTTGATCCTGTGTTATGATCACCGTTTTGACGGTATCTGCCGATTGACCTGAAAGGATGCGTCGTCTGTTTTTATGGATGAGAGAAGTGGTTTCATAAGGCATTGATCTTTATTGAGTATCGGGTACCCCCACCTTCCGTAACAATGCAGCAGTTACGTATAAAACGCAATGGAAATCTGTCGTAGACAACGGGTGTTCACCTTGAGCGGCCGGTCTGTTCTTCGTATCATTTAGCCATGTAAGTACCTCGTTTCAAGTGGCATGTAAACAAGACGGATGACAGGATGGATTATGGATTAACGGAAGATCAGCAGATGATCCGAGAGGCTGCCGGTGTGTTTGCAGATGAACAGATCAAACCACAGGGGGAAGCGATAGAATACGACACCTCCCGACTGGCGTATCTTGTTCGGGCGGCGGGTAAGCTGGGCTTTCTCGGCATGTGTCTGCCGGAGGACATAGGCGGCATCGGTGCAGATACGGTGAGTTTTGCACTGGCCGTCGAAGCATTTTCAAAGGCCGATGCTTCGTTTGGATCCTATTTGATTATTCATAATGCACTGATCGGTGAGGCCCTGATGCATGCTGATCAGCGGGAAGTCGTCGTGCCCTGGCTGGAGGACCTTACCACCGGCGATGTACATGGCGCTTTCGCGGGCATCTCACATACCGGGGATAAGATTACGGTCAGTCAGGACGGGACAGACTGCAGTGTCCAGGGTCGGCATAAGATGGTGACCGGCGCCGGGGTGTCGCAATTTCTGCTCGTGCAGGCCCGGTCGGCCACATCGGATACACCGGCCTGCGCGTTGCTGCTGATGCCGAAGGAAACAAGCGGTCTGGAGATCGGCGAGATACAGAAAACCCTGGGCTTGCGTGGCGCCGCCTGTGCGCCGGTGGTGTTTGACAACCTCCTGTTGCCCCAAACGCAGATGATCAGCGCAACAGATCAGGCCGCAGAGATCGTGCAGGAGATGGAAACCTTTGCAGGGATCGGCGTGGCGGCGCAGGCGCTGGGCCTGGCCGAAGCGGCCTGTGAGGCGGCGAACGAATATGCCGGGATGCGTCAGCAGTTCGGCGAACCTATCCGCCGGTTTCAGGCCATCGCGTTCATGCTGGCGGAGATGCAGACGGCCATCGAGGCAGCGCGTCATATGCCCTATAACGCCGCCTGGCTGCGAGATCAGGGGAAGGACAGCTGTATCGCCTCAGCGCAGGCTCGTCTGTATGCGGTCGGTATGGTGAACCAGGTAACTAATACCGCGCTGCAGATGCACGGGGGAGTTGGCTACATCCGGGAATATCCGGTAGAACGCCATTTCAGAGATGCCCGGATGCTCGGGATTATCGGCGGACCGACGGACGTACAGAAACGCATCATCGGCAAAGAGTTGATGAAAGACACCGATAAGATGGCCGAACTACCAGGTGATCGTCTCCTATCTGTGATTATGGGATAACGGTATACAGCTGGAAAACAAAACATCTCAAAAAGCAGGACCATATACCTTGACACCTCGTTCGGTTTTAAGTAATCTTCGAAAATCAATCCGTATTTATTCACGGATGTTACCTGAAAGATCTAATTCTTAATCGCCCGCAGGAGCGAGCGATATATGCGATAACACGCACACATGCGTAACATCCGTTATTCTGCCTGGGGGAGTTTCTTTTGAGCTTCAAACTTTTTTTTATCATGGTTCAAATTAGTTTAATCCTGGGGTGCAGTGATGGGAATCCTGTCAAACCCACAGAAGTATTTTTGGCCTCTTTGTCGGGTGGCGACTGGGTTGAGGGGCCCACTTCGATTTCTGTCTCTGCCGCAGGAGGGAATTATACCTACGTTGAGCTAAAGGTGGACGGTCAAACGATACAAACAGAATTCAAAGACGACACACAGGAAATAGCGACCTACACGTTTTTCTGGCAACCCGCCAATGCGAACCAGTGGCGCCCTGTAAATTACGTGGTAGAGGCGGAAGCGTTTGGTTCATCTGGTAGCAGCTGGAAAAGTGCGCCCGTGGCGGTGACGGCTTTGTTTCCGAGGCAACTCACCGACAATCTTGGCGTAGACATTCAACCGGAGTGGTCCAAAGACGGCACCAAGATCATATTTAAATCAAACCGTCTGTCGCCTGATCCTGTCCAGTCTTTTAAAATTTACACGATGAATGCGGACGGAACCCAGCAGGAACAGATATTTACCGATAAGAATTATCACGGATACCCGGACTGGTCTCCCGATGAAACGCACGTCATATTCAACTCATTTGATCCGGGGAACAATGAATTGTTCACGGCTTCTATCGCCACCGGGCAGTCCAGCCAAATCACGACGGATTCAGGTTTTGACGATTCGGGAAGGTGGTCGCCGGACGGCACTCAAATTGCGTTTTTCTCTACGCGGACAGGCGGCTCTGAACTCTATCTTTTACCTGTGAACAACAGTGGGGTACGAACAGGGTTCCCGACACGTATCACCCGTAACAGCAACAGAGATGAACAACCGAGATGGTCGCCCGATGGCCAGACGCTCCTCTATGAATCCGATCGATCGGGCCCGATTAATATCTGGATGATTGACCTTGCGACAAAAATGGAAACCCAGATTACCGTTGGTACATCGGTCGATGACGGCTACCCCAACTGGTCCCCTGACGGGACATTCCTGGTCTTCGATTCAAAACGATCAGAAAACAGAGACCTGTACCTCTGTCCGTCGTCCGGAGGAGAGGAAAAGCGTGTAACCTTCAACCCATCCTACGATGATCATGGCAGTTGGTCCCCTGACGGCACCAAGATCGCTTTTGGTTCAAATCGAGCTGGCAACATGGATATATGGGTGGTAGAAATACCGTCGATATGACGTCCACAGCCTCCCTGCTCCCATAATCCTGAATGTGTCATGGCGACGAAATGAAACCCCAGATCACACTTTTCAACCTGAGGTAGGCCACATGAGGATGCGCCTTCTTTTTTGGCGGCCGCTCGCGATCCCGACTGCGCTTGCTTTGCTCTGGCTCTTTGTCTCCGGGTGTTCGTCCGACGATCAGCTTGAAAAAGACAATCCAGTCAAACCCATACCCGTCCCCCCTGTGGGAATAGATACGGATCTGTCCGGTCCGCTGTCTCTCAATTATCCGACAAAAGCCGATAAATTAGACCCGAGACGTATACGGCTCGGGAGGTGGTTGTTCCATGACCAGCGCGTATCCGTGGCAGGTGACGTGGCGTGTTCGGACTGCCACATGCCTCAATTTGGCTATTCGAACCGTTCAAGTACGGCCGTGGGATCACGCCAGACAAAGACCCTCCGTAAAGTCCCGTCGTTGGTGAACATAGCCTGGCGGATATATCCCCATTACGCATGGGATGGTAAGAGTGAATCTTTAGAGCAACAGGTTGTCGCCGCTATATTAAACCCACTCGAGATGGGCAATGCCATGTCGCATCTGGTGGAGAATCTCAGCCGTTATGAATCCTATCTGAAATACTTCGAGGAAACGTACGGTTCACCCAAGATCACCGGGCCACGGATCACCGGCGCCCTGGCTGCTTACCAGCGAACGTTTATGAGTGGTAATTCAGCGTGGGATCTCGACCGGTGGGAGGCTAAAAAAAATGACAGGACACGGAAACGCTCGAAAGGCGAAGCCCTGTTCTTCGGAAAAGCAGGTTGTGATCGGTGTCACAAAGGATCAAACTTGACGGATCATCGCTTCCACAATTCGGGCGTTGGATGGAATCCGGATACCCATGAATTCGACGATGAAGGGCGATATAATGTAACCAGGGCGACGGACCACAAAGGACATTTTAAGACGCCTACCCTTCGCGATGTGGCAAAACATCCACCCTACATGCATGATGGTTCGATGCCCAGTCTGTTTTCGGTTCTGGAACATTACAATGCTGGCGGCAGCGCCAATCCTGGACTCTCTCCGGAAATCCAACCGCTGGCTTTGTCCATGCAGGAAATGGAGGCTGTCGTTTTATTTCTGGAATCTCTCAATGGTCCAGGCCCTGGAGACCAGGGGCCTGCGTATTTTCCGCAATAACTTATTTCCAGGCCCTGAAGGGAACTGCACCGTGTAATGAGGGTTGACACCCGCCGGGTTATATGGTATCTTCAGGCGATGGATTTCCAAGGCTTTTGGGTCGTTGTAGGAGATTCGACAAACGAGTACGGATTGACGATATGAACGTATCTTGGCGAGGTAGAAGCACACAGGCTCTGCTCGCCTTTTTCTATTTATTCTGGGAGATAAACAGTTATGTATAGCTTAAAACAAATAGGCGGTATGGCGGCGGTTATTTTCCTGGTGTTCACCTTTCTGAAGGACACGACGATTGAGGCACAATCATCCAAACTGGCGATAGCCTATACCGATTCTGACGCGATTGTCACATCAATGCCGGAGTATCGGGTAGCGCAACAGACGCTCCAAGGGGCCTATCAGAAAAGTCAGCAGGCCGTGCAAAACATGACCGTGGGGTATCAGCAGAAAGTCGATACATATCAACAACAACAGGCCATGCTGACCCCGGACCGGCGGACAGCACAGGAAGCGGAATTGATGCAGTTGCAACAGGAAATCCAGGCCATGGCAGCCCAGCAGGAACAGCAACTGAAAGATCAGGAACTCGACCTGATGATCCCTATACAGGAGAAGGTACAGGTTGCCATTAATGAAATCGCGGTCGCTCGCGGCCTCGACCTGATCATTCGGTCGCCGGGTCTACTCTACGCCAATGATAAAACCGTCACCGATATCACGGAAGAACTTGCCATCAAGCTCGGGATTTCCTTCGAGGCTCCGGAATAGTCGTCTCATGAACAAGCCGGCCGGGTAGATCCATTGATTTACTCGGCCTTTTTCTTTTTATTTCGCATGGCACGGACCAATTTCACCGCATCAATGCGATTGCCACCTTTGTCCTTCCTGGCATGACCGATGAGTTCCTCATCGGTCATATCTTTTGTCTCTTCATGGGTCCTTATTGCATCCAGGACATGGACCTTCTTCTTTTTCATCTGCATCCTCTCATGTGTGGCGTATTATCCCCATTTCACCTGATGGGTACAAACTTTTGGAGCCGCTGGCCCCTGACATCGACCGCATAGACTGCACCATCAGGACCGATGGCAACGTCGTGGCCCCAATAAATCTGACCGTCCTGCTGACCGAATGAACTGAAGGTGGTGACGACATGGCCCTCCAGATCCATTTTGATGATCCGGGCTTGGTCCGGTGGGTCGCTGTTCAAGTGACCGCCGTCCATGACATAGAGATAGCCGTCAGCTCCCACTTCCATGCCCCAGGGGCGCGCCATCATCTCCGGTGTCCATGTTGCCAGATGGGCGCCATTACTGCCATCGAAGACCTGTATACGTAAATTACTCCGATCGGCCACGTAAATTCGGCCCCGGCTATCAAGGGCTATGCCGTGAGGCAGGGCGAATTCTCCATCTCCATCGCCTTCACGTCCCCAGTCCATCAGAAATTGCCCATCCTTGTTGAACTTGGCCACGCGTCTATTGACGTATCCGTCCGATACGAAAAAATCCCCGTTGGCCGCTATAGCTATATCCGTCGGCTGATTGAAATGTGTACCATCCATACCGGGAACGCCCTCTGCGCCTACCGTCATCAACAGTTTACCGTCATGGCTGAATTTTAAAACCTGATGTCGCGATGCCCCCGTGCCTGACGTCCCATCGGTCACCCAGATGTTGTCCTCGGCGTCGACGGCCATGCCATGGGCGATAATGAACATGCCGTCGCCGAAAGAAGCGACCATCTTGCCTGTTTCCGCTTCAAAGGCCATGATGGACCGGGTTTTGCCGCGATGGAAGAGCCAGACATGATTGTGGGAATCCACGGCCACGGCGGATGCCGCGCCGAGAATAAACCCTTCAGGCAGTTTGGGCCAGCCATGTACCACTTTATAGGATGCCGATGAGTTTTGAGCCTGACTGTTGGTGAACCCGGTAAAGAAGAGCAGGATAAGCGTTAAAACCAGCACTTGTTTCGATATCATACATGATCTCCCTTTATGATAGACCGAACGAAATAAACGAGGGATGTACCATCAGTTATTAGATTGACACCGAGGTAAAGTCAAGCAGTTTGAACTAAGTCAGAAAATAACTTTTGTCGTGTACTATGCTGAATGTTATATTGATCCTCTATTTGTGTAATCCTATTCGAGCTCATTTTCAAAAGGACCATGCCGTTCATGAGTGTAGGGCTCTTTATTCCCTGTTATATCGATCAATTCTATCCTGATGTAGGCATTGCCACCCTGGAATTGCTGGAACAATTCGGCGTTAAGGTAGATTTTCCGGAAGGGCAGACTTGTTGCGGTCAGCCGATGACCAATGCAGGTTGTGTGGATGATGCCCGGCCGCTGGCGCATCGATTCTTACATCTGTTCAAAGCCTATGATTATGTCGTAGCGCCATCCGCCAGTTGCGTAGCCATGGTACGCCATCATTACGAATCGCATCTGGGGAACCATCCTGACTACGAATCCTTGAAAGTTAAGACCTATGAACTATGCGAATTCCTGGTGGAGGTCCTCAAAGTGGAAACACTGGACCTCTCGTTTCCATATCGCGTGGGGCTGCATGAGAGTTGTCACGGCCTGAGAGAGCTGCGTATGGGCCAATCATCCGAGCTGGTCGGGACGGCGTTCAGCAAGTCTCGGCAGTTGCTTGAGCTGATCGATGGACTCGAAATAACCACCTTGAAACGTCCGGATGAATGTTGCGGATTCGGTGGGACGTTTGCCGTAAATCAGGAAGCCGTTTCCTGTATGATGGGCCTGGACCGCGTGGCCGATCATGAACAGGCCGAAACGCAGGTGCTTACCGCAACGGATATGTCCTGCCTGATGCACCTGGACGGTTTGATCCGGCGACAGAAAAAACCCATACACGTTATGCACATCGCCCAGATTCTGGCCGGCAGAAAACCGGCGGAGGTGACCGCATGACAACAAAATCCCATAACCACGCCGCAAAAGCGAAGCAGTTTATCAGCAACCCTGAGAAAGCACACTGGCATGATGAGGCGTTATGGTTTATCCGGGAAAAGCGGGATAAACAGGTCCACAGTCTTCCGGAATGGGAGCGGCTCCGCGAACTCGCCTCTCAGATCAAAGCACATACCATATCGAAACTCGGTTCGTATTTAGTCGCCTTTGAAGAACAAGCGACAGCCCTCGGCGCCCAGGTACATTGGGCGAAAGACGGGGAGGAACATAATCGGATTGTCCATGGTATACTCAAAAACCATGGTGTACAACGTGTGGTAAAAAGCAAGTCCATGCTCACGGAAGAATGTCACCTGAATCCGTATCTGGAAAAGCAGGGCATCGAGGTGGTGGACACCGATCTTGGAGAACGGATCGTTCAGCTGCGTCATGAGCCGCCCAGCCACATCGTGTTGCCGGCAATCCATATTAAGAAAGAGGAAGTCGGCGAACTGTTTCACGAACATCTGGGGACCGATCAGGGCGCAACGGACCCGGATTATCTGACTGAGGCCGCCCGGCATCATCTGCGGGAGAAATTCATGGAGGCGGATGCCGGGATCACCGGTGTTAACTTTGCTATTGCAGAAACCGGAGGGATTGTGATATGCACCAATGAAGGCAATGCCGACCTCGGCGTCTCCCTGCCGAAGCTGCATATCGCTTGTATGGGATTGGAAAAACTGATCCCCCGTATGGAAGACCTCAGTATATTCATCCGCCTTCTGGCCCGTTCCGCTACCGGTCAACCCATCACCACGTACACCTCCCACTTTCATGGCCCGATAGCCGACGGTGAACTGCACATCGTCTTATTGGATAACGGCCGGAGTGCCCTGCGACTGAATAGGGCGTTCAGTGAGGCGTTGAACTGTATCCGATGCGGGGCCTGTATGAACACCTGTCCGGTATACCGGCGTAGCGGTGGGCACAGCTACTCAGCGACCGTGCCGGGACCGATCGGCTCCGTTTTGAATCCGGTTCAGGATGCGGGCACTTACCACAGCCTGCCTTTTGCCTGCTCTCTGTGCGGCTCATGTACGGATGTCTGTCCGGTTAAGATCCCTCTGCATCATCAACTGTTGACCCTGCGAAATCATATCAGGCTTAAGGGTCATCTTGCCTGGGGTAAGAAAATGACCATGACCATGGCGGCCGGAGTACTGGGTTCTCCCTTTCTGTTTCGTTTTTTCGGCGGACTGGCAAGACGCGTCCTGAAGACCTTTCCGGGCCTGATGAATAACCGATTCAACACCTGGGGAAAACAGCGTGATTTACCCACACCTCCTGTTACCTCATTTGCATCATGGTATAAGAAGAATCGTAGAGGAGATGGTGCATGAGCAGTCGAGACGATATCCTGGTCCAACTGCGCCATAGCACACCGGAAGAGGAAGCGTATCCCGATTTGAATCAGTCGTGGACCACCTATCCTGATCAGATCGTGAAGTTTCAGGAATCGGTGGCCGGTGTGGGCGGTCATGCGGTGCGGTTAGATAGCGGGGCAGACTTGACAGAGACGATTACCCGGATGGAAGTATACCAGGCTACCAAGAAAGTGGCCTCATGCAGCACCCATACACGTATAGAAAACGTATCCCTCGATAATATCTCTGATCCGCATGCACTGGAAGACCTCGACCTGTTCATCGCAGATGGCTCTATAGGCGTCGCTGAAAATGGGGCGGTCTGGCTTACCGATGAGAAGATCCCACATCGGGTCGCGCTGTTTATCACTCAGCATCTGATTCTGACAGTGGAAAGCCGCTGCATTGTTCATAATATGCACGAAGCATATCAGCAGATCGCCACGGTCCGGCCGGGTTTCGGCATCTTCATCTCAGGGCCATCCAAAACCGCTGATATAGAGCAATCTCTCGTCACCGGCGCCCACGGCGCCCGCTCACTCACGGTGTTTATTCTGGACTGATGAACGACATTAGACCAGGGTGTTTTTCATGATTCATGATAAGATGAAAGAAATGACATGAAACCGTTGAACATAATCTACCTCGACAATCACCTGCTTGTCGTCAGGAAACCGGCCGGTCTGCTTGTG
The DNA here is from genome assembly GCA_913051705.1 of uncultured bacterium. Classification (GTDB taxonomy): domain Bacteria; phylum JAAXHH01; class JAAXHH01; order JAAXHH01; family JAAXHH01; genus CAJXCW01. The sequence continues at coordinate 10,055 of CAJXCW010000018.1, forward strand.
CAGGGTGATCATACCGGTGATCCGACATTGCTTGAGCAGGGAAAGCTGTATTTAAAAGACCGGTTTAATAAGCCCGGCAAGGTGTTTCTGGGACTGGTCCATCGGATCGATCGACCGGTGTCCGGGGTGATGGTCTTTGCCCGCACCTCGAAGGCAGCCGGGCGGCTGGTGAATCAGTTCAGTACCAGACAGGTGAAGAAAAAGTACTGGGCGCTGGTCCAGGGTAAAACGGGCGAATCCGGCTGGATGGAAGATCAGCTCTTACGACATGGCGTGACCAGCCATGTTTCTCGGGGGGGGAACGGACAGAAGGCGGAATTGTTCTTTCGTCGTCTGGATTGGCGGGATGATATGTCCTGGGTAGAAATCGATCTGCATACCGGCCGTCATCATCAAATTCGGGTTCAGTTCGCCCACCGTGGCCATGCGGTCATCGGCGATTTCAGGTATGGATCGAAACGGAAATTCCCCGAGCGATCCCTCGCTCTTCATGCCCGAAAGATTACCTTTACGCACCCAGTAAGCAAAGAACCGATGACATTTACGGCCGAGCCGGAATTATACTGGCCCAAGGCGTTCCGGAAAAAAGATTAATTGATTGGTCTGCCGGTCAACTGCCACGCGGCGTTGAGACACTGAAAGCGGCAAGGTTTTCGAAGCGTTTTGGATCGCCGTGAAATCGATGTCTGGTGCTCATATGTATATTACCTCATCGAAATGCGTAGAACGGGCCCGACGGAAAACAGGCTCAATTATCTATGCCCGGTTTTCAACAGATAATTACGAAAGGCGGCCAGACCTATGTCCATGTCTTTACGGCCGAACCCAATACGGAATCTATCCTGGGGTGCCTCTAAAAGTTCGGATCGATAGACCGTAGGCGGCAACAGTAGAACACCGGTTTCTTCGACTAATATTTCACAGAATGTATTTGTATCCATCGGGCCAGTGTACCGTGGAAAGCCGACACAACCGCCATCCGATTCCGTCCATCTGAAAGACGCCGGGAAATCGTTAAAAAAAGCGGTCAACTTTCTCAAGTTTTCACTGACAAGCGCCCGGTTACGCGTCAGAATTTTGTCCCGCGCTTTCAGGGCAATAATCGCCAGACGTTCACTCGGTGCTGAGTTACAGATGGATAGATAATGCTTATATCGTTCCATACGCTGCAGGACATCTCTGTCTTTGGTCATGACCCAACCGATACGTAGCCCCGGTAAACCATAGGCTTTGGACATGACATTGAGCGATAAGGCCCGCTCATACACATCCGCAGCCTGTGGCAGTCTGATGCCGGCATCCCGTTCGAGCAGTCTATACACCTCGTCGCTGAACAGATAAATCCCTCTTTCGCGACAAAGTTCGACCAGGTCGTCAAAGCGATCACGCGGGATGATGGTCCCGGTCGGGTTGTTCGGGAAGTTGATCGAGATCAGCTTTGTATTCGGGCGAAGCGCGTGTCTGATCTGATCTATATTCAGAGACCAGTTATCATCCGGATTGAGCGCGACGCCGGATACCGCGCAAATACTCAAGGGTAATGTTTCAGCAGCCTGATAATTCGGTACGATTATGATAGCGTGGTCTTCCGGCGCCAATAGAACACGCATGGCGATATAAACCCCTTCTTCCGCCCCTACAAAACACAGAATATGTTCCGGTTTTGCCGAGTCGTATGTTTGCGCTATTTCCATTCGGAGTTCAGGCAAACCAAGGGTTTCGGTATACCCGAGCCGGAGGGTTTCGAACAGATGGCGATCTTCCGGGGTGGCCATGGCCAGGAGATCCGACACGGACATGCTCTCCATATCGGAAGCCGTCATGTGGTATCTTGCCGTAAATTCCCACTTCGAAAAATACCTCTCTAATGCAAAATCGCGCATATTTCATATCCCCAGATGCTTCTGCCTGTGGTCCAGCACCATGTTGGACAGGGTGCGAACATGGGCCGGTAGAGTGCTGATTTTATTATACAGTACGTCCCGTAAATGAGCAAGGTCATGCGTCCAGATGCGGATAATCACATCGTACTCGCCCGTTAAATTCACCACTTCGACCACCTCATCCATCGCCATTAAATCTTCCACAAATGTATCGAAATCATGCTGCTGATCCACTTCAACCAGAATAGCGCAGTGAATGCCGTATCCCAGTACCTGCGGATTAATGACCGCCCGGTAGCCTGTAATAACGCCCGCTTCTTCCATACGCAGAATGCGGTCTCTCACACGCGTATGGCCCACTTTGAGTTGACGGGCAATTTCAACGTGAGAGGCACGCCCGTTTTTTTGAAGGAGTTCGAGTATCTTTTTGTCCAGGTCATCTAATTGAAGCATGGTTTTAATCCTATTGGCATATTGATTATAAAAAAGTTTGCGTTTCACGATAGATATTCAATAAATATTTATTGAATAATGCAATATAGTACAATATATTAGTACGTTTGGAAGTATTTATTAAAAATATTTGTTTCGAGATGGAGGTTGATATGGAGTTAAAATCTATTGGAATCAAAGCGGAAGCATGGATTGAACGGGATGAGAATCTGAATTCAACATCGTATACTAGAGAGTATCCATTGGTGGTGGACCGGGCTGAAGGCAGCCTTTTATGGGATGTTGACGGCAAGCGATATATCGATTTCATGGGCGGTATCGGGGTGATGAATGTAGGACATCGACATCCCCGCGTCGTAGAAGCCGTCAAGAATCAACTGGATCGTTTCTGGCATATCTGCCTGGGAGACTTTTATTATCCCCAAGCCGTAGAACTGTCGGAACGATTAGATGAGATTGCGCCGATGCATGATGGCACTCGTCTGTATTACGGCAACTCGGGTACAGAGGCGATAGAAGCCGCTATAAAACTGGCCATGGTCCATACCGGTCGAAGCAAATTTATCGGTTTTCTGGGCGGGTTTCACGGAAGGACGCTGGGCGCCCTTTCGTTTACGGCCAGTAAGGCGGTGCAATCAGAGAAATATCCTCAGGCATTGGATGTATTCCATGTGCCCTATCCTGATCCATATCGTCCCAGGATTATCAATAACGATGTGATCGGCTATATCGAGAAGGATCTCCTGGAGGTCAAAGTTGCCCCGCATGATGTCGCGGCTATTCTCGTTGAAGCGATACAGGGGGAGGGCGGTTATATTATTCCGCCGGCAGATTTCCTACCACAACTGCGTGATCTGTGCGATCGATACGGTATGCTCTTGATTGTAGATGAAATCCAGTCCGGAGTCGGTCGTACTGGTAAATGGTGGGCCATCGAACACACCGGCGTGGAGCCCGATATTCTCGCATTCGCCAAAGGTATCGCCAGCGGATTGCCCTTGAGCGGCATCATCACCCGTGAGTCTGTGATGACCTGGAAGCCTGGCTCACAAGGCAGCACATTCGGCGGTAATCCGGTGGCGATAGCGGCGGCCCTGGCCACGCTTGAGGTCATCAAAGATGAAAATCTGCTGGATCGAGCGCATGAATCGGGGGAATGGTTGAAAGCAGCACTACGTAAATTGCAGGACCAGTATCCGTATATAGGTGATGTACGCGGCTGTGGTATGATGATCGGCATTGAAATCGTGAGCGACCCGATAAAAAAAACACCGGACGCTGTCCTTCGCGATGAACTGATTCGAGCGGCGTTCGACCAGGGTCTGCTCACGCTGCCCTGTGGTGAAAGCACCCTGCGTTTCATTGCTCCTCTAAATACACCTGAGGCTTTACTTGAAGAGGGGATGTCCATGTTCGAACAGGCCATGAAGAACGTGGTAGATACAGGTCAGTCTGCGGCATTGTAAGGCGGTAGACGGATAAATAAAATGGTGATTGGGTGATGGAAAAACTAACCGTACCACAGGGCGCCTTCCAACTGGCCCGTTATCCTCAACGGAAAAATGATCCCCTTCGTGCCTGGGATGCTGCAGACGAATACCTCCTGCATCATCTCTATGAGGAAAATCTGCTCGATGCCCGGACATCGATATTGATTCTCAATGATCTGTTCGGCGCCCTCTCCATTGCCCTGACTGATTATCGACCTCAGTTGATATCCGATTCCTACCTTTCCCACCAGGGTACGCGGGCCAACCTGATACGTAACGATTTGTCCACCGGACAGGTCCGATTGCTGAATAGCCTGCAGGATCCTGATGTGACATTTGACGTAGTCCTGATAAAAATCCCCCGGAGTCTGGCCTTCCTGGAGGACCAGTTGCATCGTCTGCGTGCCTGTCTGCATCCCGCCACCAGGATTATAGGCGCCAGCATGGTCAAAGGCATACATACCTCTACACTGAATTTGTTTGAGCGAATTTTCGGATCTACCCACACCTCCCTTGCCAGGAAAAAAGCGCGGTTGATCTTCTGCCAACCGACTATGGAGACCGAGCCCGGGACGAACCCTTATCCAAGTCGTTACACCCTGGAAGATACCGGTGATCAGATCATCAATCATGCCAACGTGTTTTCACGGGAAAAACTGGATATAGGAACGCGTCTTCTCCTCGAACACCTGCCCGGTACTCCCGCGTCAAACACGATAATCGATCTGGGATGCGGCAATGGCGTGGTGGGACTTATCGCAGCGGCCCGAAATCCAACAGCCGAACTGATATTTATCGATGAGTCATTTATGGCAGTGGCTTCAGCAAAAGCTAATTTCCAGACGGTTTTTGAGGGTCATCGTAAGGCGCAGTTCCATGTTACCGATAATTTGAACGACCTCCCTACCGGCAGCGCTGATCTGGTACTCATCAATCCGCCTTTCCATCAGGAACGAGGGCAGGGCGACCAGGTTGCCCTGCACATGTTTCGGGAATCAAAAACCGTACTTAAACAACGGGGTGAACTCTGGATCGTCGCCAACCGTCATTTGGGGTATCACATCCAAATAGATCGTCTGTTCGGCAATTGTAGAACGATCACCGGCAACCGGAAGTTTGTAATTTTGAAAGCGGTAAAAAGGTAGTGGATCATGATGACATGGTCTACGGTCTGGCCACTCATTTATTTAAGCCGATGTGGAAATTTTCGAACAGGACCTAAATAATATTAAAGATTATTCTAATCCAGCCGATCCTCTTTAAGTATCATGCCTACTTATCTCTACTCATCTTCATCCAGAAGTGAGTCAAACGGGGACTTAAAATTGTAGAAAGAGGATTAAAATCATGATTGCCTCCATCAATATCAGCCCCGGATTACAGAATATGGTAGACCAGCTCGATGATCTGCCCACGTTGCCGAACGTGGGCATTAAAATGATGGCGTTAATCGATCATCAGGAAACTTCCGTGCCGGAAATTGGTAATCTTTCAATATTTCCCACGGGAATTCGATGAAATACTACTCCTGGTCAATGAAGAGGGCATGTCGTTTTTGGAGGCAGAACGGACCGTTCTGGATGTCACGCATCCTGAAATTGGCTGGTGGCTCGCCGAGACATGGAACCTGCCGACGGAATTGATCGACGGAATTGCCCACCACCATCAACCGGCTGCGGCCGAAAATCATCCGGAAATCGCCATGCTGGTTCATCTCTCTGATATCCTGTGCAAGATGTTTCAAATGGGGTCCGGGGGGATGAATTGATCCCCGATGTGGCCGAGGATGCGGTCACAATTCTGGCCAAAACACACCCCTTGTTCCACGGGCCCGGTGATCTGAATCTGGACAGCCACGAATCAAGATTCAAGGAAGAGGTGGAGGATTCTGAAACCTTTCTGAAGCTGATTAAAGCGGCATAACGTTGGGGTATCTTGCCGTTCCCCATGATCTCTTGTAGGAGACGGCTTCTCTCTGCTCGCTATCCTCGGTCGAGATGACCTCTTTTTTGTGTATCACGTAGTTGGTTAAAAACGCCTCTTCTACGGCCTACCGAATTTACCCCCAAAGAAGTCCCCCTCATTCCATTCAGGCCGCTCTGGTTCATCGGCAATCAAATACCCGGTGAGGAAATTCAGCTTCACATGGGTTGCTGCGGCATTGAAATCAAAGGCTTGTGTCATATCGTCCCGCGGGGTATGATAGGTGGTGCTGCGCCAGGCGAGATCGGAGACGCTCCGGTCGACCGGGTCTTCTGCCACCGTCTTGAACCCACTTTTGATAAAGAGAGAGGGGATGCCCTTTTTTACGAAGCTGAAGTGGTCGCTTCGAATGAATATCACCCGTTCCGGAAATGGATCAGGGCCGATTTCCAGATTCAGATAGCGGGCCGCCGCTGTCAGCGGTTTGGACAAGCTGGAATGTTCCGCGCCGTAGGGCACAATGTCCAGGATCGGATGAAAGAAGAAGGGCATATCCAGTGAGAGGTTGGCGACGATATTTTCTCGTTTGACCGTCGGATGGGTTGCAAAATAATCGGAGCCCAGCAGGCCCGACTCCTCTGCGGTAACGACGGCGATGATGACAGATCGCCTGGGAGGTTCCGGCAGGCGCTGGAAGGTCCGGGCGATGCCCAGCAGGATGGCGACGCCGGAGGCATTGTCGTGGGCGCCGTTGTAGATGGCATCCCCTTCGGCGGCGCCGACGCCTAAATGATCCACATGGGCGGCATAGACCACATATTCATTCTTCAGAACGGGATCACTACCGGGAATGACGCCGATGAGGTTAGAACTCTCTATCCTACTTACGGTGGTCTCCACCTTCATGCGGGCTTCTATATTCAGCGGAAACGATTGGGGCGCCTGACTATTTGTAATCGCTGTGGCCATATCCTTACCTGAACGGAAAAAGAGCCTTTCGGCGTGGTCCTGGTTGAAGGCCGCGATGACTTTTAATTGTTCAAAGGTATTTTGAGATTTGTCCTGTTCATTCGCCCATCTCAACCGGCCCCTCCGGGATCGTTGTACGGCACCATCCCATGAAAATCGTCTGCCGCCCGGCAGGCGCAGCGATATCGCTCCGATGGCGCCTCGCTTCACTGCCTCCTGGTACTTGACGGCGGTGGATGAAAAATACGCCCGTTCGGCAGATGAGAAGGACGCCGGCGCGCCTCCGAAAAAGACGATGATCTTATCGCGTACATCGGTTTGTCCGTAGTCACTGTGGCCCAGTTCAGGGGCATGCACGCCGAATCCCACAAAAATAAGCGGTGCATTTACCTCAGAAACCAGATCTACAGGGTTCGGACTCAGCATAAATTCTTTGCCATAGGTGAGTGCTTCGGTTTTACCATCGATGACTAAACTCAGACGGCTGTTGTCCTCCTTCACGGTCCCGTTTTTCAGGGTTACTTTCTGGACATAACTGCTGTCCCCCACCCCCGGCTGCAATCCCATGGCGATAAATCGTGTCTCGACATATCGGGATGCCATCGCAAAACCAGCGGTACCGGGTCGTCTTCCCTCAAGCATATCATCCGCGAGAAAACTCATGTCGGCTTTGATGGCTTCCGGTCGGATGGCATAGAGCGTCTTTTCGACCTCTGGGTTAATCTGGGCACAAGCGTTGATCGGAAAGAAAGTCAATGCTGACAGCAAAAGCAGAACTTGTTTTTTCATAATATTCTTTGCCCTCTTGAAAGGATTTATATCAGACCATAGATACGATCGGCATTATCGGCGAGCAATTTCTGCTGTTCTTCTTCCGGCCGATTGGAGATGATCTCTCTGAGCGCCTGCACCCATGCGGTGAAAGTCGCTCCCATCGTGCACACCGGCCAGTCGCCGCCGAACACCACACGATCCGGCCCAAAACTGTCGAGACAATGGTTGATGGTCGCCGCCAACGTCTCGGCGCCCCATCCCTCGGGCGCCCGGGCGACAATGCCCGAGATCTTACAGATCACCTGCTCATGCTCGCCCAACGTGCTCATGTCGTCCTGCCACTGTTCTTTGCTGTGGCTGAAGGGATTTTCCGGATCGTGCGGGACATCGCCATTGATGATATTCGGGTCGGCATTGCCGCAATGGTCGAGGATGAAGTATGTTTCTGGACACTGGTTTACCAGCCCGACGGCATCTGCTAACTCACCCGGTCTGAGGCATAGGTCGAAGATCATGTCTAACTCACCAAGATACTGCACACCTTTGACAAAGTCCGCATTCAGGCTATAACCAGGAGCGGTATCCGGTACATGGAGCACCTGGCGTACCCCTTTAATAAAGTGGTTGTTCTTAAACTGGCTGATATACTCGCGAAACCCCACTTCCCCCGGTCGCCCGCCGATGACCGCGCCGGCCATCGGGTTATCATCCCGTCGGCACAATTCGGTCACGAATTGTGCTTCTGCCAAACGGTCTGCGGGGGCGACATCAACTTCCATATACACAGTCCTGGCCACGTTGGCGTTAGCGGAAGTTTCGAGATAGTCCCTCATCAGATGATCTTTCCGCAACATCTCAACCCCATCCGATTCGAGCCAGGGTAGCGTAAACTGCGACAAATCCCAGAGGTGTTGGTGGGTATCGACGATAGGCAGCATGTGGTATCTCCTCTTTTCTAATTATGATTTATAATTTATTATTTGTGTGCCGTGTAATCACCTGCGGTTCAAGTGTGGCACAGGCTTCTTCCATGAGCAGGCGTTCAGCGCCGCTGGTACGGGCTTCGGCTATATCTGCCTTAATACGTTGTCGCAGCATGCGGTCTGTCAGAGCCGTTCGGACGGGCGCATGGGCGGGATCGGCATAGAGATTGTTAAGTTCAAGCGGATCGGTTTCCAGATCGTACATTTCGCCCTCATCGTCTTCGGCATAGATCCATAGCTTCCAGCGATTATCACGAATCATCAGCCCCCTGCCGGTAGAACACATCAGATGATCGCGCACCGGTTCATTATGCTCAATCATCGGCATCAGAGACTGACCGGGTAGGCCCATGTCGGCATCGATGTCGAGATAGTCGAACAGGGTCGGTACCCAATCCATACTGGACGCCAGATGCGTGCATTGGGTGCCCGCTTTCCATCTTTCGGGGAAACGCATAATCATCGGGAGGCGGATTTCCCCCTCATAAAATGTCGCCGCTTTGTTAAATATATGGTGTTCTCCAAGCATCTCACCATGGTCGGAACAAAAAATCACCAGGGTGTTGTCTAGTAGATCGCGTTTGCGCAGATGGTCGAGCATGAGGCCGACGCAGTCATCCACCATCTTGACGGCGCCATGGTGGCCCGCGATGCCGACGCGTACATCGTTATCAGTGATCTTGCGACCAAGCACGCTTTCGAGATGCTTGCGTCGCGCTAGCAGATGCGTGCTCTTGGTGTTCAATTCCCCATGCGCGCGGGCCTTCGGCAGGGGGACATACTCTGGATTAAGCCAGTGGGCATATCTTTCCGGTAGCACGTATGGCTCATGCGGCGCATGAAATCCGAGGAACATGGCGAACGGATTATCGCTTGAGGCGGTCAGACGGTCGATCGCTTCACAAGCACGACGCACCGCAAAAAACTCGAAATACGTGTCTTCGGGCTCTTCGCTGACCTGAACCTCGAAATGATTCCAGTCGCCCCCTTCGCCCCAGATCCCTTTATCGTTGTATGACTTCATGATCGGTACCTGGATATGGGTCGATCCGGCGTGAACCATGTGGGTCTTGCCAACCGATACGGACCGATAGCCATGATTCCTGAGTACCGACATCCAGGTTGTCTGATCCCCGGTCAGAAAACGGGCATTGCCCGCGACACGGTCCTGCCAGGGATAATGCCCGGTTAGAAAAGCATGGCGCGAGGCCACGCAGGCCATGGCCGCCGCATAGAATCTCCTGAACACAACCGATTCCTCAGCCATCCCTTCCAGTACGGGGAAATTCGCACAGGGATGGCGGTTCGGACCAAAGGAGTCAGCCCGCTGCTGATCAGCCATAATGAACAGAATATTGGGACGTTTTGCTTCATCAATCATGAGGGATTCCTTCGAAAGTCTATCTCCAGCGGCAGTGGGCTTATGCCTACCTTCTTTTTCACTATTTCCTGAATAACGGAAATACCTTTTCGAAGAGCGCGTCTCGTATTTCGGCAGAGAGCCTTCTCGTCGGGGACCCGCCTTGATGGGCGATTTCGTAGGTATTGACGACAAATATCGCCGCCGTGCGAGTATCCGGCTCAATATAAAAAAATGAGTGGAAACCTTTCTGTGTGCCTGTATGGCCTATGTATCGGACCCCGTTTTGCTCCAGAATGAAATAGGAGAGTCCCATAGATGTCTTTAAGCTCCCGTTTTCATCTATTGGCACCTGTACCTGCCACATCTCTTCCAGCGATGATCGCTTCAGGATCTCATACCCCCTTACCGGATTGGTGAGAAACGAGATATAGTTTACCATATCCCCCAGCGGCGCGTTGAGACCGCCGTTTGCGACTGTGATTCCGGTATCGAAATCGAGTCCGTTTGTGGTGAACTTGCCATCCTGAAGGAAATAACTGTTGGATCGATCGGGTAAAAGATGATAGGGCGAGTTATCATAATATGTGCGGTACATTTCGAGTGGCTTCAGGACGTTTTTATCCATATACACTTCAAAATCATCACCACTGATCTGTTCAATCACCTGTCCAAGAAAAATGATAGCCGGATTGGAATAACTGTACTTGCTGCCTGGTTTGAATAAAATCTTGGTATAAGGCATCATCGCGACGAGTTGTTCCCACCTGGTCGGTTCGTGCGGATGCCAGGATTCATTCCCACCCCAGGGCCAGGAGGAACCCCGGAACCCGGCCGAATGGGACATGATATGCCGGATAGTGATATCCCTCAAATCCCCATAAGGGTTTTGAACAGGGCTCAGTTCCGGTAAATGGTCGATAATCGGGTCATCGAGACTCAGGAGATCGCGATCCCGGAGTTGCATGATCGCAATACCGGTCAGGGTCTTTGTAATCGACCCCCAGTGGTAGATGGTTTTTGCGTCGATCTTACGCTGCGTCTCACTGTCCGCCATACCGTATATCGTGCTGCCTATAACCTGGCCGGCCTGGACGAACATCAGGCTCCCGCCAGTCACATGTCTCTCCTGCAATCTCTGTCTGAATAGTGTTTCGATCTCCTGCCAAGGCTTTGTAAAACCATCCGGCGGTTCAGCCAGAACCACACCAACAGACAACGGCCCCATCAAACACACCATCCATGCCAGGATCCCCCATCGCGTGCCCCTCGAATTAGTCATGGCCTCCTCCTGTACAAACAAGTTATATTCGCCTGAAGATAATGTTGTTTTGTATCTTGTTTTAAAAAGCATGAACTAAACCATAAACACAAAGAAATTCTTTGATCTTTCCGTCATGGGGATACATCTGATCCATCGATTCAGGCATAACCGTCTGTTCAGGAGAAACGAAAGTGGAGTAAGGCGTGCGACGCGACTGAATCCGGTGGAGACGATAGGGAAGGGATTAGGGAGACAGGATATATCTAATTCCCGTTGACAGACTCATGGCCTCTCCATACCATACATTCGTACCTTCCACAAATCGAATTCACATAAAATCAATGGGCACACCGATGTCCTGTCCAAATTTAGGGGAGGCGTATATGCAGGATAAAACGCCGGAAACAAACCACGACGCACAGCAGGATAGCGGACAGATCTCCCGCCGGTCCCTCCTGAAAGCCGGGATGGCAGCCATTGTTGCTGGCGGCAGTCTGTCAAGTTTTGAAAAAGTGAGCGCCCGACCCCGACCGGCCGATGAAATCCCCGTGCCGCAACAAACCAATGACCATATCACCGCGTTGAAAGGGGCGCCGACCACCCTGATTATGGATGCGTTGATACGCCTCGGTCATGACCGGACCAAACTGGCGATGGAAGGTAACATCAAATCGGTGTTCAAGACCAGGGGCACCATCATCGGCCCAGCAGTAACAACTAAATATGAGCAGACGAGAGCCCGCGCCACGCTGGACGATATCAGGAACTATGTGTTTAAACCCGTGGATACCGCCGCGCCGGGCGCCATATGGGTGACCGAAAGCGGTACGAACCAGATCCTGAGTATGTTCGGAGATGTGATTGTACTAGCCTGTGCAAAGAAAGGACTGGCCGGTCTGGTTACAGACGGGGGATGTCGTGATATCGAAGCGATGGCAGAGATCGGCCTACCGGTCTATGCCGGTGGGACCTGTCTATACGGTCCCGGTTCAGAGATCAGTCCGGTGGCCGCCAATGTACCCATAATCTGCGGCGGTGTGGAAATTCGACCGGGGGACATCGTTGTGGCGGATGTTAATGGTATCCTGGCATTTCCGAAGGAAGCCCTGCCCGATGTCGTTGAGAAGAAACGGGAACTGGAGGAAAAGGAACAGAAAACCCGACAACTGATCGAACAAGGCGAGCCGCTTGAGACGGGATATATCTTTTAAGGGGTAAGATCATATCGCGTTCGGGATCAAAAGCCGTGATTCTTCAGCCGGACCAACTCATCAATCGTGAGGTCCTTGAATCCCCGATCACGCATTCTGCGGACAAACGAGGCGGAGACGCCGTGATCCTTCATACGACGGAGTTCACGAATAGAAAGATCCGTAAAGCCGAGGTCGGTCATGTCCTCGATATAATCCGGCGTCACGCCGTGGTTCCGTATGCGAATCAAGAGCCATGAAGAATTGCTGCTCATCAGTCGGTGGATCAAAGCCTCGCCGGGCGAGTTTATCCGTAAAATCTTCACCTGGCATGAAGGTAAAATGACCTGGTCCCCGTCCCTCCCTGAACCAACCCTCACAGAGCATACTCACCATGTCATCAATCGACAAATCATTAAATCCACGATTTCTGGCACGTTCGATAAAGCTGATGGTCACCCCGTGAATACGCATCGAAATCAGCTCGTCGGGACTCACGCGATCGTAGCCCAGCGCTTCAAGTTCTTCGATAAACTCAGGGCTGACACCATGGATACGCATCGAGATTAATTGTTCTGATGAGATACGCCGATTACTGTAGGCCCTCATCTCATCGATATAGTCGAGACTAACACCGTGAATACGCATGGGGTGGCAGACCTGTACATACGCGGGAAACGCCCTATAGATCGATCGGGACACCTTCTCTTGCGAAGAAAGCGTTCGGAAACCGCTCTTGACAGGCTTTTTCCATCTTCAGAATAAAGGGATCGTCGTGTTCAGGATCATGATGCGTCAGCGCCAACTTCTTAACTCCGGCCTGTTCTGCGACCTCTACAGCCTGTTCCCAGGAACTATGTCCCCAGCCTGTTTTATCCGGTAATTCTTCGGGCGTATATTGGGCATCATGAATAAGCAGATCTGCGTTTCTGGATAGGGCCACGACATCAGGATCTATGGTATCCCCATGCTCTATGTCCGTACAATAGACCAGCGTTTTTCCGCCCTCGGAAATGCGGTACCCGTAGGCGCCGCCAGGATGGGTGTGCAGGTGTGCTGAAACTTTCACACCGCTGGGATGGGTGTAGTCGGTCAGATCTAATTGCTGAAATCTGAATGCCGCCCCGATGTTTTCCAGTGGGACAGGGAAAAATTCCGATTGCATCTGCGCCTCGAAAACGCGCTTAAGCTCTCCACCGGCGCCGTCTACGCCGCAAATGGCCATAGTAAAATTTCTTCGTAGGTCGTACGCCGGCTTGAAAAATGGAAATCCCTGAATATGATCCCAGTGTGTATGGGATAATGCAATGACAATCTCGTCAAACTGTTCATGACCGCGTTCAATTAATTCAATCCCAAGCTTTCGAATGCCGGTACCGGCATCAAGAATAGCAATTCGACCGGAATTGAATGTAATACAAACGCATGTCGTATTTCCGCCGAACTCAAAAAACCGGGTTCGCATACGGGCACAGACCCTCTTGTGCCATAGAAAACAGCCTGCATTCTATCGCTCCATTTCTTTTGAAGCCGCCACGCAGCAAGCTATGGGGCCACCGCTTGCGTTAAAATACCGCAAGCCATGCGTATCGCATTATGTTAAACATCCGAATTATATTCTGCTGTAGAGACGTTTTGCCTTTTACAAATGTATACCTATTAACCAGGCCGGTCGCAAGATTAAAATTCGCATTTGAAATTAGGGACTTATCCCTCCATCACCCTCGGCATAAGCAATCTGCCGTTACGGGCGAGCGGCAGGCCGGCGAAGGCGCACCGGTTATTCCACTGGTCAACAGTCTCTGCTGTTTTGTATTCATTGATAATCGCATGACGGGCGATATTGGTGTAGTTATGACCAGCGCGATGCACTACCATGACAGAAACAATGGCCACATCGCCGGCCTTCGCTGCGAGGACCGTCTCCGAGCCGGGCGGCACCTGGTCGTCTGCAATACAGACACCGTTGTGTGTCGGCCACTCGCCCTTGCGGTGACTACCCGACAACACTTCGGTGGCGCCCTGTTCAAAATCGGTGTCATCGAGATAGGTAATTATCGCCGCGAGATCCGGGTGGGAATGGCGCTCATACGGCCAGTCCTGATGCCAGCTCTGCGTACAGACAAAGCCCGGTGGTTTATTACGGACCTTGCCGTTATGAAAATCGATATTAGGCCCGAGTAGGTCGACCATAATCGAGACGACACGGGGGTCTGTAAACTGATCGAACCAGTAATCGTCTGCCAGCGTCTGGTTGCTCATGCCGGACACATTTTCCGGATTGAACGGATCAATCTCATACCCCTCCGCCGGTTCCATCATGGCATAGCTCATGTTTTCCGGACGGCCTTCGATGCGGGCAATCAAGTCGTGGAATCGATCCCGCATCTCAGCGATTTCATCAGGACTATAGAGCTGTTCAACTATCAGATACCCATTGTCGATGAAAACCTGTTTCTGTTCCGGCGTCAACAGGCGTAAGTTCGAAATCGATTCGGGCATATTCTCTCCTTAGACGGCCGTGTTTTGTACTTTGTACCGGAATAAGATCAGCCTGCCACGCGATACCTGCTATAGGCTATGCCGTCTCTTCCTTGACGATATCTTTTACATGCGTGAAATGATTCGTTTCGATCAGCTCCTGTGTTTCCGGTGAAAGCCGTGCAATGATTTCATCCGGATAAGACTGGACCAGACCGGCATACTGGGGTTTGTACCTCAGGACAATAATGCGGCGTATCCGATCTTTCGGTTGCCATTCGAGGATGCCATGGGTCATCAATTCGGAGGTGACGATAATATCTCCGGCTTTGGGGGTTATATTCACCACGCCAGGCGCCAGGTCATCCACGGTATGCATCAATCCATTATTGAAAAGCCCCTCGGGTCGGGGGAAAGCCGCCTTATGGGAACCGGGCAAAACAATCAGCCCACCGTCGCCCGGGTTCACATCATCCATATACGGAAAGACAATGATGTCATTGCAATAGATACGCCCGTGGTGCGTTTCATACCGCGTACTTTCCCAACCGAATCCTTCCCTGGCGCAGTGCAGGCCACCCACGGACGATTCTCCGGGACGGTCCACCTGCAGCGTACCGCTGATCAGCCGCGGCCTATGGTTGGTCAGTTCTTTCACAATAGCCCAGATGGACGGATGCCGGGTAAGCGCTTCCAGACTTTTATCAAAGGCAAAGCCGTGCAGATGACGCTTCCCATCTTTGCTGAAGCCGGGTGGCAGTTGACCCTCAGGCGTGTTGATATACCGATCCGCCGCTTCCTGGCATGCCCTCAATTCTTCGGGGGACAGGGCCTTTTCAATATGCAGATAACCGAATACGTCGAACAGATATCGTTGCTCCGGCGTCATCTTTGATCTTCCTTTCTTATAGATCGGAGGTATATTCGATACAGGATAACTTCATCTAACATATATAATGAATCCATATTGATTCGCAAACTTAAATGAAATATATTGTAAACCGCGCGAACAATCAAACGCCTGATCCGCACTACAGTACATAAGGAGAGGAATATGAAAAAACCTGCCTGCAATAGAATACGGCATACCAGGATGCACATGGACGGCCCCTTAGGAGACTATCTCCAGGGCGTCACCGAGCAGTGGTTACTTGTGGCGCCCAAAGCTAATCCCGGTATGCTGGAAATGTTCCGTGACCGGGACGCTTCGCCCCTGCGGCAGATGGTCCCCTGGGCCGGTGAGTTCGCGGGCAAGTATCTGACCGGAGCGGTTCAGATTATGCGGGTCACCGGTGATCCGGCGCTCAAGACGTGGTTGAAGGAATTCGTTGGGATCTTCATCCCTCTTCAAGATGGTGACGGCTATCTCGGACCATGGCCGAAGTCGCATCGTCTGACGAATACAGATGCCCTGGACGGGCAAACCTGGGATACCTGGGGGCACTACCATATCATGCTGGGACTCATGCTCTGGCATGAAGAGACGCGAGATAAGGAAGCCCTGGTCTGCGCGGAACGAATAGCGGACCTTCTCTGCCGTAAGTATCTGGGCAAAAAAACACCGCGTCTTGCAGACACCGGTTCGACAGAGATGAACCTGGCACCGGTCCATGCGCTCTGCATACTATATCGCAAGACAAAAAATGAACGTCATCTCAAGCTGGCTTTACAGATCGTGGATGAATTTTCCGCCCAATCCGATGGGAAGCCCCTGGCAGGAGACTACCTGCAGCAAGCCCTGCGGGGTGTAGAATTCTTCCAGACCCCGAAGCCCCGATGGGAAAGTCTGCATCCAATCATGGCCATGGCGGAACTGTACTGGATCACAGGAGAAGACCGGTATCGGGAAGCTTTCGAGCAGATCTGGTGGAGTATCGTGAAACTGGACCGGCACAACAACGGCGGGTTCTCCTCGGGTGAAAAGGCGACCGGTAATCCCTTTCATCTGGCTGCCATTGAATCCTGCTGCACCATTGCCTGGATGGCGATGAGCGTTGAGATGCTTAAACTAACCGGAGATTCCATTGTTGCTGATGAGCTTGAACTGTCCACGCTCAATTCGATTACCGGTATGCATTCTTCCACAGGACGCTGGGCGACCTACAATACGCCGATGAACGGGGTACGCTGCGCCAGCGCTCATTCGATCGTGTTTCAGGCGCGGGAAGGCACACCGGAACTGAATTGCTGCAGCGTCAACACCCCCCGCGGCTTCGGCATGTTGAGCGACTGGGGCCTTATGAAGGATAAAGACGGGCTTATGCTGAATTATTACGGCCCGTCCACACTTACGGCGAAAATAAAACCGGGCCTGTCCGTGACCCTCGCGCAGGCGACGACCTACCCGCTTGACGGAAACATAACAATCAAGGTAACGCCATCTAAAACCTCCTCATTTACCATTAAGCTGCGCATCCCGCACTGGTCCAATCAGACCGATGTTAAACTTAAAGGAAAGGCCATTCCTGGTGTGACATCGGGATGTTATCTGGAGATCAATCGCAAATGGAAGGCAGGAGACCAGATCGAGGTTACATTGGATATGTCTTTGCATTTCTGGCAGGGCGCACAGGCGTGTGAAGGACTCGCCTCCATATACCGAGGTCCTGTTCTGCTGGCCTATGACCACAGATACAATCTCAATCAAGCGAAAAAGGGGACCCTTGTAGTACGCGACACCGCAAAATGGAACCCGGTGACCTGCATGCTGGATATGCCGACCATCGACGCAAAGCGCATAAAAGCAAAAGTCGTTCAGTGGCCGGATTGGCTGCCACCCCTGCTGCTCCTGGAATGCAAAACGAAAAAAGGCAGGACCATTCATCTCTGTGATTTCGGTAGCGCAGGTGAGGCCGGCACGCCGTACATTTCCTGGTTACCTGTCGATAACAGCCCTGATGTGTCCGGGTTTTCAAGAGAGAACCCCTTACGGTCCGATCGTATTTGATTACCAGAATGCTGGACCTGGTTCTAAAATTTGACTATGAGTAATAAAACGGACATCCGACTCTGGCAGAAGCTCAGTCACGTATCCTGTCGTGATTTACCGGCTGCCGTGTCCGCCTTTGATGATCTCACGCATCCGAGTGTTATCACGCATCTACGCAAGCACTGGCCTCCGGATCTGGTGGCGGCGGCGATTACCCTGACCATCGCCCGGCGTAAGGCGGCAAAAAAATTCGTTGACCCTGAATACCTTTTCGTCGATCCGATCGGTGTCGAGCAGGCGACCGGCATCGAGGTAGCCCGGTATAAAGCGCGTCGGTTCGCCGAGATAGGCGTAGATCGCATTATAGATCTGTGCTGCGGGATCGGCGGTGATGCCATGGCACTGGCCGGGATAGCCGACATGATGTTGATCGATACCGATCCGGGTCGGGCATGGATGGCGCGGCATAATGTGGAGACAGCAGGCGGTAGGCGGCCAGCGGTTGCTGTAGCGGATGTAACGACCCTTCGGATATCCGATACCCCCTTTCACATAGATCCGGAGCGACGTACAGTGCACGGTCGCCGCAGGCACGGGTTTGAAGACGGCCGGCCCAGCGGCGCCTTTATCCGATCTCTTATCGATCAGGCCCCTGACGGCGCTGTGAAACTCAGTCCCGGCGTTGATCTTGAAAACCTCCCGGCCGGAGAAGTCGAGATCATCGGTCAACGTAGCGGTCTGGTTCAGGCGGTCCTGTGGACGGGCAGGCTGTCACACGACGACGGACTTCGTACAGCTACACGCTTGCCTGATGAGGTGTCTTTTTCAGACCATCCCGATCAGCCTATTCCCCTCGCCGAACCGGGACGCTATCTTCTGGCGGTTGATCCGGCCGTCGAGCGCGCCGGCTTGATCGGGGCCCTGTGCCGTCACCTCAACCTTCCGGCGATCCATCCGTTCCTCGGGTTGCTCACCACCGACACGCTGCCCGATACACCCTGGCTGACGCCGTACGCCTGTCTGGAGACCATGCCCTGGCACGAGAAAAAAGTGCGCGCCTGGCTTCGATCTCACGATGGCGGCGAAGCCATTGTTAAAACGCGAGACAAAACCGTTGATCCCGACATCATCTCGAAGCGGCTTCGTGGCATGGGGTCTTGCGCCTATACCCTTTTTATCCTGCGTATGGACAGAAAAGTGCGGGTATGGATAACGCAAAGAATATGAACGGTGAAGATGCTGCCGATAGGTTGAAAATCACAATTGCATCAATTGGACCAGATTACCGCATGTATCTTCAAATATGGATTCAATCGTGCCGTTCGAGGACCGCTCGCTGTTTTCTGATCCTGATATTCTCGTAGCGCTTGTATAGATTTTAATATAAAAATGATTTGTGACGGGATAAACAACAAGTTACATTATTAGAAGAGCAGTTGAAGGAAAATCTGTTAAAAAAGCAAGGTAAGCTGTATGCCTGACTATACAATTCACCCTATCAGCGTTGCAACGCCATTTTATTTACCAACATATTTCAAATCTCAATCGACGGAGCTTGGTAATGGCTACATCTATTCAGTCCGACCGTGTTGCTCAGGACACCCTGACCGATCAGGATGTCCTGACCGAAGGACCGAAGTACAATGAACCGACCAGGAAGAAGCGAGTGAAATTTTACCGCAGCCCCGTCACGCGTGAGGAGCTGGCTCAACTCAACAAACGCAGCGATTTCCTTGGTTTTGTGCAGACGCTCGGGTTTCTGGCTGTGTTGGCCATCGCGGCGGGCACGGCCATCTACTCATCGATCCATTGGCCCTGGTACGTCACGGTATTGCTGGTGTTCGTCAACAGCCACTTCTGGCATTTCCTGGTAAACGGCTTCCACGAACTGGTGCACGATTCGGTATTCAGGACCCGATGGCTCAACCGCTTTTTCCTGTACATTTACACCTTCCTCGCCTGGCATAACCACCACCATTTCTGGGCGAGCCATACCGAACACCACAAGTACACGCTGCATTCGCCCGACGATATGGAAGTCGTTTTTCCTCAGACGTTCGACCTCAAGAACTTCTGGAAGTGGAGCATCATCAACTACAGGTACCCCTACGACCTGTTCAAGGGTAAGTTTAAATCCTTCATCGGTCACATGCCTGAAGATCCATGGTCCAGGTCGCTTTTCCCTGAAAGCGATCCGGCGCGGCGGCGCGCCTACACCCGCTGGGAACGCATCCTGCTGATCGGCCATCTGGCGATCGCAGGCCTATCCCTGGCGTTTGGGTACTGGATCGTCCCTCTGGTTATCACCTTCCCGAAGATGTCCGGCGCGTGGCTGCAGTGGTTGTGCAACCAGGCCCAGCACGCGGGTCTCCAGGACAGAGTAACAGATTATCGTCTCTGCTGCCGGACGATCTACCTGAACCCGATTCTGGAGTTTCTATACTGGTATATGAACTACCATACCGAACACCACATGTATGCTGCGGTACCGTGCTACAAACTTGGTCAGTTACACAGGCTCATCAAGCATGAGATGCCGCATTGTCCCAAAGGTTTACGTGAGACGTGGACACAAATCGCTGAGATTCAGGAGCGACAGGAACGCGAGCCGGATTATCAGTATGTGGCAGAATTGCCGGGGGCGGAGAGGTACTAAGTAATGGTTCGTGTGTTCAGAATGATGATCGGCGCCGGTTTCTTGCCAGCAAGAAATGAGGCGGTGTCTTCACTGAATACGCTTACGTCGATCCCCAGAAAAACACCTGATTGTAAACGAATTTTAGACAGGCCTTTTTCAGAAAGGCGCCCGGCGCCGCGATGAAAGGTTTGCGTCTTTTTTATCAGAGCCGCCGCGATCTGGATGAACCCTTGTATGAATAAACCGGTTGGCGTTTTGGGTCCAATTTCACGCCATATCCCCTCTAATACTTCATGCGTTTCCCACCAGTAACCGTAATTAAAGAGATCGATAGCATAGAGATACCGATCTGAATCCCGCCAGGTTTGTACACCGAACGAAATAGAATTGAAACGGCATTTCGGCATATGGTCACCTGATGGATGCTTGCTCGGATGTATATCTTCTCCAGGCAAATATCTTTTGGAGGGAAAAGGAAAATCAGTATAACGGATAATGTGCCGGTCGATGGCCATGGGTGATTGATATAAGATTACCACTCGCTGAATCCACCTGCCATACTATAGACGTCCTCAAATCCATTTTCTTCGAAATATGCGGCGCCGCCCTGACTATTGTTACCATGATAGCAGTAAATAATATGCGTACGTGTTTTATCGGCCGTGGCTATGAATGCGCCCACATTTTCATCATTTACATGGATGGCGCCGGGAATGTGGTCGTCTTGATAGGATACAGGATCTCGAATATCGACGAAGATGGCTTCCCTTTTTCCCAACTCCTCTTTGGCCTCTTTAACAGATATAATTTTCATAGGGCGGTCTCATTTGACGCCGGATAATGTTCGGTTTTAAACACCGCATGTTGACGATCCAGATAGGCGTCTTTCGACATCGCCGGTTTAAACTCAGCCAGCGTTTTATTGGCTTTCGCCGCGTTGTCGACCAACAAGTCTATCGCCATCATGGCGAGCGTCTTAGCCGGGGCGAGATAACCGGCCTCGTGGTCGGCGATGCACCAGTCGGTCTGATGGTGCGTACCTGCGGCGCCCGTCATCATGGGATGAAGCAATGGCATGAACTGGCTCAAATCGCCCGCATCCGTTGATCCACCGCTATGACCGTAATCGCGATAGGACGCTTTACCGAACAACCGCGCCGCGTTGTCTCGGAACACCTCTGCTAATACCGGATCGTTACGGAGCGGTAGATTACCGGGTACGGTTTCGATTTCCACACGACACCCCATCGCCATAGCCGCGCCGCGTAAGGCGCGATCCACCTTATGGGAGGCATCCAGGATGGCATCGGCCGTTTTGGCGCGCACATAGGTTTCCATCGTTACTTCCGCCGGTATGATATTCACCAGATCGCCACCCTTGGTAATGATGGGATGCACGCGTACACAATCTTCATCACGAAAGGTCTCCCGTTGAGCGTTGATCGCGCTTAGACTCAGCTGAGCCGCGTACAGGGCATTCACGCCTTTTTCGGGTGATCCGCCTGCATGTGAGGCTTTTCCGAGAAAACGGATGTTTTTTGCCACAAAGCCGTTGGAGGAGGGAGAGAGTCCCATGCTCCCGTCGGAAACATCGGGACCAGTAGTATGAATCATGATCGCCATATCTATATCGTCAAACTGGCCCAGTTGTACCAGCTCCTGCTTGCCTGTAAGAAAAGTGGTCTGGCCCGATTTTATCAAACCGATTCGGTAGTTGATTTCGACATATTCTTCTGCAGGCACCGCGAAAAACACGATGTTCCCGGCCAGTTGCTCGGTGATCTCAGGTTGCGCGAGCCCCATAGCGGCACCCATGAGTCCTGCGATCTGGGCATTGTGACCACAGGCATGCGCTGCCTGCGTTTTGGGATCAGCACGGGGGTGCCCGGGCACTTGAAGCGCATCCAATTCACCCATAAGCGCTATCGTCGGTCCGGGTTTTGCACCTCGAAGAACCGCTTTAACACCAGTAAGAGCCAGACCTTCTTCATAGGATAAATCCAGATCTTCCAAGGTTTCTTTCACGCGGTCGGCGGTCCGCTGTTCTTTAAAACCCAGTTCAGGGGCATCCATAATGGATTCACCGATATGGATAATCTCATCGCGCCGGGTATCAATCGTATTACATACTTGTTGTTTCAAAGCAGCGGCAATCATAATTATTCCTCTATACAGGCAGTTTTTCCCAGTACCACAAAGGATAGTGGCAACTCTCATGCAGCACGACTTCATAGCGGTTTTCACAATGGGTACAGATGCAAGGGTACTCGAAAGTATAGGCCTCGAGATGGTCTTCTTCCTTTGTGATTTCTATAAAGCCCAGGTCTTCTTCCTCCTCAGGGTCCAGGCTGTTTGATGCAGGATAAAGGCTGCATCTGCACACGTCGGCCTGGTTGAAACATTTGAGTTTTTCGACAGCCAACTCAGGTGCAAAACGATAATCGCGCAGGGCCGGTTCGCTATTTGGAGACAGCGTTTTCACGAATTCCGAAATGGCGGGGAACTGGTCTGAAACAACCTGGAGAACATGTGGATCATTTGAATGGATGATTTTCCAGGAAGCCCGTACCACGTTATCACGGTCAGTAGACATCAGGCCTTGAATAATTTCCTTAGCATCCATTTAATTCTGTATCACGAATGAGTGAGAATTGTGTGACATCAATTAATCAATGATATTGAAACGCTGAAGATCGAATCAAGGCGATTCATCGAATTGTCGGTTCGCCGCAGCCCTCATCTCCATCATCTGTTCCGGCGCAGGTGGGTGGACTTTTAGGACGATTTCTTTTCTAATCTGAACACTACCGGCTTTTGTCCCCCGGGCTTTGGTAACGTACTGTGCACGGGTACACGAGACGGGAACCATCCCGCCCGTACGGGCTTTGCTATGGTATGCGGCTATGGCCGCCGCCCGTTTCAGTGCTTCCCGGTCCGGTTCCTGATCCTGTTCTGCCAGGAGCAGGACATGACTCCCGGGCATACCGCGCACATGAAACCACCAATCACGCGGTTTTGCCACCTTGAGACTCACAAAGTCGTTATCTGCGTCCGTTTTACCGGCCAGCACGCGCCAACCGCCGGGGATTTCATATTCGATGCACCGGCGAGGATCACATCTCTTTTCCCTGTTCATAATCCTACCCAAAGAAAACGAGCGCTGATATATACCTATCAGCGCTCGTTCAGTCTACACGTTCGACCTACACTCTAACAATTATTCCTTGACAACGTTTGCAGCCTGAAGTCCTTTCGGACCCTCGACGATATCGAATGTCACTTTATCGCCATCGGAGAGGGTTTTGAAGCCTTCCCCCTGGATAGCGGAGAAATGTACGAATACATCGTCGCCGCCATCATGCTCGATGAAACCGAAGCCCTTGGAGTCGTTAAACCACTTTATAGTGCCTTCTGCCAACTGTAATCACCACCTTTACATATGGAATGTCCCTGTTAGCCCAAAACAGAATACGGCAAGAATCAATAAGTTTCGATCCTTGCCGCATAAAATTTTGTTCTACTGCACAGGAAACAGAAACTAACTTATAGCTGTTCCGACCAAAAATACTAATTCTTTAAGAAAAGTCAATTGTTTTTTCCATTTATAGTACACAACAAGCATTATTTTCAGTCTTTTCAAGCTATGGATCCCGCTTAAAACATGCGGGGATGACCACCTGTCCAATTTTTGTCGTGGGCTATATTTTCGATTATTTCCTTCTCTAAATTGTGTTTTATGTCGGCACAAAACACATTATGGGGAAGACGTGCTCTGCCGGTGAGATACATGCTCTTGACATTGATATCAAACAACCGGTCCCAATTGGCTTCCGATATCTCCTCAGGACCACCGACCTCGGGGATGCCCACATTGTTATGTAGGATGTCGATTCTGCCGTAGGTGTTGAGACAGGCATCAACCAGACCGCAGACGGCGTCTGCATCGGAAACATCCGCCTGGTACGCCGTGCAAGCGCCTCCTTCTTGATCGATAATCGATCTGGTCTCTTCAGCCGCCTCCAGAACGAGATCTGCAGCAAACACCTTCGCCCCCTCACGGGCATACAATACGGCTGATGCCTTACCGTTCCCCCACCCGGGCCCTACAGAACCGGCCCCCGTTACGATGGCTATCTTATGTTCTACTCGTCCTGTCATAGTTATATCTAACCTGGTGATTGGTGATTGGTGATTAATGCAGGCTCTTATGTCTGGCCTGTATCTGCGCACGGTGTTTGTTGAAGTTTGTCATATCCAACAGGTTGATCCCGCAATGTGAAATAATTTTGACTTAATTCAAGGGTTCAATATATTTTAATTCAGTCTTCAGGGTCATCGTGGCTGACCTGATTTGAGCATACACTTGGTCACCTGAAAAAAACCGGATTAATAAGTAAAAGGGATCGTATGGCCTCCATTGGCCCAGGGGTTATGAACTCAAAACATCACCGGATTTCAATGACGCCCACCCAGACACTCACTGAACGCCTGCAAACAGTGTACGAAATCGGGGCGGACATGGCAACCATCCATAATTTACCTGCGCTGGTTGAACTGAAGTAGATGAGATTATTCAGGCTGGTAAACGGGCAACGGTCCTGACCAACCATCTTCTGGCCTTCAGCCGTCATCAGGTCATCCAACCCAGTATTGTTGACCTCAATCGGGTTATCGTCGATAATGCCAGGATGCTACGCCGCCTTATCGGAGAAGACATCCATTTAATCACGACGCTGGATCCGGGTCTGAAACCTATGAAAATTGATCTTGGTCAGATTCATCAGATTATCATGAACCTGGCCATCAATGCCCGTGACGCCATGCCCCATGGCGGCCAACTGAGAATAGAAACCACAAACTTCCAATTGTCTCCCACCAACGCGGCCGGGCTGGAGACTATGCGGCCGGGTGACTATGTCCGGCTGGCCATCAGCGACACGGGAGTGGGCATGACCGAAGGCGAGGTCAATCAGGCCTTCGAGCCTTTTTTCACCACCAAGGACGTGGGCCAGGGCAGCGGTCTGGGTCTGAGCATGATTTATGGCTTTGCCAAGCAATCGGGCGGCCATGCCCGCATCTACTCCGAGGTCGGGATAGGCACCACGGTCAAAATCTACCTGCCCCGCTCAATAAGTGATGCGCTTGCCAAACCCGATCCCGACGCCAGCGTCATTACCGATATTGCGTCGCGGGGTGAAACCGTCATGGTGGTGGAGGATGATGACGATGTCCGTATCGTGGCGATCAGCTTTCTCGAAAACCTGGGCTACCTAAGTGCTTGCAGCCGCCACCGCCGCCGAGGTCCTTGCACAAATCAGCCAAAAGGCGGAATTCAACCTGCTTGTCGCAGACGTTAATCTGCCCGGCGGGATGGTCGGCCGGGAGTTGGCGGAGCGGGCCTGTGAATTGTTGCCCGCTCTCAAGGTCCTCTTCATTTCAGGCTATACCCAGCACGGACATGCACCATGGACAACTGGACGAAGGCGTCCACCTGTTGGCGAAACCGTTCGGGCAAGCTAATTTCGCAAGAAAAATTTGCGAAACCCTAGATAACGAATCTTAACCCAAATTCATGAATGAACGCTCGATGGCGCCATCAATCCCGCCGCGGCGGTCGCAGCAGGCCAAGCAGCAGGATCGCGGATATGTTTAGGGTTGCGCCGATCAGGAACGCCGCCTCGATACCGATAGATACGACTGTCTCCCACATGACCCAGCACGAGTACGTTATCGTAGTCCAGCACGCACACCACCGTCGTGCCCATCCCCTCGTATTCACGCTCCTTCATGGACTCGATAAACAACCGCCATTGTATGGAAGACCGGGCTATTCCTGATCATTGGGCATTTAATAAAAATGGA
>CAJXCW010000019.1 GCA_913051705.1 uncultured bacterium
CGAATCAATGCCTGGACAGCTATAGGCACGTTTAACGTGTTGGTTAGCGCTATAGGCGTCTCTATATTACCGAGTTCTTCCACCTGGGTCGATCCGGCCAGTTTACCGAATGCGTTTCCAAGATAGATTGCTGCGGGGATCTTTTCCTGAAATAGATTATCGCCATGGGGCAGAATCACCGTTACACCTGTCCGCACCGTATCACCCCGCCATAGCGTCTTGTGTCCAACTTTAACGCCTTCAACGTCCGTTATGGCATTCAACGGACCTGTTGGTAGAATGCCAACTTCAATGCCGATTTCACGTGCTCGAGGTCTCGTATTCTCCTGTGCAATCACTGCCACTCCTCCCATGAAAAATATCATCGAGGCTACAAACATTAATTGTCGCATCATATCATTCACTCCCATATTTGATAACGTCAACAGACGTATGCCGCCTAACATATGAGTACATATCAATACTGATACGTAGCCTACCACACCACTTCAGTAATTTTCCCTCTTAAAATATTGAAATAGTATGACTTACACTCGAATTTCTCTTCATATTGAAATCACAAATTATATCACCTGTCGTTTCATAAAGTGGGCTACATATCTATTTTGATATATAGCACGCCACTTAGACGGTATGGCTACGTGTCAGATGTAATAGGTCGTAAAATCAGCTATCGGTCGTAATCTGTATATTTACGCCCATAGGATGGGAAGGGTGGACGGACGGGGTGGGAGGATGGAAGGATGGAAGGAAAAAACCGTGCCCCTTCCATCCTCCCACCTACGCCTTTACATCTCCGAATACACATACGGTCCCAGATCATCATCCTGCCCCCGATGAAAATGTTTGCCCATCAGATATTTGATTTCCAACTCCACATCTCGGACATAGATTTGTGGTGTGATTCCTTTGTCCCTGTGGCGTAAGGTGATCTGAAGATTATTCGCACCGGTTACCGGCCAATGCGGTTCGTCGAGCCGGAATATGAACCAGTACCCGGAACCGGTGCGGTAGCGCGGGGCCTTCATGCGATACATTTCGTTGATCACGCGTTTCAGCTGGTCCGGTATCGGTTGCCCGTTCAAAGTGAAGGTCAGTTGATCTGCTTCGGTCGTATTCATAATCCGGATGCGTAACAGCACGTCATGTATTCGACCGACGGCGCCCCATCGCGGCAAATCGTCTGATATGGTAAAAGGAAGATTGACGGTTTCACCTTCTTCGAGGTTGGCAGGTAATGTCATGGATAACCCGGGTTCGGTCTTCGGTGCAGCATAGCGACCGGTCTGTGTGGGGATGTAGTAATATTTATCCCGGGTCGCCATCACTTCAGGATGTGGTAATTCCCGGAGTTTTTCGTAGAAGGTGGCGTCATACGGCCAATTCCCGAACCAGTGGGCCAGATACAATCCATCAACACCCTGCGCCCAGTAATTACAGGCCGCCGCCCGGATGATTTCAATAGGGGCCTCGTGGAGCCGGTCCGAGTCAACCAGACTCTGAACGGCTGCCAGAATACGGCAGGACTTATCTTTGGCGGCCTGCACCAGCGGACGAAAATTGAGCATCTGATGAACCAGTTCGGTGCCTGAAAATCCTTGGCCGATCAACACGTCGACAATCCCTTCGTTAATCCAGGTGGATACGTCGAGCCCAATGGACAGGGAACCCGTCACACTGACCGGTATGCGGATGGCTAATTCTCTACCTGAACCACTGGTTTTAACCGCTTCATAGACCCTTCTGATCCATGCCGTCATGACCGCACAACCGGCCTCCACCTGATCCGGATGAAAGTAATACGGGAAGTAATTCATCTGAAGCTCAAAGCCATCAACTTCATACTTATTCAAGGTTTCTTCAATCAGGGCAAATCGCTCATCCCGCACGGCCTCCTGCATGAAGTCCAGGCAGGTATAGCCGGGAAACGATTCATCTACATCGTCATGCGCGCCGATCTCAAGGTGGGTGTTGCCAAATCTAAAATCGGAGCAACGCACATCCTCTTCCCTGGGACCGCGCCCCTGTTGCACCAGCAGGGTGGGGTAGACCAGCATGCCCTTTTCGTGGGCTCTGTCACAGATGAGTTTAAGCGGGTCACGGCCCTGCTCAATCAAATGCTTCGCGTTTTGATGCGCCCGGCGAAATATAATATGGGGCCATTGGCCCATATTGTGGCCCCACAGTTCCCCTACCTGGGTATCGTGTAACACCGTTCTTCCATCGCCCAGGCAAAAGTTGATCGCTTGCACGGGTGTGCCGAGGAGTTCATCGACCCCGGCTTCGTACTCCTCTTTCTGAATGGGCGGCTCGTACATGTAAATGAGGGGATGACGACCGTCGTGGTAGAACATGAAGTTGGGTTTGGGCATGATGGAGCCTTTCGTCGTTGCGTCCATTCGCATTACCGTCCTTCTTTGATCCAATCTATATCAAACCGGGTTAGCATCAGATGTTCATTGCGCTTTTTCTTGCCGTATTCGTAGAGACAGCCGATGGTGTGGTCCGGGAGAACAACGAGGCTGGAATATTCAGAAAAACCGGGGTGTAATGTACGCGAAAAAGCCCAGGTCCGACCACCGTCTGTGGAGTGGCGGATCGTCATATTGGTTCGGGAATCGCGGCTGGCCGGATTTGAAAACAACAGGTGGTTTTTTGCGCCTGGAATGCTGATCAGGCTGGCCTGGCAGATCGGTTCGATCAGCACGTCGTCATGCCACTGTTCCGACCAGGTGAGGCCGCCATCTGTACTCATGGCGATCTGGCGGGTTCGTTTTTCAGGGGCGTAGTTGCGCATATTGAGCAGGACGTCGCCGTTTTCAAGTTCCGCAATGCAACACTCATTTACGAAATCTTTTAACGTCGAACCGCCCAATTGCCATGATTGTCCATGATCATCACTGTAGATGACATGGGAATAATAGCGGTTTGTATCGGCTTCGATATGATCGCATGGGATGAGCAGACGGCCACTTGCAAGCTGTATGCCGTTGCCCGGTCCGGTCGCAAACCAGGTCCAGTCCGGGCGTTTGGTCGTAGACGTTATTTCATAAGGGGTCGACCAAGAGCGTCCGTCATCCTTGCTGACCACTACCCAGACCGTGCGGGCGCCCTCACTGGTTTGATCGATAATCTGCGCCTCCCTGTCGGTCCCTAAATTATGGGTCATCAACAGCCAGATATCCCCGGTTTCACGATCTACAACGGCACAGGGATTCCCACAGGTATTTTCCCCGTCGTCCCATACCATCTCATGGTTCGACCACGACCGCCCGCCATCGGTACTACGTTTGACCAGCATATCGATGTCGCCGGTGTCGCTGCTGCTGTTTCTACGCCCTTCACAGAAAGCGAGCACCGTGCCTGCAGGAGTAACAATTAACGCGGGGATACGATAGGTATGGTAGTCTTCATTCCCGCTGGTCCAGAGGACGGATTGTTTACAGAAGGCGGTCATAGGGTTCCTTTTTTATCAATTAAAGATCACATGCCCTGTAATCCCCGTCAACCCGTCGATGATAACCCAGAGGCCGGCGCTGACGAATTCGCCGAGGATAAGGCCCAGGAAGAACGGCAGCATGGCCCGGTAGATGTTGACGCCCCCGTATTTCAGAATCAACCCTTTGAGCATCCAGGCCATGAAGATGGAAAACCAGCCAGCGGCCAGCGGGGCGGACGCCCCGACGGGAAATCCGATGAAATGAAGCGGCCACCAGATAAAAGTCTGTCGCATGATCATCAGCAGCCACATGATGCCACCGCCCATACCAAAGAAAAACCATCGGCCTGTCGGATCAGAGGTGGCGTTAATCGTGGCGGCATAATAGTTAAATCGATTCTGCTGAAGTTCACCGAAGAAATGCCAGTTGAGGTTGATGCCCCCGTATTCGTAAGCCAGATACATCACCGCATAGATGGACCCCGCCAGACTACCTATCACGGCCAGGCCCATCGCCACAGTCAACCGGAGCTGATTTTTGATCCGTGCCGAGTCGGCCAGCTTCAGGCTGTTGGCCATAGACGGCATAATGAGCGTCCTGGTGTGCGTCATCCAGAATTTGGTGAGGCCGATGCTGACCAGGTTACGGGGCCCGAGGAAAGGCCCTGTGAATCCGTGGATCATAAAATCCTGGGGGTTGAGTGTTTCGGCGAAAATGACGCCACCTTCAGCGACAATACGGGCAAACCCGATATATATGATTAGAACCAGCCCCAGCAGGAATATGGCCAGCCACCAGGCCATGCCGATCATCATCAGCCAGCCGAGAAGAAAAAGGAGTCCCAGGCCGCCACCGATGACAGCCAGTCGATAGGACAGACATTCATTGGAATCGTCTACAGATGGATCCCCGGTGAACGCTTTGCGGACGACGTCTTTAAGGTGACCGCGCGCCATCCAGAGGCCGAAGAGGACCAGCACGAACAGGGCGCCGAACATCTGATGTGTGCCCGGCAGGGTGGTATTTCCTGCCACATCGATA
Organism: uncultured bacterium; assembly: GCA_913051705.1. Classification (GTDB taxonomy): domain Bacteria; phylum JAAXHH01; class JAAXHH01; order JAAXHH01; family JAAXHH01; genus CAJXCW01. The sequence continues at coordinate 4,482 of CAJXCW010000019.1, forward strand.
CCGAACATCGCGTTGATCAAATTCTGGATTCTACTGATCAGGAAAAACAACCAGAGGCTGAAGGAGACTTCCAGACTGAGCAGATAGCCGAAGCCTAAAAGCGGAAACGACAAGTTGATCGGCAGAACCAGTTGATTATTAAACAAGCCGATGGATTCGGTGAAATCGATCGTGGGGAAGAAGTAAATATAATTATGGATACTATTCCAACTGTTGATCATGAAGGGAATAAGAAATCCGGTCCACATCACTTTGTTACGAAAAAACGCAGCCACGGGCGAGGTATGGGCTTCTTCTCCCAGGGCTATCATTTCCGTAGGCAGTTTGACCAGAGGAAAGACCAGCCGTTCTCGTTCGATCCATTGCTTCCTCAGAATAACGGTAATACAGAAGATGACAAAATACAGCACGAGCACGAAGCTGAGCCAGGCCGCGAGCGGGGTCACCCAATCGCCCCAGGGAATACTCCCGCCCTGCGGCAACCCTTCGAAGAAGGCCCGGATCGTATCCGGGTTTTGTGGCATCAGCCAGGATTCGAGGTTGGGTACAATCGTCTCGAACCATTTGTTTTCCGGCGTGGCGTAGTACATCGATGCCATGGCTGGTAAAAGAACCTCCGTCAGACCATAAGAAGGAATGGCTGAAGCAATGAGCGACATGATATACACCACGGCCAGCTCGCCCGGCGAGAGGGCATATCTGGGGTTTGCCACTCTGAGCAGGGTATTGATGATGCCGACGATAATTGCAAATAGAAACACCACGCCGATAGGTGTAAAATTACTCCCCAGGTAGGATCCTTTAATAATCATATTCGCGTACGGGTCGGCGACCCCGAGAATCAGTGAACAGCCCAGACCGACCAGGACAGCCCGTGGGGTGACCATCTCGTGCGGGAAGGAATGATGGAGGTTTTCGTGTTGTTTCTTCGGTTCTGCGACCGACATGGGTAGTCCTTTCGGGAAAAAACGAATCTACGTCTGGTGCTGGGCTGTTGTGGTCTCATCTGTCAACAAGGGTTTATCCCCCAGCATCGCTTCTCCCTGGCTCTTAAACAATTGTTTCGCTTCCTCATCGATGGTGCGCCATATGAGAAACTGTTTACGCACGGTGTTCAGGAATCTGCGGTTGACGCGTTGCCATGAATCGACATCCCCGTTCAACCGGGTAATCTCGAGTTCGATTTGATAGGTATTGTATTCACCCAGCGGGCGGGTGGTGATGTCGATCTCTTCACTGACGCCCATATCATACGGGGCCAGCCAGGCGCGTAGATGAATGCGGTATCCCATCCCGCCTTCTATCTCAAAACAGGTCAGGCGGACCTGATCGGCATGAAACAGACCAATCGAATCTTCACCATGGGACTCGAAATAGTCATGCAGATAGGTACTCAGGCCCAACACCTCAACACCGGACACGGTAAACGGGAAATCGAAACGCCATACATCCCCTTCGGGATCGGGGAATTTCCATTGGCGTTCCACGTCCGGCACTGCCATCTGACTGGCTTTATGGGCGGGATACAGCGTCGACAACAGCACGACGCCCATGACCAGGATAGTAGACATCACGGCAGAGGTGGAAGAATAATTGAGCGTCAGCCCTTCCATCAGTCCCGTGGAGGTCATCAACTGCCCGAAAGATTGCCCGATCAGATAGCCGGCCATGCCGCCGATAATGGCATAGACGCAGGATTCCGCCATGAATAAGGCGCCGATATGAGTCGGGGCCAGGCCGAGCGAACTGAAAATACTGATTTCGCGAAATCGTTCATAGACCGCGCCCATCATGGTGTTTAGAACAATTAACGCCGCCACCAGAATGGGGATAAACAGGTTACTCATACCGGTCAGCGCGGTCAATGCAAGGGCGCTGTATACCCTGGCTTTGCCTTCAGCGCCGACAAAAACGGTCAGGCCGACACGGGGCATGAATTCATCGAGAGAGGCCATCATATCATCCACGGAAGGGAATTTGATGGCCACGGACATGATGTTGCCGTTATTCATGTTGCGGACATCGTTATAGGGTATAAAGATGACATCTTTCGGGACCATATGTTTGAACGAAAGGATATCTGCATCTTCATCCGTTTGTCGGGTAGTTGTGCGTATGGCGCCACGGAGTTCGGCGCTTTCAGACTTATAATCGACCGGAGTGAGGTGGCCGTCGTCCAGATCACGCCATTGGTATAATTTCTCCCCATCAATGATGCCCTTCACAAGGATAGGCCGGCCGTAGAGCATAATCTGTGCATTCCCCACTTCATCCTGCCCTATATCAAGCAGCCTGGCCAGATCGTTTGGAAGAATACACACGTTGCGCTCTCCCGGCTCAAACCAGGTGCCCGCTATGAGTAGGGTATCAATGCCGGATATGAGGGGCTCGTCGGGAGAAAAGCCCATAATAGCCTTTGCATAGGTCTGAAATGACTTGGCTTTAAGCTTTTCCTTGGCGCGGGAGATAGCCACGATGTCGTTGGACTGCAACGCATCGGTAATCGATTTAAACTCCGCGATCGTCGCTGAGTCGGGTACGGCGTCCTCACCACGTTCCAGTTTAATGAAAATGTTACTCCATTCTCCGGCCGGTTGATTCGCATACCAGGCGCGGGGGATCACCGTCGCCCGGTCGTTGAACTCACTTTCAATATATCGTAATGCGGAATGTTCCAGCGGCCACCACGCATTATTGCGGATCATCATCCCCTCATACATAGGGGCATTCGACCGGTCGATTTTATAGAACTGCAGATAGGTTTGTACGGAGGTGAACGAAATCACCGTGAACATGAGCAGAATGATCGTCGTGCAGGTCAGCCCCACACGGAGCGGTCTGTTCCGCATGTTGGAAACGCCCAGAGAAAACGCGGCAGCCAGAACACTCACCCGGCTTACATCCGTCTGGTAAATCGTCGCCCGTTCTTTGCGAACACGATTCATTTCCAGGCCGAACCGGGAAGCAAGAATCCAGGTCACGAGGGCGGCCAGCGTAAAGGTGATAAAAGATAATAATATGATATAGGGCGTGGAAGCCAGTTCGAAGGCCGGATGAATGGCAACCAGAATGGCAAAGGAGATCAGGAAGATAGCGGTGACAGCAAGGATACGATGATTAACTTTGACGAAGCCAAAGAGAAGTCGTTCGACAAAATAAGAAAACGGCAGAATGATAAACAGGTAAAAGATGACGCCCTGCATGAGATCGTTCGCCGTGGCCGTCGCATCAGGATAGGCGCGTGATTCATAGCCCCAGGCCGCCCGGGCATACTGGATAAAATGTTCCCAGTCCAATGCGGCTCTGGCTTCTTCCGCCTGACCGAGTAATACTTCCGCTCTGGCGTGCATCTCTTCCATACGGGCGTTTTGGATGCCGGCGTCGTGCAGTTGACCTAAACGGTAATCATTGAGAGTCCACATGTCGCGAGCCACTTTATACGGTAACTCGGACAAAATGCCTGCGCCGGATACGGGGTATCCGGTGCCCATCGGATTTTCCGGCGTCGCATTCAACAGCACCAGACGGTTACCGAGGACGCTGGTTCCCATGAGCAGTTTAAACCGTTCTCCAGGTTCCATAAATACCGGTCCGCAGGCTTCTACATAGGACATCCAGTTGAACCAGCCGTGGTCGAGCAGCGCATGACCGAATTTATAAGGCTGCGTATCGGTGGTGCTGAGTACCGTCGCCTCTTTCATACGCGTCAGATATCGCGGGTCCACCAGGTCGAACAGATCTACGGCCTCACAGCGGAACAGCACAATCTTTTTCTCTTTCTCCACCCAGTCCTGAGTCGTAATGATCGGATACATCCCATCGCCGAACGTACCCCGATCCGGCGCATAGATTATTTCGCCGTTGTCTTCGTCAAGGACATAGGCTTCTGTCGGCGTTCGCCTGGGGATCTGCAACTGATCAAACTCCGCCCAGCCGTTTTCATCTCCCACACGAAAATACTCATTACGTACGCCCATCAACGTTTTTTCATTACGGCGGGAGACGAACACCGCGTTAGGCAATGGTACGCTGGGAATGAAGCTTTTGCTCTGGTCGAACTCGACAGCCTGCACGCGCAGCGTGCCCAGTCCGTCGGGCAGATTCATCTTGAAATCCGGCATCAATGCAGGGTCATTAGCCGCATCATAGATCAGGCAGGCGGTTAATTTAGTCTGGGTAACGATATTTTTGTAATTTACCTTTTCAGGAAGATCCAGCGGCGTATCGACCAGGTTTCTCTGGTCAAATACGGTGGCCAGATAGATGGCTGGAAATCCAGCCCAGAATACCAGCTCTCCATCGGCCCCCCACTTCCCTGGAAACCAGCTATCCCATTTGATGCCGCTGATGGGTGAGATGGCATTGATGAACATATCGGGATAATATCCCAGCGCTGCTGTAGCCCCGGCGGCATATCTCATAAACGCATTACCGAACGGCGTGAAAAACCGTTGCTTGTCGAAGGCGTCCCCCGTATACAGCCAGCCGGTAAACGATACCCCCATCTGATTGCGTTGCCCGGAGATATCCAGGCCGATATATAGTTTCATATCAAGCGGCTCAGGCACCCTGGCCGCCATCACGGAGTTTTTTCGTATATGGCGTTGGATAAAGGCATTGATGCCTGCGGTCGCCATATAATGTCCGCTGGTGGCAAGGAAATAAACCGTTCGCGAAGGGGGGTTACGGGCGATCATCCGGGCTATTTCCATCAGACTGGCGATACCGGCGGCCTGGTTCGCGCCCGGTGAGATCGCAGGGACGACCGAGATGGCGTCGTAGTGCGAGCCGATCACGATAATTTCGTCTTTCAATTCAGCGTGGGTGCCGGGGATCACACCGATCACATTCTGAGATTCCGTGCGGCGCCAGGTCATCCGGGCTTTGGCGCGAAGGCGAATCTCTTCGCCGCGTTCAATACGGTCGAGGAGCATTCGGGCCGTAGTGCTGGGAACATAAAACCGGGGGACATCCACCGGACTCTGTAAGAATTTTTCTTCTGCCTGCTGGCGCACGGTCCATTCCGGCTCAATAAAATAAACAGCCCGGGCGCCCAACTCCGCCGCGTTGAGCCAGTTGACGCCGGTATTAAAATCCATCAGCACAAAATTATTTTCAATGATCTTACCATTGAAATCTTTGAATTCACCCTTACCTACATAATGCAGAATTCCCTCTACCCCTTCCCGTGGTAACGTGGGTGTGCGGACCAGATTGGGCCACAGGCAGTGTACAGGGAAAGTCTCGCCGGTAGTCAGCAGACGAATGGAAGCGCCCTCATCGATAGGTGACGCCCCGGTAAACGGCTCATAGGCCACCCGCTGTAAACCGGCCTGACGAAACTGATCTGCAATATAGGCCGCAGCGGAATCTTCACCGGGATAGCCGATGACACGAGAGCCCAGGCTGGAAAAGTATTCGATGGTATCGCGAATTCGGGAAGAATCGATATGCGAAGCGATATAACGGTAGTCGGCTGTTTGAACAGATTCTGTGCGTAGATTCCGGTCATCAGCGGTGCAGGCGGTGAGCGATAGATATATAAGGAACAGTACTGCCGAAATGGTTGTCCTGAAACGGATAGATTTCACAGGCAGGCCTTTATATATTATCCACAAACGCCCACTACTCCAGCATCCGGAGATCGGGAGAATAAGAAAAGGAGTATAAAGAGGATGGAGGCTTCGTTGCCGATATTAAAACAGTATATCTCCCGGTAAAACGATGTCAAAGGGAAATATATAAATAACTGATGTGCATCCCACCATCATCTGAATGGGATCACAGCCCATCAATTACGTAGACTTCATGTCGGTTGGCCAAACCCGCCGCCACCGGAATTCTTCCTCATATCATTATTTAATATGAATGCCTTACGTCCTGGCGCAATCAAGAGTCGGACCTGCGCCGTTTACTTTCATGATAAATTCCTTTGATTCTGGGCAAACAATGTGTATTATTCGTCACACATAACTATACTAGAAAACGCAGTTGGGCTATCGGGAAAGGTGGTTCACCTGGTCAAAAAAATGACGATTATTGCCAGATCTTTCATTCAAAATCTGGAAGAATAAAACTCATGATATAATTATACCTGCCCCCGCCATGGCAGAATTTTTAGTCCCTGTGCCGCCTGAGAAAACCGTCCCAATAGTTGAGTAAATCTCACAGTCATTCAAGGTCGTTCCATTTGACCTTGCCGTTGCTGAAAAGTATGCCAATTTGTGGCATACCGTCAGTAAATCTGAAAAGCCTTCCCCAAAGGTGAAATTTGACCTGATGATTATTTGAACGGCGCTATCCGAAAAGTGCGATATTCTTTATTCTCATGATGAGGATATTTTGCGTATTGGCAAAGGCGTTATTGAAGTTAGAGAAATGCCTGAGATCCTTAGGCAGGGCACACTCATATAATCCGGTTTTCAAAGATATTGGTCCAGCAAGCCTCTTAAATCTTGCTGAGAATCCGTATATCACGTTGAATACATCATACTTTACCTACAAATGACACAACCCAATATTGTCCTTATCATCACGGATCATTTCCGCGGCGACTGTCTGAGCCGGCTGGGACACCCCGTGGTTGAAACGCCGCACCTGGATTCCCTTTCCCGAAGCGGCGCCGTGTTTACGCACGCCTATACGCCCTGCCCGTCCTGTACCCCTGCTCGTCGTTCCTTAATGACGGGATTGACGCCGGCAAGCCAGGGGATGGTCGGCTATCAGGATTTTGTGCCGTGGGATTACAATATCACCATGGCAGGAGAATTAACCAGGGCGGGATATCAGACCATCAATATCGGTAAGACCCACTTTTATCCGCGCCGGCTTCATCTGGGATTCGAGCAGCTTATCACCCCGGAAGATTATGCGGCCTGGCTTGAACAGAAACCCGACGTGACAGGCAACCGTTTTGCGCACGGCGTGGACGCCAATTCCTGGATGGCGCGTCCGAACCACCTACCGGAATCACAGATGGAAGAGGCCTGGTTTGTGGACCAGGCGCGGTCGTTTCTGGACAAGAGAGATCCTACGCGGCCTTTTTTTCTCTCTCTGTCGTTTAACGGCCCTCATCCGCCGTGGTGCCCGCCGCAGGTCTATTACGATCAGTTTATCAATCGGGATCTACCCGGACCCGTCGTAGGGGATTGGGCGAAGCATCATGCTGATGAGGCAGACGATCCGCTAGATGTCAACGCCTGGCGCGGAACTATACCACCGCATCAGATGCAGCGGGCCAGGGCGGCCTACTATGCCTATCTGGCCTATCTTGATGCCCAGGTAGGCTACTTTAACCGGCTTTTGAATGAAAGAGGATTGAATAACACCTTCCTCCTGTTTACCTCTGATCATGGCGAGATGTTAGGCGATCACAACCTCTGGCGCAAAACATATGCCTACGAAGCCTCAGCGAGAATTCCGTTTATCATGAAGTGGCCTCAGCAGATGAACCTGGATACAAATAGAGAGATCGAAGCGGTGGTCGGGTGGGAGGATATCATGCCGACCTTTCTCGATCTGGCCGGGGCCAATATACCCGATACGCTGGAGGGCAGAAGTATCCTGCCTCTACTTAAACAGGAATCAACCGATTGGCGTTCCTATTATCATGGCGAACATTCGCCCTGTTACCATCCTGAAAATGCAAATCAGTTTCTGACCGACGGCGCCTGGAAATATATCTGGAATCCCATCACAGGAGATGAGCAGCTTTTTCACCTCACCGAAGATCCTCAAGAATGCCGGAACCTGGCAGGTCAATCCGAATATGATAAAACCCAAGCGCTATGGAGAGGCCGCATGGTCAAAGAGTTAGACGGCAGACCAGAAGGTCTTTCAGATGGAAAGCAATTGATTCCGGGACCGGTCGCTGCATGGCGGGAAGGGGGTACGGGGAAAGTGCATATGGGGTAAAACCAGTTCCGAGGTCCGAGTAGAATCTCGATAAATAAACCCCTCGGAACTCGAAACTCGGAACTATCCTATCCCCACAACTCCGGATTGACCGTCAAAATCTCCGGTCCATCCGACAGGATGGCTATGGTATGCTCAAAGTGGGCGGCGAGACCACCGTCTGCGGTGACGGTGGTCCATTCATCTTCCAGGACCATGACTTCGTGCGCACCGACACAGATCATGGGTTCGATAGCGATGACCATGCCGGGTTTAAGCCGCGTGCCGCGCCCCTGCTTACCGTAATTGGGAACCTGTGGTTCTTCCCACAGGCTGCGGCCGATACCGTGGCCACATAGATCCCGCACAACGGAATAGCCATGGGATTCCGCATATTTCTGTACGGCATGCCCGATATCTCCGAGGCGGTTTCCTGGTTTGGCCGCATCAATAGCCTTGAAAACAGAAGCTTTGGTTACCTCAAGCAAACGTTGTGCTTCGGATGAGATGGGGCCGACCGGAAAGGTAAAGGCCGTATCGCCATGATATCCGTCTAAAACCATGGCGAAGTCCAGGCCGATGATATCACCCTCATGCAACCTGCGGCGCTTGCTTGGAATGCCGTGAACGACTTCATCATTGATCGCTGTACAGATGGTGGCGGGGAAGGCGGGGTGGTTCGTGGGGCGATACCCTAAAAATGAAGAAATCCCCTGGTGTTTTTTTATCATCTTGCGGGCAATCAGGTCCAATTCCGCCGTGGTGACTCCCGGTTTAACTGCCTCACCCATACGTTGTAGCGTTTCCGTCGCCGCCTGGCTGCTACGGCGAATCGTGTCTATTTGTGACTCCGTTTTTAAAATGATACCCATATGTTTTCCTATATTAAAAATGCACCCTTGATGTCCTTCCCTGCCATATCGAACATGATATTCAGGTGTTTCGTATATAGATCGGGTGTTTTGATTTGGCAAGGAAAATATGGAGGATAGAAACAGACCGGCTTCAGCCCGAGGCCGGATCCGTCTCCAACTTCCTTGGTAGTAAAGAACGGTTCATAGATTTTCGTTATGTCTTTTTTTCTATACCATGTCCTGAATCATGGATGGCAATCATGACCCAGGGTGCGATCACCCCGTCTTTTTTTACTATCTCAGGAACATTCTTATCAAGCCGGATGGTTTCTATGGATAATGTGCCGGCTTCCGACATCGCATCACGGGCATTAACGGCCAGATTAATTATGATCTGCTGCACCTGTATCGGGTCTATCTTTACAGTACAGGGAGTAGCATTCAGGCTGAGCTCCAGGCTGATATTGTCACCCAGGAGGGTCTGTAACATCAGTTGTAGATCCCTGAGATGGTCATTAAGATCAAGCACGACCGGCCTCAATAACTGGCGACGCCCAAAGGCCAAAAGTTGTTTAGTCAGTGTGGCCGCCAGTTCACCTTCCCGGCTAATCTCTGAAATGGGTAGCTATTGGGGATCGTGTTCATCCAGATTATTCATAAGCATCCCGGCATATCCAATAATAACTGTCATGATATTGTTAAAATCATGACAGTTACCCCCCGTCAACTGGCCGATGGCTTCCATCTTCTGCGACTGTCGAAGCTGTTCTTCCAGCTCATCAATTCGCTCATCCCTGGGGTCGCTGCGTACCGTAAAATGGACCTCCGCCGGTGCGGAGTATAATTCAGGTCCCGGTCGATGGATTTCACCATAATTGTATACCCCTCCGGCGTGAGTTGGGTATATCGGGTCTGCCGCGACCGGGTCGGCTGCTGCCAGTCATCGTCAAGGCCCTCCAACCGATAAATATAGAGCATGTTCCTGGGTTCTGTACGGAATCCGAGACCGGTGTATTCGAATGTAATCTGGGGATTCGATACATAAATATCGATCGATCGAGAAAGATTATAGATCCGGTCAGCAACCACATGAAGGATACGGACATCTGGTGGTGTCGGGTCGATGGTGTAACGTATCACACCGTTTATAGTGCGGAACCAGAACCGGTTTCGACGAGCCTGGATAATAGCATTGGTCAATTTAATGTGCGGAGATCGAATGGTCTGAAAAATATGGCCGTCGTAATGCACGACGCCGCCATCTGTGCCGAACCAGATATGGCCATCGCGATCCTCATAAATACAATTCACATGATTGTCAGGAAGTCCCCACGCCGTGGTTACACGGCGCCAACCGTTACCCTCAGAATAATGAACCCCCTCCCATCCTGCGATCCACACCCTTCCCTGACGATCTTTGAGGATGGCTTCCGCACCCGATACTGAGGGCAGGTTCTCTGAGTCCGATTCCCAAGTGCCATTATCGGCTTCAGTCAAACTTTTCACGCCTTCACCCGGTGTTTCAAGTTAAAAATTTACGGAATTCCGACCATACAGTAATTGGTTTTGTCCCGTAGCCATAATGGTCGTTATATCATCATACCAGGCCGTCAATTTGTCGTTGTATATGACCTGGAACCCCGGGTCATCATAACAGATGATTTGAACGATCTCATGAGGCAATCGGTGGGAAATCAGAAGTCGTCCACATTGCTCGGTGATGGCCCTTACCTGTATGCCATGGAACCCCTGATCAACCCCAATGGGGTGACACGTTGTGCCGTCAAAACGTATCAGTCCTTTTTGTCCTCCAAACCAGACATTTCTATCAAAGGCAAATACAATATGTGTATCACAACGCCTGATGCCACCACCCCACGTGGCGAACCAGAGGTACTCCCGTGGATGCTTCGGCAATATGTTCTATGTACAGGCTGGACAGACCTTCTGCCGTCGAATAGTTATGCCATATTCCGCAAAGAAGGAAGAGGTTACAACCGTATGGTAGCCATCCAGGAATGGAGCCCCCAGAAACCCGGTACCGATGAACAAGGAGATATTGTTTTTCTTGCTGTAGAATCTCACCAGATCAATGACCGCGATAAATAGCGCCAGAAGTGTCGCAGTTACCTCCATGACGGTGTGTAATTCTTTACTACCCTGCCATACAAAGCCCCAGGCCAACACCGACCCTGTGGTAAGGAGGAACGAGAATACGAGATATGAAATCGCTCGTTGGTATTTCATGCTTGAGCGCCTGTATATGACCGCCCAACCCATGAATATCTGATGTTTGGAATTTATGAAAATTACAATATGCTGGTCGGATGCTGGGGGGTATGGTGCAATGTCAACGGTTCAACATAACCGGTAACATATATATATTCCCTGCATATTAATATATCATCGGCATGAACGATAAAACCTTTAAGCATAATCTTAACGGACGGTCCCCTGATCATCCACCCAGATCTGACGCTAAAGCTATAATGGTCACCACTACAAAAACCGATATCCATGTTAAACCTATCGATGTACAGAAATTCATAATCATTGCCTCCCGGAAAAAGTGTAATAACATGGCCCGTCTCTATCCAGTCATCTATAGATATAACTACGCCAGTCTAATCATACACATCCTGGAATAAAATGAATAACGTTCGTAATCGGTTGCCTACCATTTAACCGCCGAAAATAACTTCAGGTTACCCATTGACATTAACCCTCCCCACGCTATACTACGGATATTATCATCCAGAATCCTGATTATCCGCATGAAAACCTTTCTCCTCCTCCCGACACCAATACCCATATGAAAAGACATACCACAACCGGTCGATGGGGCTTCGGCCTCACAATGATGCTATTCACAATCATCGTCTGGGGGATATTACCGCTTATCCTTAAAATCATGTTGATCAGCCTGGATGCCTATACCATGACCTGGTACCGCTTTATCGTTGCAACTGGCATTACGGCTGTGGTGGTGGGAAAACGGGGGAATTGGGGACTTATCCGTCGGTTGCGTGGTTGGTACTGGTTACTCTTTACGGCCGCGGTCATTAGTTTCAGCAGCGCGTATGTGTTATATCCCTTTGGCCTCGGATATATATCCCCGAGCGCCGCCCAGGTGGTCAATCAGATTTCTCTTTTGTTTATCCTGGGCGGTGGGATTCTCTTATTCCATGAACGTCTGGCCGGACTGCAGGCCATCGGACTTGCTATTCTGATAGCTGGAATCGTCCTGTTTTTTAATGAGCAACTGGCGGAACTATGGACCGGAGACAGTGCCATGATCCCTGGTATCCTCTGGGTAATCACAGCCGCCGTGGCCATGTCGACCTATACCCTGACGCAAAAACAACTGCTGCAGATCCTGCCTACCGATGTCATTCTGTTTCTCATTTATCTGGCCGGTTCCCTTCTGACGCTTCCTTTCGTCCATTTTGAGACGCTTCTATTACAGAACACGGCGCAGTTCATCCTGCTCAATGGCTCTGCCGTCATCTCTCTGATTGCCTTTGTGACGCTCGTTGAAGGCATGAAACATCTTGAAATCAACCGGGTCAGTATGCTGCTTGCCATCGTTCCCTTGATGACGGTTGCGGCCATGGCGGTCTGCGCCCCTCTGATACCGGATCTTCTGGAGCCGGAGCGACTCAACTCCACGAGTATTCTGGGGGCCATTCTGGTCGTCACCGGGTCTATGCTGGGTAATATAAGACGGATGCCGAAAAAATGACGCTGTCAGGTCACTTTTACCAACTTGATCATCCGCCCGCCGATAAGCCACTCAGTCACATAAATATTCCCCTCACTATCTACCGTCATGCCATGCGGGCTGTTGAACTTAACTGGTTCCAGCAGACTGGTAGGCACGGCATCGCCCTCGTCATTCTTGTTATTGGGCCATCCTACAACCCGGGTGACCTCATCGTTCGCTCCCAGGTGACAGACCAGGTTATCGTCGATATCGACCACAGTCAATCTGGCGCAGAGCTGCCCGATAATGAGCTGGTCTCCATGGGCATCCATGGTACTCGGCAGGGTCAGGAAATCCTCGCCGAACATCCGCTTGAATCGCCCCTCTGTATCAAATACCTGGATACGTCCATTCGCCCGGTCTGCCACGTATATTTCAGGAGATGATTTCCGGGTGTCGACAAATATGCCATGCGGCTGATTGAACTTCCCCGCCCCATCTGTCCCGTTAATGCTGCCCAGATAATGTCCGTCCTTATCATACCGATGGACATAATGTTCTCCATAGCCGTCCGCTACCCAGATATCCCCATTACCACCATGACGCACTTCATTCACCGCCGTCTCTGTGGGGGCGCACCGACGCCCCTTGTAATCAAGGAGATCCGGCAGGGTAAGCCGCATAATGACCTGGCCTTCCATGGTGGTTTTAAAGACCTGCCCTGATGTGATAGGGCTCTCAGGTGGATAATCATATCCAAGTTCTGGCTGCCTTTTCGATCCGTTATCCGTCAGCCACAGATACTGGATACCATCCTCTTCCACCAGTGTGATATCATGGATTTCGGCCGCCTCCACTCGCCAGCTTCCTTTAAATTGGCCCGACCGGTCATAGGTCAACACCGCTGGTTCGCCCGGGTGTGTAGTCATGATGTCCCCATCGCCTGTCACAATCATTCCGGGATGCACCCACCCGGTCCGGGCGCTTTCCATATCCGGATATTGTGCCCAGTAGTCTATCCATTCATAGGTATTATTTCCGGTCCCAATCTGCATGATACAGTCTCCTCAATTCGTCTAATTGTATGGCTTGAATAAATATGGAAACGTTGCATAATAAATACATATACCTAAGGCGAAAAATGAGAAAGATGATAAAGGCTTGTTATGCCTGGAAAAGTATGGTAGCTTTATTTACCTTCAAATCCTTTCTTACAAAAAGTAGCCGGGGATTAGACAAAGGAAAACTCAGTCAATCTGTCAGAAAGAGAAAAATATTATATACAGGTTTTATACTATCCCAATGGATTTACCCGAGGAGATAAGAACCTTACTGTTATCCCGGGCAGCCATCTGGTCTCGCCAACAAAGGATGTTACACCCGCACGCCTGCTGGCCGGTGATTTCAACGACCAGGCTGGTCGGGAGCTCAGGGCGAAACAACTCGAGATGCCACCTGGCAGTATGGTATACATCCATGCCAGGATGTTTCATGCTGTTGCGCCAAAGGCACTGAATTCCCCTCAGCCTTATCGTATTTTCTTCATCGACATTTTTAAAGAGGCTGGACGGAGATAGAGGACGGAGGATATACCTCGTCCCCTGACCACTTATTTATATCAATCCCAACGTCTCTAGCGCTTTACTTATCGCTGTCCGCTGTTCCTCTGTGAGAGGTAATCCTGGCGGTCGTGGATCTCCGCAGTCAATCCCTAATCGCTCGCTGACCGCGAATTTCATTGTAGCGTGGAATCCCCCTCCGCAGGCGCGAAGGACTTCAATCACATTACTCGCCTCGTCCTGCGCCGCTTCTGCACGTTTGATATCCCCATCCTGATAGGCTTGCCAGATCGCTACCCACCGTTCCGGAGCCAGAATCGGGGGGCCATCGACACAGCCTGTAGCGCCATAGGTCATCGCAGGTAACATCAACTGATTGTTACCGATCAAGCAGCACAACCCCATTTTTGCAAATATCCGCACGTTAGAAAACACTTGGGATGAATGCTTTAAGCCAGCTAATTGGGGCACCTTATCCTGAATCATCTGCATTAATTCGGGTGAAATGTCCACACCGGTTGATCCCGGTAAATTATATACAAACAGAGGCAGATCCGCCGCCGCACCTACCACGCGATAATGCTCTGCAATCTCATGGTCCGGCCGCTGGTAGAAAAAAGGAGGGACACAACAAATAGCTTCTACCCCGGCCTTTGCTGCATGTTCAGCCAGCCCGGCCGCCCGTGCTGTAGTGGCTGCGCCCACATGCATAATGTTCTTCACACGCCCCTTAGACTGGTCTGCCACAACCTCTGCAATACGGTGGTTTTCATCATCATCCAGAAGGATACTTTCACCCGTACCCCCGGCCACCCAGAACCCATGCACCCCCGCCTGTATGTTAAATTCAATAACGTCCCGAAACGCGGCCTCATTGAATCGGCCATCCGATGTCATCGGGGTAATAACTGCTGGAAATATGCCTTGAAATACAGTCATGAATCCGATCTCCTTAATGTCTAGTAAAGTAAACCAACCTGCAAACGGACTAAGATTTCACTCAGGTACAAACGCTACAGGCGCCATCGCTTCAATGTCACTCGCCACATCCACCACCACAGGCCTGTTCGCCTCTATGGCCTGTTCCAATGCGCTGGAAATATCCGACGGGTTTTCTACACGAATTCCAAGGCAGCCCATAGACCGGGCGACCTCGGCGAAATTAACATCCTCAAAGACCCATAAATCATCCGGGCTACCCGAGTCCTGATTCTGATAGATCTTGTCAAACCCATCCTTACATTGGTTGAAGGATCGATTGTTGTTCACCACCGTCACCGTATTGATCCCAAATCGGGCTGCCGTTTCCAACTCACTGAGATGGTACCAGAATCCACCGTCACCCGTGAAACAAATCACCGGTCTGTCCGGTTCAGCGCACTTGGCGCCCATCGCAGCAGGAAACCCCCAGCCCAGAGAACCGGCGCAGCGCAGGTAGGTCTGACCGGGTTGCGTCAGTTCGATCATGGTTCCCGTCCACATACCTGCATGTCCCGTGTCCGAGACGATGACCGCGTCGGAGGGCAGCATATGCTCTATTTCCCGGCAGAGTCGTTCAGGGCGAATAGGGACAGCATCGGATTGTAACAACGGTTCGAACCCCTCCCGCCAGCGTTGGACCAATGCCTGCACACGTCCTGTCCATACCGTGTTCGGGGCTTTTGGTTCAAGGACATCGATCAGTCGTTGCATAGTGACTTTCGCATCGCCAAGCAGACCCACCTCGGTCGGATAATTCCGTCCTATTTCTGTAGGGTCGATATTGACCTGTATGGTTCGAGCGCCCGGTTTCGGCACCTGCCAGAATTGGGTCACCTGCCCACCTGTTTGACTGCCGATATAGACCACCAGATCCGCCTCCGTCACGATCTCATTGGCACATTTTCTGGAATAAGCGCCCACGACACCTGCTGAGAGAGGATGATCTTCAGGGATCGCCCCTTTGCTGTTGAGCGAAGTGGCAACAGGGATGGATAGCATCTCCGCCAATTTGACCACCTCCGCCTGCGCTCCCGAGGCCGTCACACCGCCGCCGGCAACCAGAACAGGCCGTTCTGCCTTAGCGATCAGCGCGGCGGCTTCCCGCACGCGATTTCCTTCCGGTTCGGGCCGAAAGGCGGGATAACACGTAAAGGGGTCTTCGACGATCACCTCAAGGTCGGCTTCAGCCGCTGCGCCTTCGCCGGCAAATCCCATGCAATCCAGATGGACCGGTCCCGGTGCCCCTGAAGTAGCCTCTCGAAACGCCTGGCGGAGTATAAGAGGCAGATCCTCGACCGTATCGACATACGCGTTGAATTTGGTTACCGGGTCATAAAGGGGTCGGTGGTCGATTTCCTGATAGGCGTGACGATACAGATACATCGGCGTCCATCGACCCGTCATGGCAATCACGGGCGACACCGCCAGGTAGGCGTCCTGAAGTCCCGCAGCCAGGTTGGCCGCCCCCACAGATTGAGCCATGGCGATGCCCGGCCTGTGCGAAACACGCGCATAGCCATCCGCCATATACGCGGCGGCCTTTTCGGAATGACACCTCACCCGCTTGATCCCTAGTTTTTCCATCTCCATCAGGGCGCCGTCAAGAATATAGGGCACATGAAATACGGAGGTAACCCCATACCCGTGGAAGGTCTCCGCTATGAATTTAGAACCTGTCATCTTCGGCAAGAAATGATCCTCCGGTTTCTGTTCTTTTAATTTATTCCTGGTTAAATCCCTTACCCCATATCCGCTTTGACCGCAATCTTAATCGCGTCCTTACCATCCAGATGATACCCTCTATGTAGTGCATTTATCCCTTCCGATACCCGATCCAGAGGAATAGTGTGGCTGACAAAATCATCGAAGAGATCGGCATGTTTTTCGAGCATCCTCAGAGATCGGAGAAAGTGCTGCGTTTCAAAACCCCAGGCGGCTTCGAGACGCAGGTTCTTACGCAGGAGCATCTGGTTGGGATTGCATTCGAACGTCCCCGAATCCACAAAATGACCGTATTCTACGTACGTACCGCTATGCCTGAGATAATCCAGCCCTTCGACGATAGCCGCCGGATTCCCGGCACATTCGAAGACCACATCGGCGCCCAGATTCTGAGGCGTGTTTTCCCGGACGATCCGCTTTCTCTCCTCCGGGTCTGGCACATCGGCGATGTTGATCGTCAGATCCGCACCGAACTTCTCCGCCATCTCAAGTCGACCACGCGGCCCCCCGACACTGATGACACGACCTGCGCCGGAGAGTCGAGCCCAATTCAATACAAGCAAGCCGATAGGCCCCGAACCCTGAACCACCACGGTATCGCCGAATTGAATCTTAGCCCGGGTGGCGCAATGCACCGCACAGGCAGATGGTTCGGTCAGTACTGCAACTTCGGTGGGCAGGTCGGTTTTAAGGAATATGGTCTTCGGATGCCATAGATAGATGTATTCGCCGAAGCCGCCCCGCAGATACGGTTGCTCTTCGGAGGGCACAAACCCGTATCCTACGTTGGGTGAGAGAACAATACGATCCCCTTCCTTAACAGGATTATCCAGATAATCCTTCTCAACACCTGCGCCCAATGTATCAATGACACCGACATTCTCATGCCCGAGGATAATATCATGCTCCAGACGCTGAAACTCCCAGTTGTGCAGATCTGTACCGCAGATGCCCGCCAGTTCCTGTTTAACCAGTAACGTACCCGGCTCGGGTACAGGCACAGGATATTCACGCATTTCGAACGCCTTCCCTACCATTACAGATGCACGTCCTGATCGGCTCATGACACATCTCCTTAATGAGAAGAAATCTAAACAGTTCTTTTTATTAATTCAAAAACTCAATGTTCATCCTGCACCACATGCACCTTGACCGCCCCTGAAGATTTGTCCGCTGCTATCCTGAACGCCTCTTTAATATCCTCCAGAGGATATCGATGCGTAACCAGTTTGGTGAAGGGGATCCGGCCGGCAATGATCAAATCGATGGCAGCCTGGAAGTCGGTCTGCATATGGCTGAAACCGTAACAGTTGGAGCCGGTAATGATCGCTTCAGACCATACGATGCGGCTTAAATTAACTTCGAGGTCTTCGAAATAGCCCGCGACCAGTACGACCGTTCCTCGCTTCCGTACAATGGTGGTCGCCTCGTTGAAAGCCCGGGCGCCGCCTATGGTCTCGATCACGACATCCATCCCCGATCCGCTGGTAAGGTCCTGAACGGAATCCGGTACATCATCCTGAGTGATGTCGATGATATGATCGGCGCCGAGATCGTTGGCCAGACGGGCTTGATGCGGATATTTAACGGTGATCAGGGTTTCTTTCACACCGATGGCCTTAGCGACGGCCAGACAGAGTTGCCCGATCGTCCCACCGCCTATAATCGCTACCCGGTCTTGATAGGTCGCCCCGGACTGGGCTAAGGCGCGGTGTGCTACAGCCAGGGGTTCTACCAGCGTGCCCTCCTCAAAGGTCATATCATCAGGAAGTGGGTAGAGGCTGGACACATGGACGGTGGTGTATTCCGCAAAACCGCCGTGTGAGCCGTGGGCGAACCACTTACGCTCCAGACAGTGATTGTATAATCCTTTCCTGCAATAAAGACAGACGCCGCAATGGGAAAAACATTCCATGGTCACCAGATCACCGATTTGGAATCCGGTCACACCCGCCCCGATCTCAGCCACCGTCCCACACACCTCGTGTCCAGCGGCGACATCGAGATCCGGTTTCCACTCGCCGAAGTAATTATGCAGGTCACTGCCGCAGATCCCTGTACATCGCGTGTTCAGGGTCAGGTATCCGGGTTCGGGTGGTTTATAGTCGACATCCTGGATCTGAATTTCACGAATATCGGTATAAAGAGCCGCTTTCATAGAAGCCATATAAATCATCCCCATTAATATGGTTTGGTAGGAGCCCGCTCCTGTGGGCGAACATCAACGCCATGTAATACCAATTGTTGAATTATAAATTATAAATTATGATTGATAACATTATAATTTTCTGTAAGTTATAGAGAATAATACATGGCCTATCATATGACAATTGGTATAATAACCAATGATATCAGTCATTTTGTAGCGGTCAAAATGTCGACAAACGTATGACTATCTATTATATTTCAAGCACCATCTTATGCCATCCGCCACCGGCTACTCGCCAACGAGCAGGTCTACCATTTCGTGATGATATGAAACCCCATCGTGGCGAATGCGGTCATCGAAGATAAGACGTCACTCGTCTCCTCAAGAGCAACCGTTTCGGTGACAAGCCGTGTTGGATCAAGACGGCCATTGGCGATGAGCGTCAGCATACCGGCATAGCTCGCCGGCGGACAGCCCAGACTGCCGATGAAACGGATTTCTTTCACCGTCATGATATCTGTGGGAAGGCTGATGTCGCCGGTTTCGGTCTCTGATTTTGTGGTCAATCCGATTTGAACGTGACGCCGCCCTTTTCGTAGCGATTTGATGGCCGGCCTGGCTGTGGTCGTCGATCCCAGCGCATCTATGCTCATGTCCGCCCCACCTCGGGTTATATCCTTAATGGCCTTTACGGGATTATCCTCCGCGGCGTTGATCGTTACGACGGCTCCTTCTTTCTTAGCCAGAGACAATTTTTCGGCATTAATATCGACGGCAATCACCTGCGCCCCTAAAACCGTAGCGATCTGGACGGCAGAAAGTCCTACCCCGCCAATACCGAATACAGCCACCCACTCCCCAGGCTTAACCTGACCCTGATCCACAATGGCGTGATACGCCGTCATAAACCGGCAACCGATCGCAGCCGCACTGAGCGCGTCCACTTCTTCGGGTAAGGAAACTAAATTAACATCGGCTTCCGGTACGAGCGCAAATTGAGCAAAACCGCCGTTGAAATCAACCCCTATTGTCCCCAATTTCCTACAGATATTGGATTGCCCCGTATAACAATAGACACAACGTCCACATGCCATGTGAAAGGGAATGGTCACCTGATCCCCCACTTTAAATCCCCGTACATCGGCGCCGACCGCTTCGATGACCCCACCGAACTCATGTCCCATAACACGCGGCAAGTCGCACTCGAAATCCCCCTGCCAGGTATGCCAGTCACTCCTGCAGATACCACAGGCTTCCACCCCAATAACGGCATCTGTCGGTCCCGGCGTAGGATCCGGCAAACGCTGAATCTCGAGCGGCGCATTCAACGCCGTCATGACAGCTGCTTTCATCATAACACCCTTCTTCAATCCTTCACCAACTCACCAACTCACCAAATCCCCTGTCTATATACACCCCACGGAATAGATGTCAAGGACTGAGGGAAGTCTATTTATACCACCCAGGTTGATGCTTCTGGAATCAAATCTATTGGGGGCGATTCTATTATTGCTCTGTCTCCCTTTACAATAACCTGTTGACACGATTATACTTATTAGTATAATAATACTTAAATACCTCACATGAAGTCCAAACAGGCAACTCATATGATCTCCAGGTATATCTGAATTCAGATATACCCTGTCGTGTGGAAGGCATATACATGGTTTTCGTTGAAAATGAATCTCTGTTTCGCCTCAGCCTGTTTCTCGGTGTGCTGCTGATCATGGCAGTATGGGAAATGGTCTCCCCGATGCGCGAACTCAACTCGACCAAACTTCTTCGCTGGTCGAGTAATCTGGGCCTGGTCGTGCTCAATGCCCTGGCCTTGCGAATCCTGCTCCCCCTGACAGCGGCAGGCGCTGCTATGATAGCCCAGGAAAACGGATGGGGATTCTTCCATATCGTTGATATCCCCTTTTCTCCCTGGATAGTCGGTCTGATAACGGTCATGTTTCTGGATCTGGCCGTATATTGGCAACATGTTCTTTTCCATGTCGTGCCCCCCTTATGGCGCCTCCATCTGGTCCACCATGCTGATCCCGATATCGATGTGACGACAGGATTACGGTTTCATACCATGGAAATTCTGATCTCCATGGGTCTAAAAATACTCCTTGTGCTTGCCCTTGGTCCACCGGCCTGGGCGGTCATCCTTTTTGAGATGGTGCTGAACAGTACGGCCATGTTCAACCACAGCAATGTCCGCCTGCCCGAATCCGTGGATCGGTTTCTACGTCTCTTTCTCGTCACCCCCGACATGCACCGGGTTCATCACTCTACCAATCTTACAGAAGCCAATACGAATTTCGGCTTTAATCTACCCTGGTGGGATCGACTCTTCAGGTCCTACCGCGCCCAGCCGGACCGAGGTCATAAGGGTATGACGATTGGTCTATCTCACCTCCAAGAGCATCGGGTAGTCCGCCTTTACTGGATGCTTCTCCTTCCCTTTATCACGGAACGGGGCAACGAACCTGCCGGTCAAGATCTGAAGCGATAGAGGCTGAGTACTCTGTCGCTTCAGATGGTTCTACGGTCCGTTGCGCCAAAATCCAGCGCCATACGTTATTTAACCATGTTGTTGGTGAAGGTGTATCCGTCGTGAGTGACCGTTGTTTTTTCGGAAACACAACTCATTTACGGCAGCTTAACCAGCGACGCGCGATTTTGATAGAGGGAAACATGAACTCGATCATCTCTTCTGAAAACCTCTTAGATACACATGGAGACATAGCGATACATACTGACCTGATCGTCAAACCGACGACCTGTTATATGTGCACCTATGATTGTCCCACCGAGGCATATATTAATCGTGGGGGGCGCATTGTCAAAGTGGAGGGCCAACTATGTCGTCGCGGTCGCCATCAGACAGAATTTCAATACCACCCTGACCGACTGCTTTATCCACTTCTCCGGGATAACGGTAGGCTTCATCGTATTACCTGGGATGAAGCCCTGGATCATATTGCGGATCAATTAATAACGATCCGGGATCGTTACGGCCCCGAGTCTGTCGTCTTTTTCGCCGGGTATCCGAAAGAAGGGTGGACGCCTTTACAGCGTTTGACCTATGCCTTCGGCTCTCCTCACTATCTGACTGAATGCAGCTTCTGTTTCGCTTCAACCAGTATTGCTTCCACTATGAATTACGGATCGGAGTACCAGGATTTTCTCAGTACCGGCCGTATCCGCTATGATGGAACGCAATGTAATTTAATGTGGTCTACCAATCCGGGTCATTCCGCTGCCCCCAATTTCTATCACGATTATCTCGAAGCCTGTCGCCGGGGTATGCAGCGTATCGTTGTCGATCCTCGCCGAACCGAAGCGGCAGAGACGGCGGCCTTACATCTGCAACTGCGTCCCGGTACCGATGGCGCCTTGGGCATGATCCATATCCTGGTGAACGAAGAATTGTATGATGCGGACTTTGTCAATCGCTGGACGGTCGGGTTTGACGAACTGCGTCACCTTGCAGCACAATATCCTCCCACGCGGGTTGCCGAAATTACCGGTGTACCTGTCCAACAGATCATCGCAGCAGCACGCCTGTATGCCACCTCAAAACCGGCTAAGCTCCAAACCAGTCCTTGTGCAACTACGCATACCACGAACGGGGTGCAGAACCACCGGGCGATCACCTTATTGCCTGCGCTAACCGGAAATCTGGACATTCCGGGTGGCAACATGCTGCCGGACCCGATGGTCCCCATGAAGGATGTCTCCCTTTTTCACGAAAAAAAAGCCCAGCTCAAACCGCGTGCTGGTGAACAGACTTTTCCTGTCTGGGCCGACATGTACCAGGAAGGACAGGCCAACGCCCTCATAGACCAGATTCTTACCAAAAAGCCATATCCGATCAAAGCCATCATCGGTGTGGGTATGAATCTTATGATTTGGCCCAATACCGGACGGGTTAAGTTCGCTATCCGAAAACTCGATTTCTTTTCCGTAATTGATTACTTCGAGACCGTCACAACCGACGAAGCGCAGGTCATTTTACCCACCGCGACCTGGTTTGAGCGATCTTCTCTGGTTACCCGCCCTGGTGGGTTTGTGCAGTTACGGCAGCCGGTTGTAGAACCCATGGGAGAAGCCTGGCCCGATTGGAAATTCATACTTGAATTGGGAAAGAAATTGGGTTTAGGAGATCAAGTCTGGAATGGAGATTTCGACACCTATATCAACGATCGGTTGAAATCGGCAGAGTTAACGGCAGACCAGCTACGTCAGCATCCTGCCGGTATGCGGATCCCCGTTGCGCAACGTGTCCCAAAATCATATGAGCATAAAGGTTTCAACACCCCTTCCGGCAAAGTTGAAATCTATTCATCCATACTGAAAGCGCATGGCTTCGATCCATTACCGGTTTACCGTGAGCCGGCAGAGAGTCCGATAAGTACGCCTGAGCTTTTCGATACATACCCGCTGGTCTTCACATCAGGCGGACGTTCCAAGGCGTATACCCACTCACAGTTCAGACAGATCGGCAACCTGCATAAGATATTACCCGAGCCGGTGGTTCAAATCAGTCCAAAAGACGCCGATGCCAGAGGCATCCAACATGGCAACCTCGTCCAGGTAACCTCTGAGAGGGGATGTATCCAGGTCAAAGCGGATGTGACAGACCGTTTGCCGGGCGGTGTGGTTCACCTGTATCATGGCTGGAGAGACGCCGATGCCAATGCACTGACAGATGGTCAGGATCTCGATCCGATATCCGGATATCCGCCATTCAAGTCGGGTTTATGTGAGGTAAGCCGGGTTTGAGTTCCACGGTCTGAGATCGGTGTAACTCCACCGGTAAAACAAGAGGCCTATATCCAACGATACATCTTCCTCGGTGTCGGATCTGCCTGGGCGTCTTGCCAGGCCTGTATCCAGTCTTCATAGCATGTTATAGGCTGATCAGTGCTACGAACAAGCATGCCCGGCAAGGGACGTCCACCCGGTTTACGCGCATCATGCCATCTTAAATCCAGGCTCCAGCGCACATGATCCGACCAGTTCGGAACAGAACCGTGCGGCGTCCGGCCATGGATCAGGATGACATCTCCTTTTTGAGCCGGCACGATGACGGGCTCACCTGCGGGCTTTTCATCTTCTGAAATCGTCCATCCATAGGGGCATTTAACATGACGCCGAACAGGTCCGGTATGTAGTCGCGGATATATACATAACGTCCCGTTGGTTTCCGTCGCATCAACCAGAGGCACCCACGAAGTAATCACCAGGGTATCATCCGCCTCGGGCATCAGAACGGCCGCATCCTGATGAACCGGTGACTGCTGTACCCAGTCGTCCATGCCCACCGATTCCGGTAGTTTGGGACGCACGTGATGGGTGGGGTTGCTGTAGATCTCAGGACCGACCAGCGATTCGATGATATCGAGCAAACGATCGCTATGTAGAAAATTGAACAAAGGGCGTCGTAGATTAACGGGAAACGACACCTGACTCTGAATACTCTTCCCCGTCGCCGCTGTTATACTGGCTATACGCCGTTCAAACGGCTCCTTCTCAAAAAGGCTTTGTATAGCTCCTTCCTGATATAATTGTTCTGCTATTTCGTCGATTAACCGGGAGAAATCTGAGATCAGAGGATCAAGGTCCTCTGTCCTCAGGATCTGCCGTGCCACCAGATAACCATTCCGGTGAAAGGAATTAATTTGCGATATAGAGAGGGACATGGGGGAATGGTAAGTGAGTGAGTTGGTGAATTACTTAGCCCGGTGAAGCGAGCTCCTCTACATCATCAAATCGGATGACCTTTGATATGACTTCAGGAGGGAGCCGGGTTTTGAAGACATAGATGCCGGGGTTTGGATTCCAAAAGTGTGGGAAACAGGTGAGATCGATGTTGCATTTAAACACGATAGGCACCTTCTTTCGAATCTTTGCGCGGTAATGAGCGGCGTTGACGACGACCCGCTCAACCGTAAGATGGTATCCCATGTCTTTGATGTAATCAGTCATAATCAATAAATCATAAATCAACTATTGATATTATCTATCATATCTGAAAAATGGATGCACGGGTCTTGCTCCACTCATCGCAACGGCTCACCGGGTTGCCTGTCTGTTCAGGGTGGGCGTATTCTACAGGTTTTCTGTATGGACATGGCAGACACGTCAATAATATCAAGAATAACGGCAGGCACGTCAATAACGTCAAGAATAAATGTTACTCGGTCATGGCTATACGACATGGGGTTTCTCAGATTGCCCTGGTGCCTGACACAACCATGATCGCACCCCTACTATTTTCCATTGACACTCTGGGGGTAACGAACATATTATCCCGCACCCAGCTCTTCCTCAATCCCTCTCCAGGCGAATCCATCATGTATGTGCTTGTATGGGAAAAGACCGGCCTCCTTCTGTCTTTGACGCTGATGATCTTTGCGATGACCGCAGAGGCTCAGGAGCGCAAAACCGGCGCATCGTCCGAGGACACTGCGAATAGCGTGCCTTACCGGGCGATGGCCGATTCGATCAGCCGGACGGTGCATGATGACGCCTCGGATGTGCTGGTCAGGCAGTTGAATAAGGTCTTCGACGGCCGGTGGCGGTTCAGAATCGTCGAACACAGGATTCATGAGGATGTGGTTGTCGTACTGGGCGAATTGAGCGCCGGAGGCGGCTCCAGGCAGCAGTTCGGCACGGCTGTTCTGAAAGGACCAAGGTCGATCGGCGAAGCGCTCACGACGGCGGCGCAGGATGCGCTTATGCAGGCGGCGAAGTTCTTCGACCTCCGATCCGATACGACCGCTACAGCGACCGGCGCACCGCCTTCAAGAGCGGTTACAGACCGCCTCACCCCGTTGACGAATGCAGTTCCTATGGTTACCTCCACCGCTTCCTCCCCCCCTTCTGTAGCTCCTGAAACGTGGTTTGACCCGGCCACCACAAAGTATGTGGGCACGCCCATGGAACCAAAAGTGATCGACATGAAGAAAGTCGAATTCGATCGTTACATGCTGGAGGCGGTACGGATCACCACACCGCCGAAACTGGATGGCTATCTCGACGACCCTATCTGGCGTCAGGCGCCGGCGGCCGCCGGATTCCGCCAGCGTGATCCGGCGGAAGGTTTTCTCGATACGGAGGCCACCGAAGTGCGGGTACTCTACGATGAGGAGAATCTGTATTTCGGGGTGATGTGTTACGATAAAACCCCTGCGAGGGTGGTGGCCACGGAAATGCGCCGCGATGAGATTGTGGATATGAACGACGATGACATCATCGAACTCTACATCGCACCGAACGGAGAAAATGGCGACACCTACTTTTTCTGCACCAATCCACTGGGCGTCCGCGGTGATGCGCTTGTAGGTTCCGGATTAAGCATTTTTAACCAGGATTGGGATACCAACTGGCAGAGCTATGCGACACGTCACAGCATGGGATGGTCCGTGGAAATCGTGCTTCCGTTCAAGGCGTTTCGTTTTAATCCGGGGGAACGTCAGGACTGGTCGTTCAACGTCGGTCGGTTCGTACAGCGAACGCGCGGCGCCGCATTCTGGGTGCCGGTTAGCCGGGCGGATGGTTTCGCCGGTACGGTGGAATACAGCAAAGGGGGACGCATCGTCGGCCTGGAAGGTATCAAGCCCGGACGAGCGCTGGAGCTTCTACCATACACCGTGATGGGCTCGATCGGCAATCGCGGCGCCACCCAACGCGGCGAAGCAATCAATTTCGATCTGCGCCGGGATTTCGGGTTGGACCTGAAGTGGGGCATCACATCGAATATTACGGCCGATGCGACCTTAAACCCGGATTTCGCCCAGATCGAGACGGACCGGGAAGTCGTCAACTTGAGCCGGTTCGAGTTCCGATTCGATGAGAGAAGGCCGTTCTTTCTGGAAGGCACGACCATTTTTAGTTTCGGCGGTGGCTTCTTTTCGCCGCTCCCGATTTTCTTCAGCCGCCGCATCGGTACTCAGTTGTTCGACGGATCCACGGTGCAGATCCTGCATGGTGAGAAAGTGTCTGGAAAAATAGCAGGGACCAGTTTCGGCCTATTGAACGTGCATACCAGGGAGACGCCGTGGGCGTTGACACAGTCCGCAGTGACCACGGTCGCAGATACCGCGGTGACAAGCACCGGTGGTATCCAGATCGCTCACAGAGACACGCTGACCGTAACGCGGACCCTGTTTACAGAGCCGGAGACGAACTGGAATGTATTCCGTCTGAAGCAGGATCTGTTCGGTCGTTCCACACTGGGTGTGATAGGCCTGATGAAGGAGCCGGAAGATCGTCCGGACCGCCATACGGAACTGCCGGGATTTCGATTGTCCGATACAAAATATAACCGGGTGATCGGTGCGGACCTGAGGCTCCAGTCCAACCGTACCGAGCACCAGCTCAATCTGCTGGTGGCACGAAGCTTTCTGCCGAAAACGGAGTTGCACAGCCGGGTGCTGGCGAACAGCGACAGCACACTTTTGACCCAGACCGCGCTGGAGTGGGGCGGTGCGATTATACATACGTGGCGTAATGCCTGGATACGTACAACGTCTTCTTACACTGATATCCGCGCCGGTTTGTTTTCGGATTTGGGGTTTATCACCCGAAGGGATATCCGTCAGGCAGAAGCCTCAATCGGCATGAGCCACCTGATTCGAAAATGGGGCATCCGGAGTTTCGGCTCGTCCTCAAGAGGGAGCCTGATCGGTGGCACCTGGATCACCAACCACCAAGGCGGATTTTTTGACAGGGATCTGGTGGCATCCTGGACCGTCGAGGCCAATCCCGGCCTGGAATTCGAAAACGGCGTGAATTTTCGATTAAAGTGGTCGCGAAATTTCGACCGGCTCGACCGGGAAACGACGATCGCCGGGGTGGCTTTCCCTGCCGGCACGTACACCTTCGATGATTATGCCGCCGAGATTTCCACGGATCGGGGTAAGCGCATCTCCATCGAGGGATCTTATACACAGGGCAATTTCTACGACGGGATGCGGCGTACAATCGAGGCGGAGACCACATTGAAACCCATGTACCGTATACGGATCGGGCTGAACCTGACGTACAATCGGCTTAAACGGACGCAAATGCCGGGGGCGTTCTGGTTCGACGAGCGATGGATTCCGAGATTCCGGTTCAATTATTCGTTTTCGCCGGATATGTTCATCAGCCTTTTTGCTCAGATAAATACCCGCCGGAAGGCTCCGACTGATCACCTTGAAATCAAGACCCTGGTAAGCAATTTCCTGTTCGCCTACACCATGCCCCAGGGACATACGTTTTTCCTGGCGTACAACCAGCTTACAGACGATGAATTCAATCCTCGTGGACAGCGGCCCCTGCGTCCCGCCTCACAGGCGATCGTCGCAAAATTCTCGTACCTGTTCAATCTCTGATAATTAATACGTCGTCGGCTTAGGCGTGTTCGGCGGCCAGTACCCTTCCGGATTCTCATCCCATCTGGAACCGCACATCTCCGAAATCACACACCACTCCGCCGAGGTCAAATGGGCGTGGTTGTGGAACAGGAAGCGTTGGAGACCGGCTTCTTTCGAGGCCGTCAGAATACGATAGAGATCACCGGCCGTCATCGGATCTCCACCGTGGGGCATACGTCCGGTGTCCATCCACGGGACAATTTTGTCCGCATCGCTGACCGCATCCAGGGCCCGCTGAGTCTCCTCCTTTACTACCTGGTCGAAAAACGCCTGGGGAAACCCCCGATCCATATCCCCCAGTGAGTGCACCCCGGGCAGATTCACGCCCAGCCAGGCTTTGACCACCGTGAAGCAGTCTCGCTCATTCAAAGCTGGATTCCACCGATGAATCTGCTTCACCCAGCGAGCGACCGTTCCATACATACCATCGAAACCCCGATGCCAGAAGTAGTGCTTGACCAGGAGGAAATCAACGATCTCGTCCCAGGCCAGAAAGTCCAGGCCGGTCATCCCGGAAAACACCGCCGAGCGTGGTCCGTTGCCCAACAGCAGCTTGCGCGGAAATCTGTCCAGTTCGCCGCCGTACAGCCCGGCCCGTTTCAATGCCGTCCTGCCGTCGCCAGCGTAGCCAGTAGATGGCGTCTTCATCGAGGTCGAAAAGGCTCATTTCCGCCAGCACGCCGTGGGCACCGTAGTACCGAACCTGAGCAGGCGTGAGGGCGCGAAATCGGTCGGAAACATGGCGCTGGCCGCGCTCGAAGCGCCCCACATCACACCCCCTGGCCACTGCCTCGGAACGGGCGGTCTCGGACAATTCCCGGAACACGGCATTACCATGGTGGTACTCCAGTTCATACGCCGACTCTGTCCACCCGTCCATGATACCGCCATCTACCTGAGTAAAGGTGGAAAAAATCTCGTCCCAGACCGCTGCTGTGGCCACCGCACGGTAGGGATCTTCCGCTACCGGCAGTGGTTTGTAGCGGGTTCGGCCCCCAGGGCAGAAAATCAACACCGTCCAACCCCGTGCCTTGGCATCATCCAGCATGGCGTGCAGGCATTTTTCACGGGCTGCATCAGAGGGTAGCAGGTCTTTCTCCACCTCCAGGCCGCGCGATTGGAACGCTTCGGGTTTGGCGGGTAAAGCCGGTATGGTGAACGCGCCCTGGTCATCGGCAAACGTCAGGCGACCGAATACCAGACCACGGATACCACCGGCTTCCCAGGCATCAAAAATACGTTTGTAGTCGTCCATGACCGGTTCCAACGGCTGGCCTATACGTATCCAGGCTTCGAGTGCCATGTGCATCCTTTCGTTCAGGTTTAAGGAACGGCAATTAAATAAGCGCGCCTTTATCCAATCCGTTCGACTTCTTCTGGCTCATTCCTCTTTATATTCCTCGCAGGCTTTTACGAACTCCGATGATGTGGAGGTATATCCTACCACATGTTCGAAGTTTCGCAGCATGATCACGCGGTAGTTGTGTGCGACGGCTCCGGTCAAGGTCTGGTATAGACAGGATCGCTGACTGAAACCCACGGCTATCAAGGTCTTGATGTCATAACACCGCAAGTGATAGTCCACCTGTGTTTCGTGGAAACCCGACCACGCTGATGTTGAGCGGTCTTTGCGTAACATCAGTTAGTAAATGGTCTGTATCACATTCGTCCATCCCGCAGGATACGGGTACACATCAACCTTCTGGGAAAGACACGGACATCACGATGAGAATCCTGGAACTCAAACTTTCCCTCTTGTAATTCGAACACGGCGATATCTGCGAAAGCACCGACGCGCAGGGTACCCAGGTCGGGGCGACCAATCACCCGAGCCGGAATGGATGTTGTACTGGCGACAACATTGTCTATCGGCATCCCGAGGTTAAGCATCTTCGACATCGTCGTCGGCAGGTCGAACACCGGTCCGTGAACATTGGATGTATAGAGATCCGTACTGATCACGTCGGGGAAAAATCCCCGTTCAAACGCCGCCTGCGCCACATCAAATTTGAAACTGCCCGCGCCGTGGCCGACATCCATCACAATTCCGCGTTTCTGGCCTTCGATCACCTCTGGCCAGACCGCCCGATGGTCGTCCAGAATACCGTGGCCGTGGCCGTGATACGTATGGGTAATGATGTCACCCGGCCGAAGTAAATCCATGATGCCGCCCAGCGAACAGGGCGTATTGCCGACATGGACCATCACCGGAAGATTGAGCTGCGCCGCAGCCTCAACCGCCAGCCGCAGTGGGTCGAGCCCATTGTTTCCAATGAACCTGAGGCCCAGGCGGACTTTCACGCCGACCATCAGATCCCGGTTATCAGCGATGGAGGCAACGGTCCTGTCCACATTAATAAACTTCAAGCTTTCGCATTCAGGCGTGCCGGCTGTTGGGATCCCGATAAGAGAAATGTTTGAAAATCCCAGCACCCCTGTCTTCGACGGCTCCGCTACATGCCGACGGAATGAGCCCATGCTCGGCCAGCTTGAACTACCAGCATCCACAATCGTAGTGACACCGGCCTGTGGGCAGACATCGTCCGGCACCAGGCCGATATCGGTAAATCCCCAGCAGATGTGGGTATGCAGATCTATCAGACCGGGGAATACATACTGTCCGGTAACATCTATAGTAGTCGCGCCCTCCACCGGTAGATCCGTCCCCACGGCGGCAATATACCCGTCTCGAACTGCGACGTCGCCGACCGCATGTAAGGACTGTGCCGGATCAATGACGGTCCCCCCCTTCAACAGCAAAGAACTCCCCGTCGACATCTCCATAAGTGGCTCCTTCGTTATTTCGTATTTTGAGGATTAATTACACGTTTCGTCGGCATACCACATATATAGGAATTTCAGCTGTTATGCCCGGAGCATCTATACATTCTGTTTGTAACCACCCAGCTACAAACGGCAGAAACTACCCCGGAAGATATAACGTAGAGTCGATATGCGCTGTCAACTCATTTTAATTGACACGTGGAAAGGCCAATCAAGCAGGACGCACCTTCACGATTGCGGGAGAATCCTCGGGTCCCAGACATGTTTTCTGCGGTGGCAGGTATGGAAATTGCTGCGTCTGCCCGTTTGGAAATAGGCTCCGATACAATCGTCTCTCACATACGGAATGCACTTGCCACATATTATATCCCTATCATATATTAACGCCATCACCAAATCACCAAAAAGCACAGCGAGCGAAGCGGAGCGCGTTCTAATAATGCCTCGAAG
>CAJXCW010000020.1 GCA_913051705.1 uncultured bacterium
TGGAATCAAAATGGATTGATTCTGGAATCCAAATGGATTGATTCTAGAATCAAAATGTATTGATTCTGGAATCAAGGTGGGTTGATTGTGGAGGGGTTCGGTCTGTGGTTCGGACATCGAAAAACAAATCAGAACGTTCATTACCGACAAATTGCATCCCCAATTAACACACCTCGCTGGGCCGGCAGGACATTGGCGAATATGGCAATCGCAGCTTTGCCGCCTTCGGACTGGCACAGTCGCTTCAGGTAACGCCTGCCCGACGATCGATGCCACGATCGACGGCAATCGCACTCTGGGCGGCAGCAACACGGTTTCCGACGTCGTCAATCCGGCTCAGCCCGTGGCTAGCGGGGGGCAACTGGGCCAAGACGGCACGCTGTTCGAAGACTTCAACGCGGTCACCCTTGGCATGGCGTGGCGCAAGGATCGGTGGAGCGCCACGGGGCGCGCCGAATATCGCAATGGCGAATTCGCCGATCGCAAGGGCCTGACCCTCGGTGCGATCCGCCAGCTGGGCGAAGGCAGCATCGTCGGATCGGGCTTTACCTGGACGGAAGCGAAAGCCGACAATGGAGCTGCAACCCAAATCATGGACGCGGCGATTGCCATCGCGCACCGTCTATCCACGTTGCGGGATGCCCGCCGCCTGGTGGTGCTGGATCAGGGCCGTGTGGTTGAAGTCGGCACACATGAAGAGTTGATCGCCAAACGCGGTCATTTTCACCATCTGGTGCATTTGCAACAGGTGACCTCGGAGATTATTGCGGTAAGCGGGAAGTAAAAGAAATTGTCTGATTTGTTGATTTGGTGATGGCATGTGTCCTCTGGACACGATGCGAGCCCTTCGGGGTTGTCTGATTGACAACCAAAATCACCAAATCACTAGATCGCCAAATCACTAAATCACTTATGAATGATTCGATGACGTACGAAGAAAAGATGCCGGATGAGCTGGCGGAGAAGTGCCGGGCGTCGTTGCGGGATGGAGAGAAAATCCATATTACGGCCGCGACCGATCTGTCGGAGGACCTGCGTTTCGAAGAGCGCTGGCTGGTGGTGACGGACCAGCGGCTTTTGCGGCTTAACCCGGACAGCACGAACGGGATATCTTCGCTCGATCTGAAAGATATCAAAAGTGCGTCGGTTGAAGAACTCGTGGGCGCCGGTCGATTGAATGTGGAAATGGGAAATGAGCAGGTCGAATTCATGCAATATACGCCGTCACAACGCAAAAAGTTTGCGCAGATCGCCCGGAGTATTGATCAGCTTATTAAAGAAAAGCCCATGGAGTTTGGCGATAAAATCGACAAGACAAAATGCGAAACATGCGGTCGGCTTTTGCCGGAGGTCAATGGCGTATGTGCCTTGTGCACGGATCGACTTGCGATGCTTAAGCGTATTATGGGGTACATGAAGCCATTCAAGAGGAAAGCTATCTGGATGGTGGCCATTTCGCTCCTCTTTACGGTAGCCGAGTTGGGCCCGCCGTTTATCATGAAACATATTCTTGATGATGTACTCGGCA
This sequence comes from uncultured bacterium, assembly GCA_913051705.1. Taxonomy (GTDB): domain Bacteria; phylum JAAXHH01; class JAAXHH01; order JAAXHH01; family JAAXHH01; genus CAJXCW01. The sequence continues at coordinate 1,529 of CAJXCW010000020.1, forward strand.
TTGAGAGCCAGGTCGCAGCCGGGGACAAGTTGCCCCTTCTCTACTGGCTGGTAGGCGCATTCGCCGCGATCCGACTGCTTTCCTATGTCCTCGAGATTTTCAGAGGCCGGTTGTCCATCTGGCTGGGCGGCCAGGTTACCGTGGCGATACGCGATGACCTGTATAACAATCTGGTTCACCTGGGGCTCAAATTTTACAATAAACGGCAAGTCGGTTCGCTCATATCGCGGGTGACCAACGATGCGGAAAGTATGATGGATTTCCTGGTCGACGGTGTGCCGTATATGCTGAGCAACGCGTTGTTGCTGATCGGAATTCTGATCCTGCTATTCATTACAAGCTGGGAATTGACGCTGCTTGTGTTGATTCCTGTCCCCTTGATGATTATGGGAGGCTGGTTCTTCTGGGGCCGGTTGATGCGGGCTTTTCGTACCAAATACCACCGATGGAGCAAACTGGTCGGTCTGGCCAGTGAGATGCTGGCCTCCGTCCGCGTAATGAAAGCCTTCGCTCAGGAAAAAAGGGAGATGCGGCGTTTCGACAAGAACAACGAGGGCGTATTCCGGGGAGACTATGGAAGTGAAAAAGAGACATTTATCTTTTTCGGCACGCTCAGTATGCTGACATCCACCGGTCTGATTCTGGTCTGGTATTTCGGGGGAATGGACATCATTGAAGGCACATTTACGCTGGGTTCGCTCATGATGTTCATCAGCTACCTGTGGATGCTGTATGAACCGTTGCAGTGGTTCGGTGAGTTGAATACCTGGTCGAGCCGGGCGATGAGCGGCGCGGAGAAAATCTTCGAAATAATCGACACACCGATAGAGACCGATGACCAGGAGAACCCGGTGGCTATGCCGAATATAAAAGGGGAAGTGGTCTTCAAAGATGCCTTCTTCGCCTATGAGCCGGGCAAGCCTGTACTTAAGGACATCAATCTGGAGGTCGCATCAGGCGAGATGATCGGTCTGGTCGGCAAGTCCGGCGCCGGAAAGAGTACGCTGATTAACCTGCTCTGCCGGTTTTATGATATTGACGAAGGCGCGTTGACCATTGACGGGGTGAACATTAAGGACATCAGCCTCGAAAATCTCCGCAGTCAGATTGGTATGGTCTTGCAGGAGTCGTTTTTCTTCAGCGGTACGATTGCGGAGAATATCCGATACGGCCGCCCAATGGCGCCGCTGAAGGAAATCATAGCCGCCGCCCGTGCAGCCAACGCACACGACTTTATCTGTGCCAAACCGGACGGCTACGATACGCAGGTCGGTGAAAACGGTCGCGAGCTGTCCGGCGGTGAACGACAGCGTATCGCTATCGCACGGGCCATCATTCACAATCCACGTATCCTGATTCTCGATGAAGCGACCTCATCGGTGGACACGCACACGGAGAAGTTGATTCAGGAGGCCATCGCCAACCTGATCAAGGGCCGCACGACGTTTGCGATTGCACATCGTCTGTCGACCCTCCGCCGTGCGGACCGGCTGGTCGTGCTGGACGAAGGTAAAATAGCCGAAGTCGGTTCCCATGCCGAGCTGATGAAAAAGAAAGGCCACTTCTACCGGATGGTCGAAACGCAGCGTGCTACGACGGCCATTCTGGGCGTTGGGGGTGGGAAAGATGATCCGAATAAGGAGAAAAAGAGCTGAACCACGAAGAACACGGAAGTTTAAAGATAAAAGAAATTCCCGTGCTCTACGTGGTTCAGGATCCCGAGGTGATTTATGACCGAAGAAATAAAAACAGAGGACCCGAAAGACACGACGTTCGAACCGGGGATCGAGTATGCGCCTACAGAGCCGTATAAGGCGCATGGAATTCGTGTGTACCGGGCGCCGAAGAACACAGTGCGAATGACCGTGGGGGATGAGAGGTCGTATATTCGAGTCCGTCCGGTTCAGGCCTCTCCCATGGCTTATCCGAATCAATATATCGCTTTGCTGGACTCGAAGAATGAGGAAGTGGCGTTCATAGAAAACATGGACGATCTGGATGAAACCTCGAAACAGGTGATTGAAGAGGAAATGGCCAGACGTTATCTTAAAGCGCATATTGAGTCTATCTACTCTATACAGATGGAGTACGGCGTTGCCTACTGGGATGTGATGACCGATCGGGGCCGCCGTGAATTCGTCATTCGTGGTCATGACAGTACCTTCTGGGTGTCGGAGACGCGACTTCTCCTTACAGATGTGGACGGCAACCGTTTCGAAATCATTGACTACAAGAAACTTGATGCGGCCAGTGTGAAGATGATTGAAACAAGTGTGTAACTATACTTTCATCCGCCCGTGGCTTGTGGCACAAGTAGAAGTACATAAAAGGGGATTTTATGAACGATAATTTTCGAGTTCGATTGTTCAGTGTCATCGGATGTATGGCTCTGCTCATCGTAAGCTGTAGCCAGCCGGCGCCCCCTGAGGAGGACCATGTGCCTGTGAATCCCATGAATGATTTCGGTATGACGGCCAGTAATGTATTTTTCTATTACACTGACCTTGACCGGGCAACCATATTTTATACCGAGACATTAGGGTTGAACATTGCTGCAGATTATGGTTTTGCCAAGATTCTCCAGGTTGCGCCGACCTCGTTTATCACACTGGTTGATGAAACCAAAGGGATGCACAAGTCCAGTGAGCCCAAGACCGTGGCGATTGCTCTGGTTACGGATCAATTGGGTGAGTGGTGGGATTATATCGAGAAGCAGGATGTCGAGATTAAATTTCCTTACGACCCGAAAGAAGGACGGCCTCACCACGGCTTTGTCGCGATCGACCCGGAAGGATATCTCCTTGAGTTCGAGCGATTTAACATCCATGAAGAAAATGAAAAACTGATGCCCGTGCTGGATAAAACGGCCACCGTGTATCCGCCCGACGATCAAACCACGACCGTCCCGCCGGGGCTTGGGTTTAAGGCCACCGTGGTCTGGTTTTATTACAAGGATATGGCAGGTATTCAGCGTTTTTACGAGGAAGTGATGGGCTTCGATCTGATTGTGGACCAGGGGTGGGCGAAGATCTATCCCATTTCGCCGTCCGGCTATTTCGGTCTGGTCGACGAACAACGCGGCATGCACAACTTCACGGAGCAGAAGGCCGTAACCATGTCATTCTGGACGGACCGTCTCGACGACTGGTACGCCTACGCCAGCACCCACGAAGCCATTAAAATGCGTTCCGAAAAGATCGAAGATGGGAGTCCGGAATACCGTGCGTTTGTCGGCTACGATCCCGAAGGGTATTATATCGAGTGGGATGTGTTTAACGATGTACCGGATAATGAAGAGCTGCTAAAGATAGTAAAAGGACAGTAATAGGTATAACTCGGAACTTTTCACTCGGATCTGTTTTTCTCGATCAGTTCGTCGATCTTCCACTCGGGATAACTCAGCATTTCACCGAAGCGGTGGGCAATCTCTTCGCGGGCTTCGCCGGTATATTGGTTTGATGCGACCAGTTGCGCTTTCCGGGCTTTGAGATCCAGATATTCCTGTTTGGTTTTTCCCTTGTATATGACAATCACATGTTTACCTACCGTAGGGGATGCGGGGAACAGGTCCGTCACCAGAAAGTCATTTTCCCGGTATATTTCGACGTTATTCCGTTTGGCGACACGGGCCGCTTCTTCGACGAGCGCATCCATGTCCTCAGGCGATAATACGGCGCTCAGGGCCAGGGTCTTGACCCCCACATCCACCATCTCACCGAAAGCGCCGATCGCACCGAGGTTATAAGAGCGCTGGTCAATGGCCGGGGCGTCATTCCCCTGGGTGTTGTCCGCCGATTTCTGTTGTCCGTTGCCGCACCCCATGATGGTGATCACAACGAGCATAGACAGAGGCAGCCAGAGGTCATAAGCATCCAGTACGCGATAAGTCATATTGCCTCCTGAGTGTGAGTAAAGTGGGCCAATAGCAAATGGCCAATGGGAGTCGGATAGGGAGAATTACATGTCTGTGACCCTTCTGTCAACGACTATCTCTGATCTATGATTTTCAACAAAGTACAAAACACAAAGTACATAGCACCTATTAATATGATGAGGAACTTATGACGATCAGACCTTATAACGCCGAACGGGATGCGAAAGCAGTACGCCGGATCTGGCGCGAAGTGCATTGGATTAATAGTGATGATGAAGAGCAGATGATGGATCATTTTCTGGCTGTGGTCCGGGCGTTTGTGGTGGAACTGAATGGGGAAGCTGAATGCCTCGCCACCTCTGTGCCGGGAACATTCAGGTATCTGAATGAGGATCTCTGTCTTTCGGCGATTACGGGGGTGACCACAAGTCGGGTTGCTCGTAAACAAGGTTTTGCCGGACGGCTAACGGCCGAACGTATCGCTGCAGACGTGGTGGAAGGCGCTGAAATCTGTGTACTCAGTATGTTCGAACAGGGATTTTACGACCGTCTTGGTTTCGGCACCGGCCCTTACGAGCACAAGGTGCGATTTGATCCGGCGGATCTGATGGTCGGTGGTCCTTTTCGCGTGCCGAAACGACTGACAAGCGATGATTGGAAGGCGGTTCATGCCGGCCTGCTCGATCGATGTCTCAGCCATGGCGCCTGCAGCCTGGCGCCGCCGCGGCTTGTTCAAGCGGAACTGGGGTGTCCCGCCGGCGGTTTCTTCGGTCTGGGCTATGATGACGGTCCGGATGGCGCACTTACGCATTTTTTCTGGGCGAAGGGGAAGGAGGAATCCGGACCTTATCACCTCAAATTTTTCGTCTATCAGACCTACGATCAACTGCTTGAACTGCTGGCTCTGCTCAAGTCATTGGGCGATCAGATTCGCCTGGTCAGTCTTATTGAGCCGCCGGAGATTCAATTGCAGGATTTGATCAAACAGCCGTTCCGGGGACAGATGGTGACGCATAAAACGGGCTACGAGCAACATTGCCGGGCCTCCGCTTACTGGCAGGCCAGGATCTGTAACCTGAAAGCCTGCTTGGAAAAAACCCATTTGACCGGGAGCCTGGTTCGGTTTAACCTTTCTCTGCATGATCCCATTTCGGATTTACTGGACGCCGATACGCCCTGGCATGGCATAAGCGGTCAATATGTGGTTACCCTTGGACCCGAGTCGAGCGCGGAACCAGGAATTGACGAACACTTGCCCACGCTCACCGCCTCCGTCGGCGCCTTCACCCGCCTATGGCTCGGCGTTCGCCCGGCGACAGGTCTGGCGGTAACAGATGACCTGGACGGCCTGCCCGAACTACTGTCGGCGCTCGATGAGATCCTGAGGCTGCCTGTGCCGAATATCGGCTGGGAGTTTTGATATGTCCGGCTGGCCAATACACCGCCCGGTGCTGAAGCAACCGGGCTCCAACTGCAATCGGTCTCTTCATTCACCATTCACCAATCACCAATCATCATGTCCAAACCCAATATCCTTTTCCTGATGGCTGATCAAATGCAGGGGCGGGTCTTCGAGCCCGGCCATCCCTGTCTGACGCCGAATTTCGACTGGCTGATGGCCCGAGGCGTCCGGTTTACGCGGGCGTATACGCCGAATGCCGTCTGTTCACCGGCGCGGGCGAGTCTGATGACCGGCCTGTTGCCCCATAATCACGGCGTGTTAACCGTCACACACACGGTGGCGGCAGACCAGAGCCGGCTGCGTACGCACCATCCACACTGGGCCCAGCGGCTTGATGCAGCCGGCTATCGCACCGGTTATTTCGGTAAGTGGCATGTAGAAGAGCATCAGCCGCTCAGCGATTTCGGCTGGCAGGTCAGCGGCGAGATGGGGCATGGTAAGCTGAAAAGTGCGCTGCTCGAGCAGAAAGCCCGGGCACTACGAGGCGACCGGCCGTACGAGCCAGACTATTCATTATCCTTCCGACTTGATGGTGGCATGGGCTACCCGGCCAGTGTATTCTACGGCGTGACTGAGCTGCCGCCGGAGCAACGCAACATGGGCATCGTCACGGCCCTGTCCCTTGATTTCCTGGATGAAGCCCTGCAACAGGACGGACCATGGTGCTGTTTTGTCAGCGTGCAGGAGCCGCACGATCCATTTATAGCAGGGCAGGAAGCCTTTGATCAATATGATGTAGAGGCCATGCCGTTATCAGAAAATGTACACGACGATCTGACCGGCCGCCCCGGCATCTATCGCAAGTCGGCTCGCGTCTGGGCGCAGATGACCGATCATCAGCGGCGCGAAGCCGCTGCCTGCTACTATGCCTCCATCACGGAAATCGACCACCAGTTCGGGCGAATACTGGATCGGGTCGAACAGGCCGGTCAGATGGATAATACCCTTGTGGTGCTCACCTCGGATCATGGGGAACTGCTCGGCGCCCACGGCATGTACTGCAAGAACTTCTCTGCTTATGAGGAAATCTACAATATTCCGCTGATCATGACCGGCCCCGGCATGGCGGAGGGCGTAACGACTTCAGCGCGTGTCGGCTCGCATGATCTGTGCCCGACCCTGCTGGACCTGGCCGGCTGCGCGACCATTGAGAACGAGGATTCCCGGTCGTTCGCCCCGGTTCTGCAAGATCCACAGACGCATGAAACAGCGTATACGACCGGCTATGCGGAATACTTCGGCGGCCGTATGATCCTCACGCAACGGATCGTCTGGGATGGACCGTGGAAGTTCGTGTTCAACGGCTTCGATTTTGATGAGATGTATAATCTGGAGGACGATCCAGGGGAGATGAACAACCTGGCAGAGCAGGCCGACTATACTGATCAACTACGCGCCATGACGGCATTGATGTGGCAAAAAATAGAAGCCACCGGCGATCACAGCCTGGCAAGATCGAATTACCCGCCGCTGCGCGTGGCGCCGTATGGACCAGGCAGGTGAATTATGATTTTTGAATTATGAATTATGGTCAGTGATGGGGACGTCAATAGGCGTAAACCCTTTGCTTCTCAATCATAATTCAAAAATCATAACTCATAATTCACCTTATCTTCCTCGCCTCACGCGTCTGGCCGTTTTTCAGGAAGAGCAGATGGGTGATATTGCCGGCGGCGTCCTTCACGAAGGTGATCTGGGCATTTTCCTGTTGAAGGAAGAAATCTCTATTTGATTCCGGAAACAACTCGCTTCTCATCTGGCCCGGTGGCTGTCCGTACAGCTTGCCATCGGTGGTCATGATGTCTACGGTAAGGCCGGGTGAGAATTCGTACGTGCCGGTGTAGGCTTGAAACGTCTGCGGGTCCGCGGTTGAAGTAAGTTTAGGGGGGGACGCCAGCGGATAGCCGGGGGTTAAGATATGAAAGCCGATATCGTCGATAGGAACCGAAGAATTAGACAGCACGATCACGCCTCTTCGGGATAATTTATTGAAGCCGACAAAGCTGTAAAAACCGCGTGTACGACCACTGAGCCAGTGGGTATACCGGTCTCTTGCCCCTTTTCGCGCTCTCCAGCCCAAGGCTGTTTCCACACCCGGTCTGCCGGCAGCGTATCGCGGTCGGATCACCTCTTCAAACGCCGCCTGAAATTTGATGGAATCCTCTTCGGTGTATTCCGGCATGACGTAGATGATGCCCATATTGGCGGATATAAATGCCATCATATCCAGGATATTCGAGCGGACGCCGTTACCGCCCACCAGTGTGGTGTCCGACCAGGCGGTGATCGGACGCCTGGTTCGATCATGTCCCGTTGCCATCAGGGTTTTCATGGAGATGGTCGGCGTACTCCCGGTGTTCGCTAATTTGAGCGGGGTGCTGATATATTCCTGGATCAGCGCGTCATACGATTTGCCTGCCTGCCACGCCAGCACATGCCCCAATAAACCCATCCCGACCTCCGAATATTCATAGGTGGTCCCGACATCATAGGTCAGCGGGTAGGTTGAAAGAAATTGATAGAGCAGATCAACGGAGTAGCCGTCCAGTGGATTATTCAGGTCGGCAGAGATCACATTGTTCGGCAGGCTCGGTAACCCTGAGGTGTGTGTGGCCAGATGCTCCAGGCGGATCGGCTGGCCGTTATATTCGGGTATCTTTACCGAGTCCGGCAGAAATTTCGACACCGGATCACTCAAACTCACTTCCCCGTCTTTAACCATGAGGCCCAACAAGGCCGAGGTATACAGCGAACTTAACGGACCGATCTCGAAGACCGTCATCCCGCTGGTCTTGCGTATCGTCGCCCGGTTAAGCGTCCCCCGGGCGTAGACCGTTCGGCGCGTCCCCCGGATCTCCCCCACGACGATCCCCACCGTCTGCCGGTACGCATCCACACGCTGACGTAGGATCGTTACGATGGGATCCTCGACCGGTTCTGCCGATTCGTCTTTATCTTTTTCCTGCTGGGTCTGCGCCGACAGACTCAGAGTGCCTGTAACCAGGATACCCAGACCAAGGAAAATACCGATGAGATATCGATAGACAGGCAACATACGTCACGCCTCCATATTCTGCTTAATTCACCAATGTATCCTGACAGCTATACAAAATAACAAAATTGGCCTGAATTCCAAGTGGAATTGGTGATTTGGTGATTTGGTGAGTGAATGAAACCTATTTATTTCAGTCTGATATAAACAATCCGATTTGGTCTCGTGCTTGGCTTTTGCTATTACCATTGATCAGTAAAGTTTTCAGGCCTATCTTGACGCCGGGACGAACGCTTGTACACACTCTAACATGATATAATCTATAATGTGTTGTTTATCGGCAACATATGATGTAACGTTGGATATTTGAATGGGTTGACTTCTACTTTTATAATACTAATTTAAACTTTGATAAGGCTATATTTTTTAAATAGTTGAATACCTCCTCAGTCGCGAGATCAATAGGCATGGTGCACTCTGTGCATATTGAAAACATATCGTATTCGTCGGATCAATCTTTTTTGTCGAGATGTCTACCATTATGACTCATAATCACCAGCATCTGACCATCCTACTCCTCACCCTCCTGACGGCGCTTGCTTGTAGCCCATCACGCGACGACGGTCTGCCCGATCTGGATACCTTGCCGTATCGGTTCGAGACGATACAGGTAATGGGCAATACCAATTGGACCGGAATGGATCTCGATGGCGACGGCATCGACGAATTGGTGGTAGCTGATTATGTCCATCCCATTTTAAATACAGGCCCCCTGACGTTACACACCCACAGTCAGGAAATGACCAGCCAGGTAAATCTGCCCGGAAGGATGGTCATACATACGAATATAAATACGAAGGATTGGAACGGTCTGATGGTCGGCTATACGGCTCGTGACTCGTTATTTGTACGATTCATTGACCATCGGGGGAACACCCGGAATAATAAAGAAATAGCACGGCTGGTACCGACGGAACAGGCCGACTGGCGTAATAAAATGACGCAGAAGCCAGAACTGCTCGTTACCCCAGAAGAACTGATCAAGCCAATGACAGATATCAGGAAGGTTCATGTATAAAAATTGCGGTATTTTTCCTCTCCGCTGCCCACTTGCCTACTTGCCCACCTGCACCACCTCATTCACCACATCCATCCGCACCGACTTCGAATAATGGTACACGCTAAGCCCTTCACCGACCGGCGTTGGGACGCGTATGATAAATTCAACCCAGCGTGAAGTGTTGAAGCCGACGAAGGCCAGCTCGAAGCCGGCCATCAGATCTTCCGTATCCCGATTTAAATCCGGCAGCAGCACCGGTCCCGTGTCAGGCTGATACACCCAATCCCTCTCGTTGGCGTTTATGGTCTTGATCGGGTATTCAAGTATCGCGGTGTATCGGTCGTTCTCGATGGTCGTCCGGGCGTTCAGAATCTGGTTAGCGAGCACGGCCTCGACAATAGCCTGCGGCGTCTTCAGCACCTGACCGGCCACTCGGGGCAGATCCACTTTCAGGCTGTCAAAGGACTCCTCTATGCTGCTGATCTGCCGCTCAGGCTGCTCTCCGAGCGATGGCGGATAGAGCGTGGCGCTTTTGTTCGCCAGGTCGTACGTCTTGATGGCCATAAATGTATCCGACGAGCAAATCGGTTTAAAGTCTGCATTCGGCATGTGCCAGATGTTTTTTTCTACCCCCACTTGCTCCGTCTTACAACTAACCCCAAGGACATATTCTTCAGAGAAGTCGGTCCCTCTTTCTGAAATCGTCAGATACGCGTCCAACGGAATACGGGCGTTATTGAGCGAATACGGCGGCTTCTGCGTCACCGTCCTCGGCGTCTTTTTCAACGTATCAATACGAAAGGTCAAAAACGAATGTGGGAAATCGATGGCTTGCATAAAAGCTCCTGGAATAGAAGGCGAACGACGCGGATCGGGCGGTTAGTTTTTCAATATGATATAAAATACGTGCATGGACATGTTTGGTAACATTTATTATACGAAGATGTCGTTTATTCTATCCTAACTCACCAACTCACCAACTCACCATTTCCCAAACTTCCCATGCACACCGACCTACTCAGAACCTACCGCCCTTTTCTCGACTCCCGTCCCTACACCCGCTGGTGGTGGTTTAATGATGCGATACAGAAAGAAGACATCAAGACGCAGCTCACCTGGGTGTGTGATCAGCACTTCGGCGGGGTTGAGATCGCCTGGATGTATCCGCAGCCAGGGGCGGAAGAAGGGCCGAGGTGGCTGAGTGCGGGCTGGAGCGATCTGGTCGCTTATACTAAGCAGGAAGCGGATCGGCTGGGCATCGGGTGTGATTTTACGTTCGGTACTCAATGGCCGTTCGGCGGGCGCATCGTGCCGCAGGAGGATGCGTCTCAGGTCTTCAGTGGCCTGTCGTCGCAGCGGTTGGAGAAATCATGGGAGCTGCACTATTCCGGCGAAGAATATGTCCTGAACCACCTGGACCACAGGGCGCTGGAGCGGTATGCCGGTCATATCGGCGAGGCGTTGACCGCCGCGATGCAGGGCGCCACGTCCGGATTGTTTTCCGACTCGTGGGAGGTGTTTCCGGAAAATCTGTGGAGCGCCCAACTGGACCCGGTGTTCCGGGAACGGTTCGGCTACGACCTGGAGCCGTATAAAGCGCAGATTGATGAGCATCCGCAGGTGCGCTATGACTACCGCAAGTTGTTATCGGACGCCGTCCTCGAAGGGTTCTTCAAACCATATACCGAAATTTGTCATCAACTGGGCGGGGTAAGTCGCGTTCAGTGCCACGGGGCGCCGACGGACTTACTGGCGGCTTTCGCGATGGTTGATGTCCCGGAATCCGAAGCCCTGCTCTTTGAGACGTTCTTCTCCGCCATCCCCGGATCGGCGGCCGCCTTGGCCGATCTGCCGGTGGTGACGTGCGAGACCTTCACCTGTCTCTACGGATACGAACCCTGGCCGGCGAATTCTCCGCACCACGGTAGGGAAAAAATCGAAGATATGAAACTCCTGGCCGATGCCGTGTTCGCCCACGGCGTCAACCATATCATCTGGCACGGTATGCCGTACAATAAGCCAGGCGGCAGTAATACCTTCTACGCCACGACCCACGTCGGTCCCGGTAGCGGGTTCATCCACGAACTGCCCGCCTTCAATCGATATCTGGAATCGGTCAGCCGGTTTCTTAAACCGGGCAAGACCTATTCGGATGTAGCGGTCTATTTGCCATTGGAAGACATTTGGATGCGGCACAGATTGCCGGAGGAGCGTCAGGGGCCGGCCTCCACCTATTACTGGGAACTACAAACGGTCGATCTACCTGCGTCCCTGGAAGGCTACCATCCTTTATGGATTTCGACCCCATTTTTAAAAGAGGCCACTGTAGAAAACGGTCTGATAAGATATGGTGAAACAACCTTTTCCATGTTATATATGGATGTAGAATGGCTGGACCATGAGGCATTGGAGGCGCTAATCCAACTGGCCTTGAAAGGGGCAACCATCTGTATCGCCCGCCGCTCCAAAGTACCGGGGCATCAGCCGCCGTCAGATTACGACGACCGTCTCACGCAACTGATGAATTACCCAACGGTGACGTCCGACCTGAACGCGGCGCTTCGTCACCCGCCCCTGGTCGGTGGAGAAGACCTCCCCGAATACTGGTGCCGGGAAGTTGACGGCGCGTATCATATTTTCTTCGCCCATCCCGATACCAAACGTATCAGATATCCTATGGCTTACGAGGGCTGGCGGTCAACAGGTACCCTGGAACGGCATGTGACGATCGACATCAAAGACCGAGAGTACGACCTCCACCTTACTTTCGAACCGGAAGACGCCCTATTCGTTAAAGTAACATCTATGGGAGAAGTTGATATCGCCTCCGCCCGTATCGGTAAGGATGAAAAGACGAAAGGATGAAAGGACGAGATGAAAGGACGAAAGGATGCTTTATCTTGCGCTCTTCCTTTCGATTTTTGAACCGCTCTTCCTTTCGCCTTTCCAGCAAGGAGCCATTCTAAATGATTGTTGATACACACGTACATGTCTGGGAGATCGATCCGCCGAAATACCCGGTGGGACCGACGGCGCCGAGCTGGACATCCGAACCGGATGAGCCTGGCACAGCGGATGAATTAATTGAGGATATGGACGCCAATGGGGTGAACAAGACCGTGCTGGTGCAGACCTCCTGGTCTACATGGGACAATGGCTATATAGCCGATTCGGTCGCGCGTTTTCCGGATCGATTCGTGGGACACGGTCTTATCGATCCGCAGGGTATTGCCGGAAATGCCGAGCAGGTACGCTACTGGATGGCAGATCGGGGCCTGGTGGGCTTTCGATTTCATCCGTTTTACTATCCGGATGAAAAAATCCTGGTAGCGGAGGAAAACCGGCCCATGTGGGAGGAGCTGGCTTCTCGTAATGCGGTGATCCAGTTCCATATGCGGGCGGAAGATGCGGATCAAATCGGCGAGATCGCCCGACGGTACCCGAATATGACGTTGCTCATCGACCACATGGGCTACCCGAATGTAGACGAAGACCTGGCCCCTTTTGCCCCGTTGTTGTCTCTGGCACAACATCCGAATATCTGCGTGAAGATATCAGATGTAAAAGGTCGATCAAAGGAAGCGTTCCCCTTTCGGGATGTACACCCCTTTGTTCGTGCGTTGTTGGATGCTTTCAGTGCCGATCGGGCCCTGTGGGGCACCGGATATCCAGGGCATCACCGAACAAAACACAACTGGCTGAGCCTGGCCGATGAACTGCGGCTGGTCCAAGAGGGATTCGACTTCCTCACGGATACCCAGAGGGAACGGATGCTTGGCGGCACGGCGGCGGATGTGTGGGCATTGGATGCAGGTTAGAGATGGCATCTGGATAATTCCAGATTGATTTTAAATCAACAAAAAGCAAAGCGAGCGAAGCGGAGCGCGTTCTAATAATGCCTCGAAGAGGCGCTCCTTACTTTCGATGACGCGTAGCGGCATCCATCAACAAATGGCATACCCCTCTGAAAGGAAGTCCAATGGGAGCAGAATTAGAAAATCCGTATCGCAATTTAAATGGCACGTGGATTCGAGGGAGTTTCCACGGCCATTGTAGTGAACACAGCGCCTGTGCCTCGGTGCCGTTGGTCGATAGTGTACGGAAATACAATGAACTCGACGTGGGGGTGATTACCCTCACGGATCATGATACCGTCACCGATTTGACGGCCATGCAAGCCGCCTATCCGGACATGGTTTTTCTGGAAGGTTTTGAGTACAGTTCGCGTGAGAATGTTGTTTTCGTAGGACCGAAGGTAGAACCCCTTTACAAATTTTCTCTGGAAGACGCGCTCAAGCTTGCTGGTGATTTGCTCACGATTGTCTGCCATCCCAGACCGCATGCCTCTGGACGCGATTACTGGACACGGGCCATGCTGGAGGCGCTGGGCACCTGGCCCGATGGCATCGAAGTGTACAATGGCCACTATGGCACGGGAACCGCTCTAAGAGGTGGCCGCTGGCCGCTGTACTCGGACTTCTGGGACGAGCTGTTGACCGCTGGTCATCGCGTATGGGGTTTCGCCAACGATGATTTCCACGATCCGAAAGATTTCGACAATGCATTTAATATGTTACTTGTCGAAGACGATACATCCGAAGCGGTCATACAGGCGGCTAAGACCGGTCGGTGCTACGCCTCTACCGGGTTGTTGCTGAAAACGATTGCAGAGCAGAATGGCCATATTACCGTGGAAGTCGATGCCCCATGCACCGGCCTCTTTGTGGGACCGGGTGGCCAGGAGTTGTCAAAAGACCAGGGTGTCCGATTTGAATACACAGTCGGTGATGAGGCCTATGTGCGATTCGAGGCGGAAGGCGACACCGGCCGGATCTTTCTGCAACCCATGTGGGCACTTAATTAATCACCGAATCAAACAAGGAGTCCTCCGTATGATCATCGATGTCCACGCCCACGTGCTGCGCTGGCCGATATTAAAGAAGACCAACAACGACAGGCCCTTCATGTCGCCGGAAGAGCAGATACGCCGTATGGATGAAAAGGGCATCGACAAGGCCGTCATTCTGCCGCTCACATCCGCCGAGGTCAACGCTGAACATCAGAGCATGGGGGAGGTATTCGAAATCACCCGTATGTATCCCGGTCGCTTCATTCCGTTCTGCGACATCGAAGTACGTCGCGCCGGATGGGGGACGACCGAGCGGTTCCGCGATGTGCTGGAGCAGTATGTCGCGCACGGAGCTAAGGGCGTGGGCGAGCTGACCTGCCGCGTGTACTGGGACGATCCACGACTGTGGGCGTTGTTCGCGGCCTGCCAGGATATGGGCTTGACGGTGACCTTTCACACCTCACCGCCGGAAGCCGTCACCTATGGCGTGATCGATGAGCTCGGCTTGCCGCGTTTCGAGAAAACGCTGCAAGCCTTTCCTGAGCTGTATTTCTTCGGCCACAGTGCCTCGTTCTGGAGTGAAATCAGTGGCGATCTCACTGCCGATCAGAAGGAAAGCTATTCGGCCACGCCGATTGTACCGGGCGGCACCCTGGTGAGATTATTTCGTGCCTATCCGAACCTGTGCGGCGACCTGTCGGCCGGATCGGGCTTCAACGCCCTGACGCGCGACCCTTCGTTTACTTACGAATTTCTGGACGAGTTCCAGGACCGGCTCATGATGGGCCTCGACCACACTGATGTGGAACTCGACTTTCAGCAGATCGAGTGGCTTAAGGCCTGCCGAGATGAAAAACATATCACCGCCGAGATCTGCGAGAAAATCTTGTGGCGAAATGCGGATAGACTGATTGGTCTGGGATTGGCTGATGCAATGGATCAGGGCAAGTAGCGTGTGGCGGAGGCTACACAGACAGCCCCTGCGTATTCCGGGCAGGCCAGGTCACTGAGTATTGTCCGGCTGCCTGGACTTGATCCTCCAGGCGGACCACTTCCTGCCCCAACAGATTGTACACCGTCAAGGTGACGTGCGTCCGCTCGGGTAGGGCATAAGCGACGGTTGCTGATGGATTAAAGGGGTTCGGAACAGCGTTGTGCAAAGAGAAGGAGACCGCCGCGCCGGTAGATCGCGTAATCGAGGCCTCTGCATGGACCGTAATCGCAGAAATAAGTTGAGCCTGAGAACCAACAACTATAATGTCGGTGAGAGACAGAACAGCCGTTTCCACACGGTCTATCCTCGTCACAGGAATTAATAAAGCCTGTTCAGTACCAACCATCAGACCTGATCCCGGTTGCGGGGGAAAGACAACAACCCGAAGTACCCCGTTTTCAGCAAAGCTGTCGATGCCAGTCCCTGGATTGGATCAGCAAATTGCACCGGCGCCGACATGATCGGTTTTGACGGTGGCAACCCAAGAATATCATTAACTATTGCAATTACGTCGGCAATATTGAGGTTGCCATCTGAATTCATATCGGCGATTTTAAAGGCGGTTGATCCATCTACCGGCGCGGCATCTTTACCTATCAGAATCCGCACGAGTTTGATCACATCCAGAATGCTGGTATGCCGCCCATCCAGATTCACATCCCCTTTAATACCCACATTCAGGGCACCGGCCACGGTATTCACCGTCAACACGTTGCCTGTCGCATCGCCGGCTTCCTCTTCGCTGACGGTCAACCAGCGCGATCGCCGGGAAGGCCATCGCCTCGAAAAACAACTCAAACAGTTGACGACGCTCATCGAGAGTCTGTACGAAAAGTGGATGGCGGAGACGGCGGAATAAGAGGGGACTACCTTGTTCTTAACTTATCGGAAAGGCCGGCCCTGATGATATTCTGAAAACCACTTTTGATATTCAGGTTATCCTCGAGAAACGATCAGTTGCATGGCCAAATCCAGGATGGTTGATATATGCGGATGGTCGCCGAGGCGGTTACTTTTACAAGACATGTTGAAAGTTCGAAAGTCATCGTCGCCTCATCCATCACCAGCCATCTTCTCCTGCTTCCGTCCCAGCTTCAGAGAGGTCCAGGCCCACAAACCGCAAAGCGGTACGGCCACGAACGCGATGCCGCCCAACGATAGCCCCAGGCTCTGCAATCCGGGGTAGACCCAGGAGCTGACGGCATCGCCGCCTCGGTAGACCACGGTATCGATAAAATTCTTCGCTTTGTATTTCTCTTCTTTACCGAGGACCACATAGAGCATTTCGCGGGCGGGCCGCATGATCGCGTAATTGCCGGCGCGGCGCAGCACCTGTACGACGATCAGCACCGCCAGCACCGGTGAGAAACCCAGAATCAGAAATCCGACACCCAGGCCGATAGGGATCACTGCCAGCGTCCATCCCGTACCCAGCCGGTTTACAATGCGGCCGGTCAAGAATACTTGCAGGATGATCGTCAACGCGTTGGTGACAAAATCCATCGCAGCGAAGAGGCGTGTGCGTTCCGAACCGTCTGAAAAATTGTCTCGTATGATCTGCAATTGCTGAAAATACAGGAACGTGGCCAGCGTGGACAGAAGGAGGATCAACAGGCAAATCCCCATCAGATACGGGGATCGCAGGACCAGATGGATACCGGCGAATATACTGCCGCCCATATTCAACGCATCGGTCTCCTTCTCCGGTTCATTTTGATCAGGTGATACGGCCTGTAGTTTTTCCTTCCAGGCAATCAGTCGGTTGAAGCATAAAATGGGCCAACCTAAAAACACCGCAGATAGGATCAGCAGATTGGCGGCGCCCAGGGGAACGACCAGCAGGGCGGTAAGCATCGGACCAAGCAGAGCGCCTGCCGTACCACCCGCTGCGATAAAGCCGAAGAGGCGTTTGGCCTGCACCGTGTCGAAGATATCCGCCATAAAACTCCAGAAGATGGATATGATAAACAGATTGAATACACTCGCCCAGATATAAAACGCCCGGGCTACATAGGCGTGTGTAATGTCTGAGGTAAAGAGTCCGAAGAATAACAGCAGATTGGAGATGAAGAACCCGTATATATAGGGTAAGAACTGCTTTCGGGGATAGCGTGACGTCACCCATCCGAAAAACGGCACGGCGGCCAGCATAACCAGGAAGGTGCCGGTGAACATCCACGGCAGATTTTCGATGCCGCCGGCAATACCCATTTCATCACGTATCGGACGCACAATATAATAGCCGCACAGAATCGCAAAGAAATAACTGAACGCCCAGAACAGCGCCTTGATCTCTTCCGGCTCTACATTAACCAGCCGCTGGAGACGGCGATATATCGGCGAACCCGACTGATCCGGGGAAGCGACTTCTTTCTCGGTTATTTGGGTCATGAGGTCCTCGATGAAACGTCCTTCTATAGGTTACGACGGCAGCGCATCGTAGAATTGCTCCATACGTTTTTGTATGGCGGCATCCGGCATGGGGCCACGAGCGGCACCCAGATTGTCCTCCAGATATTTGATCTTAGCCGTACCGGGAATCACGCAGGTGACGGCAGGGTTAGCCAGGATGTATTTCAGGAAGAACTGACCCCAGGTATCCGCATAGTCCGCAGCCCAGTCCGGTATCGCCCGATCCCCGGCGCGCTGGAAAACCCGGCCCCGGCTGTACGGTAGATTAACCAGCACCGCCATGCCGCGATCCCTGGCCAGGGGCAGGATACGCTCAGCCGCCGTACGAGACGTCATGGAGTAATTCACCTGAATAAAATCCAGATCTTCTATTTCCATCATCTTTATAAAATCAGCGTACTGACGACCAGAGGACGTGCTCACCCCCACATATCGGATGCGACCGGCGGCTTTCATCTCTCTCAGGACGGGCAGAACGTCGTCAAGGCCCACCAGGTTATGGACCTGAATCAGATCAATCTTGTCGGTATGCAATATCTCGAAAGACTGCTCGATTTCCTTTTTGGCGTCTGCCAGATCCTGCTTACGTACCTTCGTGGCGATGAACAGCCTGTCCCGGTTGCCGATGTCGCGGACCAGATCACCGACGACGGTTTCCGCCGTGCCGTAAGAGGGGGCGGTATCGATCAGCTTGCCGCCCAGTTCCGGTAGCCGTTTCAGCACCTCTTTTAGCGGGGCGCGTTCCTCTGCGGATGTCCCTACATTGTACCGTCGGGCGGTGCCGATACCAACAAGGGGAAGGCGTTCTCCCGATGAAGGAATGGCGCGCTGAATCAACCCCGACGATTGTGAATTTTGAGCAAATACAGACCAATTACCCAGCGCCAATCCGGCGCCTGCTCCGGCGCTGATTTTCAGCATGTCTCGACGTGAAAACAGGTTGAATTTCCGGCTCATGATGTAAGCTCCTTTGGTTGTATAGAGTACAGCGTGCAGAGTATAAGATGGTTCCGAGTTCCGAGTTAAAAGAAAGTACAGCGTGCAGAGTAAAAGATGGAAGATCCTTATTCCATCAGATATTATTGGCAGGGTAGTAAGATAATATACAATTGAAGGTCCTGTTGTATTTAATAGCTGATGTTACGCAAAGACCGCGCAACATCAGCGCGGATGGCCTGTGGCGGGTAGTAGGTGGTCTGATCGTCATGAGGATCAGAATAACATACACCACCGGCTACAAACCACCTGCTACACGCGCTGATGCATAGCATCAGTTATTCAAACAATTCCAGGGTGAGCGGGCTTTTTTCCGGGCGAGCCTCGCGCATGCGTTCCAATATCTTATTGATTTTCCGGGCGATAGGTGTCTGGCGAAACACGTAGATTTCACCGGGTAAATTCCCCGCCTCTTCTTCATCGACGGCCAGCTCTTTCGATATGGCCAGGATCAGGTTGGGTGGACCATGTTGTTTCAGCAGGTCAAGACGGGTCTGTACGCCGCCACGCCGCCAGAAGCCAAGGATTTCCATATAAACCTTCATGCCGGTAGGCTGATGCACAAAGATATAGTCGGGCGCCAGAACACCCTGACCACCCAAATTTACTATTTCCGCCTCGGGTGAGATTTTCCAATCGGTCTTCACCTTGTTGAATTGCTGCTCGAGCCAGGCGACTTCTTCAGGCACCCACTGGCCGGTACTATGCCCAATGGGCTGAAGGCCAGTGGCTGGGGTCAACCGGAAGGTGGCCTCCCGACGTTTGATGCCCCATAGAATATCGGCGTCTATTTTCCAATTGGCGCAGTGCAGGACCGTCGGCAGAAACTGCGCCATCTGCAGGCCGTATCGCTGGGAGGATTTAAATATCGAAAGGGGTCCGTCAATATGGATATGGTATTTGCCGGAACCTTCCTGGTAGATTTCATGCAGCAGTTGAAAAAACTTCATCTTACGGAACACCTCGCGGTACCGGGTGACGGACTCGCCCTCAATCACGAGATTCATGCCGGTCGCACGCAGCAAAACAGCCTGGGCCAGGGCGACGTTGTAGCGTTGCAGTAACCATTCCGGTGAACAGCCTTTGAATTCGATCAGCAGCTCGGCTTCTTTCAGGTCGGCATACAGGACGCCATCGATCTCTTGAGGGGTTCGCTCCACCTGCTGAGCTATCTCGTCGAGTATCGTGGCGCGATCAAAACGTACCTGCTCTGTGCTGCGGTACGCGGCGGCGGCGGCAGAGAAGACTCGCTGCCGTAATTCAATCGGCTCTATATCCGTAGCCATCTCGAATTCACATCGATCCCGCAGCAGCTTACTCAGACCGCGATGCACCAGGAAATCAGCCCCGGCGCCTAAAAAGTCTTTCAACTCTTCGTCGAGTTCATATCGGGTCAATCCAACGTGGCGTTCGAAAATACCGATCAACGTTTTCGCCAATCCCAGGAGATCCTCCTCCTCGGGGACAATATAGGGGGGCTGGATAACGCCTTTACGAAACCGGACGCGAACGAGATCACCTGTAAGCATTATGCTGCCTCCGCCGGGTGCTGACGTACTCTTCGCCTGTACGTTCGGCTACGAGCTCGTACAAAATCGCATGTTTGTCTTTGGCACGCCGCAGGATACGCCCCAGGCGCTGCACATGTTCCCGGACACTGCCCGATCCGGACAGGATGACCGCCACATTTGCCGCAGGCACATCAATGCCCTCGTTAAGTACACGGGAGGTGACCAGAAAAGGATAATCTCCGGCGTTGAACCCGGAAAGAAGCGCATGCCGCTCCTTGACTTTGGTCTGGTGCGTAATGGCGGGCATAAGAAAACGGCGGGAGATGCGGTACACCGTCTCGTTGTCACTGGTGAAGATCAGCATCCGGTCCTGCCGGTGCTGCGACAGCAAGCGTTCTAAGACACGCATCTTGGCAGTCGAACCCTGCGAGATGGTCTTCTGCGTCCGGTAGGCCATAAACGCCTTTCGGCCCGCTTCACTACGTGAGGTCATCGTCAGAAACCGTACCCAGCCGTGCGAACTGGCCATCGAGATACGGTGTTGACTGAGGAACGCCCGGTAGATCTCCCTGGAGGCCTGGTATTGCTCCCGTTCTTCCGGCGACAGGCGGACGCTGATTTTAATGGTTTCATAGTCGGCTAAGTATTCTCCGGCCAGCGATTTTATTTCCTGGCGATACACGGTAGGGCCGACGGCGTCAACGAGCTTTTCTTCGCCCCCGTCTTCCCGCTCGAGCGTTGCGGTCAGGCCCAACCGATACGGGGCCAGCGTCAGGTCGGCCGTCATCAAATACGACGGGCCCGGCAGATGATGGCATTCGTCGAAGATCACCATCCCATATCGATTACCCAGGCGTTCCATATGAATGTATGCGGAATCGTAGGTGGACACGGAAATTGGTTTTACTTCGAAATAACCGCCGCCGATCAGGCCGACCTCCGTATCGAACTGGCCGGACAGAACGCCGTACCACTGCTGCATCAAATCGATGGTTGGCACGATAATGAGCGTATTGCGTCGGGCGCGCATCATGGCCAGTTGAGCGACAAAGGTCTTGCCCGAGCCGGTCGGCAAGACGATAATCCCTCGGCCTTTGGCCTGCCACCAGGCATCGATAGCCTCCTGCTGATACGGAAACGGCGTGCGGTCCACCTGAAGGGCCAGGTCCAATTTTCCAAAGGAGCGGGCTTCATCTTCGAAAGGAATATGGACTTCTGTCAATCGGGTGACGATATCCCGATAGTACCGCGCCGGCGCACGACACAACGCCACCCGGTGGTCGAAGGCGCAGCCGGGCAGTTCAAGGTCTTCAATCGTGGCCTGATCGCCATGCACCAGGATGGTGCCGCGGTCGAATTCGAGTTTGAGCATGAGATATGGGATGGTTACGGCGTGACGTGATCGTACGAATGATTCGCCTTCTTAAATATTGCGTTCTCTTTAAACATGAAAGTTAAGAACTAAGATCATCCTATAATTCGATCATAATCGGCGTGTGTACCGATCCAGAACCAAAGTACTCCATCAGGCGCTTCGATGCCAAGCGCGCGATAATACAAGCCAATTCGGACAGCATAGTATTGACCAATTTTCTTAAAGTGCAATGAAGGATGCCTGGCGTCTGATTTAAGAAGATTATAGTCTTTACCAGCCAAATTCTGTATGGTACCCGGTAGACTATCATAACATGTCCAGAAACGGGGTTATTCACGATTATTGAATTTGGAAGCCCAATTCTGCACTACTGTTATCGTAGGCGTCTTCTCAATATCCGCCTGCTGTATCATGACGAACCATTGATTTCGACTTTTAATTCACCTTTTTCATTAAACGAAAACCGACGTTGTCAAACGCATAATCCGCATTTCGTTTCTCCCTGTTTGCAGGGCGGATCAGCGTGGAGGGGACCATCCAACTCCCGCCGCGAAAGACGCGGAACAGGACACGGTTGTCTTTTACGATATTATTTGTGGCATGACCGCCGTTGATCACACGAAATCCGTCTTCCATCACCATATCTGAACCACGGTAGGGCGCATAAGCATTATGGCACCATTCCCATACATTGCCGAACATATCATATATCCCCCAGGCATTGGGTGCCTTTTGACCAACACGGTGGGACTTTTCTCTTGAATTTCCTTCATGCCAGGCGATCCGATTTAATTGGGATACGCCCCCATCGACGGTGCCGGCCAGAGCAGCGTATTCCCATTCCTCTTCTGTCGGCAATCGGTACAGATTACCTTTTTCGAATTTGTTTATTTTCCGAACAAAGGCTTGAATATTATCCCAGGAGACGGTTTCAACCGGTAGATTATCCCCCTTGAAAATACTCGGATTCTCGCCCATGATGGATGTCCATTGTTTTTGCGTCACTTCATATTTTCCTATATAATAAGGATATTTAAATTGGACGGTATGTACGGGTGATTCGTCCAGATCACCAGTTTCAGATCCCATACTGAATTCACCGGGACGGATCAATACATATTCAATACCGTGGAAATCTTTAATCGTAGCCGGCAAGGCGTCTACGTCGATCTCTCTTTCTACAATTTTCGGGGTCATATAGTTCGGGAGCGCGCTATCCATATTAGACGTGGGTACATTTTCCCCGGATTTTTGCGCATCTTGATCCTGACCGCAATGCATAACCGAC
Organism: uncultured bacterium; assembly: GCA_913051705.1. Lineage (GTDB taxonomy): Bacteria > JAAXHH01 > JAAXHH01 > JAAXHH01 > JAAXHH01 > CAJXCW01. Next base: position 24,342 of record CAJXCW010000020.1, read on the forward strand.
AATGTGCTGAAAATAATCAGCAGGATAAACCATCTGCGCATGTGTAATTTCCTCTCCAATTGTTGATTTATGAAACGATTTTAGCTAAGCACAAAGTACAATGCACAAAGCACCCTGATATTTCGCTGCTTGCTGTTTAACATCATTTGGCCATTGGTATTATATACCGTTTATAGTAGGAATGAAGAAGGAATGTAATCGGTAAGGCGATTATCAACCCTAACATCCCCAATAATTTACCCCAGACAGATAGAGATAATAAGATGACCGCCGGATTAAACCCGGTCACTTTTCCCATAATCTTTGGTACCAGCACGGCGTCTTGAATGAGCTGAATCACCACAAAGACCAGAAGGGTCATCAGTAATATGAACCAGGCGCTTTCTCCTGTTTCCAGGGAAGACATCAAAGCAAACAGACCCGCAGGAATTAATCCGATCACTTGTAAATAGGGCACCATATTAAGAAGGCCAATGAATAAGCCGAGGAAAATGCCCATGGGTAAGCCGATCAGCCAGAATCCGATCGCAAATAAGATCCCCACAATAAAGGCGATTAACGCCTGGGCGCGAAAATAATTCTGCATGGCCGACGTGAAATCATCCAGCACGGCGATGATCATCGTCTTATACTGTGGAGGAATCAGATTTTTCCAGCCTTCTGATACTTCTTCAAAATCCACTAAAATAAAGATAAGATAAAGTAAAATTATAACAATGCCTAACAGGCCTATAAAAATGCTAATGGTCCCGGAGAATACCCCCCAAACCCCCGGCAATATCTGTTGAGATAATTCTTTAACATTCTGGTAGTTCAGCAGTTGAATCAATTCTTCACTTTCTATAAAACCCGTGATATAACTCCAGACCTCCTCAGGAACATAAAAGAATACCTGCCCTTGAATCTGGTCCGTATCTATAACGCCGGATAACAGGTTTTTCATATGGGTAATCTCGGCGATGATCAGGGGGATGAGAACAATCAAAAAACCAGCAACTATGATTAATATGACAAGTAAACTTAATAAAACAGCCAATACCCTTGTTTTTATCCGTATTCGTCTTTGGATCCATGAGACCAGAGGATTGATCAGATAGGCGAGGAGAAGTGCCACGGCAAAAGGCATCAACACATCACTTAAATAGGCAAGGAGGGTGAGCATACCCCAGACAATACCCACTGTAATGGCAATCCGTATAACCCGATCAAATGTAAAGGGTTTATCTATCAGCATGGCATGAACCTGGAAATATAACCGAGACAACAATAAGATCAGTGACAGGCAATGGGATCCAACCCAAATAGGTATAGTTTTCGGTCAGCCTCCGTCAAGCCTTTTCCATCGAATCAGGATCATCCCGCACAGCAGATACGGTGAAATTTTCAACAATTGGATCGGGGCCAAATTTCAAAAAGAGAGGAAGGGAGGAGCCAAGTAAAACTTAAAGAATCGAAATTCGGGTTTCCCTTGACGGATTAAATCATGGAGAATAGGTTTTTTATTACATCTTTAGCATCAATCAATACTTCGAACAGTTTTTCTTGGCGTTGACCCGGTTTGAAGGAACCATCAATCCTTGACGGCCGCTCGGTAACGAGTCGCAAAGTCGAACTCCAAGATGCTCTCGATACCTTTATTGCCCAATTTCCAGCCGTTCCTTCGCCGTTCTCCGTGGCGGCTCTCGAAGAGCTCAGCGGCACGGTGACCCGCATCAACGAAGACGCGACGGCGTGACAGCATCATGGAATGATTGGCTGACCATATGCAATCAGGAACCAACATACTGCCGGCATCATGAAGTCACTCAGCACCCTGCCCTGGGCAACAGCAGAATCTGATCCGGTATATGCCCGTTCTACCGGTGAAGAACTGCTGACGTTGGCGCGCAAGGAAAATAATACCCCCTACATCGCCAGTGCGTTTGATCTGTTAGGAAATATAGCATTAGAACAGAGCGATTACACGGAGGCGACACGGCACTTTGAAGAGCGATTAGCGATTGAGCGAGAACGGGATGGGGACATCGTGACAGGCTTGGTCAAACTGTCTCATGTGGCTTTTAAGCAGGGCGACTCTAACCGAGTAGGGGAGTATGAAGCCGCCTATAAGGATTACTTATACTGCCTGGAAATCGCAAAGAACATGTAAATCAAGTGGGGTATCGCCGCGGGATACCAGGCGATGGGAAGGTTGGCTGCGGCTCGGAGGGATTATGTTGAAGCCCGCACGATGCATGAAAAATATCTGGCACTTCTACGAGAGATAGGTAGCGAAATGGCTATAGCCGGACAGCTTAGTACGATTGGCTTTATCAGGCAGGGTGACCTTGTGAAAGCGCAGGAGCCCGGGGGCAGAGAGCGTGAAGCTATGCCGGGACATTGGTGGGAAATGGGCACTGGCCGACGCCCTCGGTCATTTGGGGATGGTGGCACAACAGCAAGGGCATTACGATCAGGCTCTGGATTGCTCTCAGGAGAGCTTGACCTTACGTGATGAGATGGGTGATCAACGGACTCAGGAACGGCCGCCGGGAGTCTGTTATTACGGGATCGGTAATAAAAATAATGGCGGCTTGCGGACCAGAGTAGAAGATAAACGGGGTATCGACGCATGTCGGGAGAAACTTACTCCAGGAAGATAGGTTTTAATTTATAGAAAGATGGGCTACGTTCGCCGATCTCTTATTCCCCCATAGCATTGATAAAGGAATGGTTATGATTAAATATGGTGTACCCTTTCTTGTAATGGGCGCGCTTGTTTTTTCAGGCGTGATATATCTTAGTGATCCATTATCTGCCCGGATTGTTAATTCCGTCGGGCGCACCCTGCCGGAGGATGCCGCGCCCCTTGCGCAACAAATATTCCGGTCTATGAGCCCCGAACCGCGGAGTCTGGATATTCAGGTTAATCTCTACGACGGTGAATCAACGCTACAGCCGTTTGAACCTTTGCTGACGCGCGATGAGTTATGGCAGCCGGTCCCTGCCGCCGCGACATCTTACGATGTTTCAGATGATGGGTTGACCTGGACATTTCACCTCAGGCCGGGCGCACGGTGGAGTGACGGCAGACCGGTGACCGCGCATGATTTTGTCTATGGATATCGTCGGATGATTGATCCAAAAAACGCCAATCCGTATGCGTTTTTTTATTACGATATTAAATATGCGAAAGCGATCAGTCAGGGAACGATAAAAGATATCACCCGACTGGGCCTCAGGGCGCAGGATGATTTGACGCTGATCATTGAAACAGAACGGAGCGCCCCCTATTTTCCTCATATCGCCTCCTTCGCCCTGGCCTATCCGGCGCCTGAATGGGCGATTGAAAAATACGGTTTGAAATGGACGGAAGTAGACCATATCGTCTCCAACGCTTCCTTTAAAATGTCCGAATGGGTTAACGGCAGTCACATGACCTTTGTACCCGACCCCATGTATAACGGGCCCCATAAACCCTACCTGGAAAAAGTCATTCACCCCTTCAGGGATGCTGCTACGGCGACTGTGCTGGCCTATGAAAATGATGAAGTGGATATCGAAGTGGTCGACATTAATGATCTGGACCGAATACAGCGTCACCCCATTCTGGGTAAAGAACTGGTGAAATCACCCGGCCGGACGTCATGGTACCTCTTCTTTAAAATGTTGGAACCGCCGTTCGACGATATTCGTGTTCGGGAAGCCTTTGCACGGGCGATAGACAGGGAGGCTATCTGCCGTTACGTGCTGAGAGAAACCGCCGTTCCGGCCTATTCCATGATGCCACCTGATTTCAAGGAATATAACGGCGAGGCGATGAAACCCTATCAAGCGTTTGATCCGGCGAAAGCTAAAAAACTGCTACGCGAAGCCGGTTATCCTAACGGACGAGGGTTTCCACGGCCTGAAATGTGGATTCGTGCGCCGACGCCGTCTCTGAAAATGGTTGGCGTCGCCATACAAAGTATGTTGAAAGAAAATCTTGGCGTGGATGTCACAATCCGTACGGCTGACCGGACCGCTTATATGAGTAAATTATATAATTGGGAGATGGATTTCGGCTTCCTTCGTTTTGTTGCCGACTATGTAGATCCCAGAAATATGCTCGATATGACCTGGCACTCACAGCCCAAGGGCGCCGCCCGCCACGACTGGTCGAATCCGGCGTTTGATAGATTGGTAGAACAAGCCGGTTCTGAATTGAATTCGGACCGACGTACTCAGCTTTACCGTCAGGCGGAAGAAATACTGGTGGGGAATTACGCCGCCGCCTTTGTCTTTCATCCCCTTTCCCTCGGATTACGTAAACCCCGCCTGAAAGGGTATACACGCTATCCGGATGGAACCGTTGGAAGTATCATCTATTCCAATGTATACATCGCGCGTGAGTGAAATCAACATGTTGTGTATTTCATGAGGAGGCTTGACCTGTGACTCTACGGAAAAGCACCTGCCAATGGGAGTTAATGTTACCGGATGAGTTTCACAGAGCGATGGAGGCCTTAGCCGTCTGTTTCCTGCCGCTGGGAACCGTCGAATGGCATGGCCTCCACAATGCGCTGGGACTCGATTCGATCAAAGCCCATTCGTTATGTATCGCAGCCGTACAGAAGGCTAAAGGCGGCATCGTTCATCCGCCGCTATATGGCGGTATGGGTGGGTTGAATCAACCCGCCACAGTCAAGATGGAACCGGAAACAACCTGGGACAATCATCTGCTGCGTCCCTGGCTGGAGAAGTTGTGTGGTGAATTCCATCGCCTCGGATTCAGAGCGGTCATTATGCTCACCGGTCACTATGGGCACAATCAGCAAATCGTAGTTCGGGAGACCGCTGCGAGGATGACGGAACGGTTGCAGATCCCCATCCTTGGAACGTCTGAATACTGGCTTGCTCTGGATAGCGGATATCATGGTGATCATGCCGGTATCGGTGAAACTTCCCTGCTCTGGCATCTTCAGCCTGACCTGGTGGCTATGGACCGGATTGACCGCGATCCTGATTATGGTAAAGATGACCGAATCAAGCAAGGCTCATCGCCAGAACTGGGCAAGGCATATGCCGATCTCATCACCGATAGGTTATCCCGTTTGGCCTCCGCGATGCCGGGGTGGGATACAGCCACGCTGGCTTCATTTGTTGAGGCGGAACGGGCCCTGGTCTCAGCCCAGGTGCGTGGATGGCGCGAAACGGACCCCTGGCATGCCTGGAAGAAAATAGAACATATTCAAGATTATGGCCAACTCCTAGTTTCCGAGGATTTTCAATCTATTAAGGCGATCGCCGGGCGACTGATTTGATCAGGAATCGTGATCCAAAACCAATACGTTGTGAAATGGGATACAAGGTATTTCACATGACCATTGGTATCACCTGGTATTATCATGAATATATCATCCATACGCCTTGTCCAGATTGACAGGCCACATGCACCACCAAAAACAAAAGGGCGGCGGCCCTCCTGGAGCCAGCAGTCGCCTCGAGCGTTACCCTTGAATAAATATCCCGAGTTTTCACGAATGCCGGGCGCTCAGCCGGGAATAGGCGGAGGCGTCAACTGGGTGCAGGTGATTGCAGAGGATGGGACCTGGGGATTGGGTCGGTGCGGGTTCGGCCCGCCGGTGGCCTCAGTAATCGAGACCATATTCGCTCCTCTTCTGGAAGGGCGAGATTGTCTGGCGACAGAATACCTGAATGACCTCATGTGGCGCTCCATGCAGCGCCTGGGATCGGCAGGACATGCGGCGGTAGCACAGAGTGGGATCGATCTGGCCCTCTGGGACCTCAAAGGAAAACTGTTAAATCAACCCGTCTATTCTTTACTCGGCGGCCCATGCCGGGACAAGATCCGGTGTTATGCTACGGGTGATGATCTGGACTGGGCTATTGAGCTTGGATTTACGGCCTTTAAAATTACCAATCCGGTGCATTACGATTCGGGCACGGAAGGATTAAACCGGCTTGAAGAGAAAGTGGCTCAGGCTCGTGATACGGTAGGTCCGGATGCCGATCTGATGATAAATCCGGTCATGTCTTATAACGTAGATTTTGCGATTCAGGCGGCTGAGCGTCTTCGTCCCTACCGTTTACGCTGGTTGGAGGAGCCACTCATCCCCCCCGACCTCGAAGGTCACATTGCACTCAAGCGAGCGGTCCCCTGGATGCCGATCGCCACGGGTGAGGATCACCACGGTCGATATGCCTTCCGTCAACTGGTAGAACATCGGTGTGTAGACGTGCTTCAGCCGGATATCAACTGGTGCGGCGGATTGACCGAGGCGGTCAAAATTTATATCATCGGGGAGGCCGCCGGTCTCACCACCATACCCCACGGCGGCGCTAACTCGCCCTTCGGACAACATTTTTCCTTTGCTATGCCTGAATCGCCTATGGCTGAATACTGGCTCGGCACCGATCCGGGTATTCCGCTGGAGGAGGTAAAACCATGGCCGGGCATGGCTATGCCTGAAAATGGATATGTGGTCCCGTCAGATGAACCGGGCTTCGGGTTGGGCATCAACGAAGACTGGATACGGACCACCTGATTCTCACTCCTTCTCAAAGACAACAACCCGCAATCCTAAATCAGCCGTATCCTGGCAGAGGGCTTGTAACAGGTCGATCGAGTTCTGGTGTTTCATAAAGCGTTTTCGAGGATCCCGTAACCCGTCAGCGGGCACATAATAGCCGCCCGGCAATTCAAGTTGAAACGAAGGCGGTACTTCCTGATTACCCAATTTCTTCCCGAATGGATACATGGCCCCGTGGCCTGTTCCTTTTTCCGGGGTGTCGACCTGTTCGGAGAATTTTATGGTGCCTTCTTCAATGCCGTTTGCGACGGATGCGTCATTATCCTGCGTGTTGATGGTTATAATTCCAAAAGGTCCCCCGTCATATACCGCAGATATGGATTCTATGTGTTTACCACCGCGTATCCACGACTTGCGAGTCACCGTGATATTTGTGCTACGGGATACATGGACGTAATGCCATAGATTCTGGAGATGATTGAGTACCAGGCCTTCCTCTTCTGAAGAGGGTTTTGCCTCCGCGAGCGCGGCACCCACCTGCGCCATTATTTTTTCTGCTTCAGCGCCTTCGATTATGACAGAAGCCTCCTGTACGGTAGAACGGCAAGCCATCAAAATAAGGATCAAACACAAGCATAGGGCTCCCAACAGTGATTTCATCATATCCTCACTCCCTTGAAACGATCCATCATCTGTCAGGCAAAACGACCTCTCTCATGCCGAACTCAAATAAACCCTGGGCAATTTCCCGGTATATCTCAATGGCTTCCGGATCTTTCATGTACTTCTTTCTATGATCCAGATTGGACCCTGTAGGGACGACAAAACCCGATGGGAGAATCATTTGCATGGAGGGCGGGAAGGTTTCGCCGTTTATTGTGCGGAAAAATGGATATATGACACCCGTTGCCGTACCGGGCGAAGGACTTTCCACTTCGGTCGCAAATTTAATATGCCCTCGATTTACACCATTATTTTCTTTTACATCATCATCCACCGCCATCACATCAATGGTACCCAGGGGATGATTGAAGCGGGCGATAATGGTTTCTCGAACCTTAAACAAAATAGAATACCGGCTTCTGATGAGAACAAGCCGGGTGTTGGTGGAAACCTTCATGTAGTGCCATAACTTCTGCGTTTCATGTATAATCCGGCCTCCACTACCTTTCGGCGGCGAGAATTGCTCCAGCGATGCGCCTGTCTTCTGCATCAACATCTGGAGAGGTGGACCCTCTATATCTCGGCTGAGGTCAATTCTCTCCGGCAGACATCCGGTGCACAAGATGCATAAGAGAAGCGATGATTCTACAAAAAGTTTCCGCATATCTTTTTCGCCTTGATCATATCCAAAACATACATGTTTCAATATAGAAAATTAATAAATCATGATATATCGTCAATACCTATCTATCATCATGGTTATTCTTGCGGTGTTTTTTAATTCGTCCTACTTTATGGAGCGAATCTTCATTAAGTTCCCGTATCATGTTCTGAGTTCCTAGTTCCGAGCATGATACGGGATTGAATACTAGGAACTCAGAACTCAGAATTAAAAACTTGGAGGAAATATGTTCGATTTTAAAGCGCTTTTCGACCTATCCGACCGGACAGCTCTTGTCGTAGGCAGCGGAAGTGGTATCGGCCGGTCTTCGGCGATGGGGCTGGCGCAATTCGGCGCTCATGTCATTTGTGCTGATGTAGATGCAGAAGCTGCAAAAGCAAGTGCTTCAGAGATCACCCAAACCGATGGGTCCGCAGAGTCGATTCACCTGGATATGTGCGATCCGCAAAGTATCCTGAGTGGCCTGGACCATATCGGTCGGGTTCATATCCTCGTCAGTACCCCCGGCATCAACGTAAGAAAACCGATTCTCGATATTACAGATGAAGAATTCGACCGGGTGATCAATCTGAATCTAAAAGGGACATTCCGGCTGGTTCGTGAGGTGTCCCGGAATATGGTTGCAAACGGCGGTGGGAGTGTCATTGTCTTCTCAAGTATCCGATCCCAGGTCGTCGAACCGGGGCAGGGCGTGTATGCAGCCACTAAGTCCGGTGTGGTCCTAATGATCCGCGCTCTTGCCGTTGAGTTAGCAGATAAGGGGGTTCGTGCTAATGCAATCGCACCGGGAGTGGTGGACACTCCGCTGACCCAGCAGATAAAAAGCAATGAAGACTGGTATAATGCCTATGCGGATAAAAGCATGTTGAAACGCTGGGCAAAACCTGAAGAAATGGTGGGGGCCGTTGTTTATCTCGCATCCGACGCCAGCAGTTATACTACCGGATCCCTATTATTTGTCGATGGCGGCTGGACAGCGGCAGATGGTCGTTTTACACCGCCCGAGGGATAAATACCTTCAATCCCCAGCTCGTCACCCCGGCGAAGGCCGGGGACCAGCGACTTTGTACTTCTCATGAAGGACCATTCAATATGAAATCTATCCAAGTGGTTGCCCACAGAGGCTTCTCAGGAGAATATCCTGAAAATACAGCGATCGCTTTTGAGGAAGCGTTGAAGCTGGAAGTAGACATGATAGAATTCGATATCCATCTTTCCAGGGATCATGAACTGATTATCATTCACGATGCCACGGTGGATCGAACCTCCAATGGCAGCGGGTCTGTCGGCGACATGACCCTGTCCGAGATTAAACGATTGGACGCCGGTTCCTGGATGGACGCCCGCTTTAAAGGCGTATCCTTTCTAACCCTGGAGGAAGTCCTGCATCAGATCGGCAGAAAAACCCGGTTGAATATACATATTAAAACCTATGATCACGACCGGGATATATTAATACCGCTTGTCGTCAAACAGCTTGAAACCTCCGATATGCTCACGTCATGTTTTATAGCCTCTGACGAAGCTACGTTGTGCCTTGTCAGGCAGATTCAGCCTGAATGGTCGATTTGTAATCTATCCACCAGGCCCTCTGCATCGTATATTGATCGTTCGTTAGCGATAGGATGTACCATTTTACAACCGGGTAATGCGATGGTCGATGAGTCGTTTGTAAAAAATGCCCATACCCATTGCCTTGAAGTAAATCCTTTTTATGCGGATGATAAGGCAGAAATGAAACGGCTCATCGCCTGTGGTGTTGATGGGGTGCTGACAAATTATCCGGACAGGCTGTATGAGGTTCTGGATGAAAGAGATTAGTGGATAACATCAAATGGCTCTGACTCATATCCTGCTCGATATCATTGTGCCCATCTTCGTCCTTATCGGGATGGGCTTTTTTATTGAAAAAAAATCTCATTTTGACCTGCAGGTCCTGACAAAGACCCTGTTGTACCTGATCATGCCCGCCACGCTGATCACCACATTGAGTACCTCCGAGTTATCCTCCGATTATATCTGGGATACGCTCGTCTTTTGCCTGGCCATGTTGATCCTGTTATACCTTCTCAGTGCGCTTGTAGCCAGGGTGCTCAAATACAATAAGAACATGACACGCGCGTTTAATTTATCCGTCATGTATTATAACAGCGGAAATTTCGGATTTCCGGCAAGCGACCTGGCCTTCCCGGGTTTAGGGTTGGCGGTACAGTCGATTATCCTTTCAGTACAGAACTTCCTCATCTTCACCCTGGGCATCTTTGTTGTATCTACCCGACATATATCCGCGGCACAGGCTTTTAAGCAGATGTTCAAGATGCCGTTTATTTATGCGGTTACGTTGGCCTGGTGCATTCGATCCTTTGAGATCGACATGCCCCCATTTATCTGGCTACCTCTGGAATACCTCACGCAAGCCCTTATTCCCATGGCCCTGCTTGCCCTGGGCATTCAATTGGCCAAAACAAAAATAAGCCATGCCTGGCAGGTCAGCATCGTTTCTTTATGCTGTAGGTTATTACTTTCGCCGGTTATGGGATTTGGACTCGTTATTCTCCTGGATATAGACCGGACCATAGCTCCTATTCTGGTCCTCTCAACGAGTTATCCTACCGCGATTAATACAGTTTTACTTGCCATGGAATTTGATAGCGAAGAAGAATTTGCAGCGAATGCGGTTTTTCTGTCTACCGTGTGGAGCATCATTACGGTGGCGACGGTGATCTTTTTGGTAAAGGGGGGTTTTTAGGGCGCTGAGATTATGTATTAAACACGGGAAAAGATAAAGTAAATGAAGTGCCTTCATGTGGGATACTCGCCACAGTAATCCTGCCACCATGACGCTGGATAATACAATGAACGACGCTCAACCCTAAGCCGGATCCCACCGTGCCTTTAGTCGTGAAGAGCGGGGCGCCTGGGCGCGAGACCAATCCCATGTTGGTGATATCCTCGTATACCTCAGGCGAGCCATGCCAGCCATCCACCGAAATAAGGTCGCACTTGAAGCCTGGGTGCAGTTTAGCAAATGTTGCCACCGAGTGGTTGGAGTTACCGGCAATGCGCTTGGCGCGATGCGGCCAGCGCATCGAGATGAACCGGATGGCATCGTGCTGCTGCGAGGACATGCTTTCGGCCGTCCATGATCCCATCTTGCCGCTGGCCTCCGTCGCTGGGAGAGGAAACAGGTCGAACGTCAGTGTCTTAATTCGTGGGTGGGCAGCAAGGAGCGCCGCGGTGCTCTGGCCCGACCCAAAGCCGACCTCGCACCACATTGTATCGTTCTGTGAATTCGCTGCAGCAATGCGCCAGGCCTCGCTTGTATATTGGTTCAGTTGCTGGAGTTTGGTACCAATGCCGCCAAGGGGCCGTCGCCCGCCGCCCGCCCGTCTCGCTTCCAGCCTCCCGCGCGGCCCCGCTCCCGCGCGGGAGAGACCGCGCGGCCTCGCTCTCCCGCGCCGCCGCCCTTGCCGCCCT